>DASSPO010000039.1:0-15038 GCA_035699585.1 Bauldia sp.
GCCGAGAAGGCGTCCGCCGCGGCAGTCGCGTCGGCGCTCGACGAGTTTCGCGCCGCCGTCGACCGCCTCGCCGCCGCCCGAACGAACATCGACCCCGCCGCGGTGGCGACGCTTGCGACCGGTCTCGCCGAGCTCCGCCTCCGGGTCGACGGGCTGGAAAAGGCCGGGCGAAGCGACACCGAGATCCTCCGCCGGCTGGAGAACCGGGTTGAGGACATTGCCCGGCGGGATTCGTCGGGCGTTGTCCGGGGCCTCGAGGAGCGGATCGAGGCGTTGGCGACCCGGCTTGAGGCTGCCCTCCGCGCGCCCCAGGCAATGGCCGCGATCGATGCGGTCCGAGGCGAGGTCGCCGCGATCCGTGCCGAGCTGGCGGTGCGGGCGCCGCAGGATACGCAGGCGTTGGAGAGGCAGATCGGTGAACTTGCCGACCGGGTCGCCGCCGCCTCGCGCGACGATGCCGACTCCCGGCAGCTGGCCGCGATCGAGGCCCGCGTGGAGGAGCTGGCTGCCGAGCTTGCCCGCACCACCCCGCGCGCCGCGGCCTTGGAGCAGGTTGAAGAGAACCTGGTGCGGCTCCAGGTGAGCCTGGTCGAGGGCCGTCGGGAATCGATCGAGGCGGCCCGCGCTGCCGCGCGCAATGCGGTCCGCGAATTCGCGGCGAGCGGCGGCGATCGCGATCTCGTCGAATCGCTGCGTCGTGATCTCGAGGAGATACGCCGGCTGGTCAACACCGGTGAACGGCCCGCAGGATCGGGCGAGGATCCGCTCAAGGCGACCGTTGCCGGCGTGGCCGATAAGATCGATGCGATCGGCGAGCCGGTCCCGCCGGCCGCCACCCCGCCGCCTGCCGCCCCGCCGTCGCCCGCGCGGCCGTATATCCTGGCGGCACGGGAGCCGCCGATCCCGCGTGCCGTGCGCCCGGACCTCGCCGCCGTCCGCGAACTGGCGAGAAACGCTTCCGGCGCCGGCGACAAGCCCGCCGGCCGCCGCGCCGACTTCATTGCAGCGGCACGCCGCGCCGCGCAGGCTGCGGTCGCCGAGGCCGATGCCGGTACCGGCATTGGTGTGGGCGACCGGACGGTGGTGAGGCCCGATGCCGGGGACAGCGCCTTTGCCCGCATTGGTCAGGCGATCCGCGCGCGCCGTCGGTCGCTTCTCCTTGCGGCCGCCGCGGTCGTTCTCGCCATCGGCGCGCTTCAGCTCGTAGGCCGGCCGCCGGTTGAGATGGCCGAGGTCGTGCCCGTCGAGTCTCCGCCGCCGGCGATCATCGTTCATCGTCCCCCCGCTGCCCCCGCGCCGGCGGCCGCGCCTGGGTCAACCCGCGCAGCCGTGCCGCGGCTCGACGAGACCGCGCTGGTGCCGCCCGGCACCGACGCGACGAGCGCCATGGCCCTCGCTGCTCAGGACACGATGGTGACGGGGAGCACTACGACGGCCCCGTCCACGGCGGGCGGACTGGATCCGATCCGTCTGGCCGCGGAGCGGGGCGATCCGGCCGCCGCCTATGAGCTCGGCACGCGCTATGCGGAAGGGAAGGGCGTGGCCCGCGATCTCGCCCAGGCGGCGGCCTGGTACCAGCGTGCCGCCGACGCCGGCCTGGCACCGGCGCAGTACCGGCTGGGCAGCCTCTATGAGCGAGGCCAGGGCGTGGCCAAGGACATGGCAAAAGCGGTCGCCCTCTACCGGAGCGCGGCTGACCGTGGCAACGTCGGCGCCATGCACAATCTGGCTGTGCTGACCAGCGAAGGCGCTGCTGGAACGCCCGATCCAAAAGGCGCGATCTCCTGGTTCCTCAAGGCGGCCAACTACGGGGTGCGGGATAGCCAGTACAATCTCGGTGTTGTCTATGCACGCGGCCTTGGTACCCGGGAGAACCTGCCTGAATCCTACAAGTGGTTCGCGATCGCCGCGCTCTCGGGCGACAAGGATGCCGCCGCGCGGCGTGACGAGGTGGCGGCACTCCTCGACCAGGATCAGCTCGCGATCGCCCGCGCCGCCGTCAAGGCATGGCGGCCGAAGTCGCCGCCGGCAATCGCCAATACCGTGACGCTCCCCTCCGATGCGGGGAGCCAGGCGGCCGACGGCCTGACCGCCGAGGATCAGAGCGCGCTGGTCAGGACGATACAGACCCTCCTTGCCGAGCAGGGCTATGATCCCGGCCCGGCCGACGGCGTTGAGGGACCGAAGACCCGCGAGGCGGTGCGCGCCTTCCAGGCGAGCGCCGGCCTCGAGAGCAACGGACGGATCGACCGCTCACTGGTCGCCGCGCTCGCCGGCGGGGCCGGCTGACGCGCCAGGAAGGCCAGGCGGGCGGCGCCTCTCGCGTTGACAGCGGGAGGCGTAGGAGCGTTTATCGCAGCAAACCCCGCGCAACCGCCGCGCGTCCCAGAACCCGTTCCCGACCGGCGTCCCGACGTGCTCATCTACCTCCCCATCGCCGAACTGTCGGTGAACATGTTCATCATCTTCGGCATGGGGGGAGCGGTCGGCTTCCTGTCCGGCCTGTTCGGTGTCGGCGGCGGCTTTCTGCTCACGCCGCTGCTCATCTTCTCCGGCATCCCGCCGGTCGTCTCGGTCGCGACGGTGGCAAGCCAGATCGTCGCGTCGTCTGCGTCCGCCGCGCTTTCCTATTGGCGACGGCGCATGGTCGATCTCAAGCTCGCCACCGTGCTGATGCTCGCCGGCATGGTCGGGACGCTGCTCGGCGTCCTCGTCTTCAACGGCCTGCGCTCGCTCGGCCAGCTCGATCTCATCATTGGCATCTCTTATGTCACCTTCCTCGGCACCATCGGCGGACTGATGCTTACCGAGTCGGTTCGGGCCATCGTCAATGCGCGCCGCGGACGCCCGGCGCCGCTCCGCAAGCCCGGCCAGCACAACTGGGTCCACGGCCTTCCGCTCAAGATGCGGTTCAAGCGTTCGAAGCTCTACGTCAGCGCGATCCCGGTCGTGGCGCTCGGCGTCGGTATCGGCTTCCTCGGCGCGCTGCTCGGCATCGGCGGCGGTTTCATTCTCGTGCCGGCGCTGATCTATCTCCTGCGTGTGCCGACCAACGTCGTCGTCGGCACGTCGCTGGTCCAGATCGTTGCCACCATGTCGGTCGCGACCATCCTCCACGCCGTCACCAACTTCTCGGTCGACATCGTGCTCGCCATCATTCTGATGGTTGGCGGCGTGATCGGCGCCCAGTTCGGCGCGCGGGTAGGTCAGAACATTCGCGGCGACCAGCTCCGCGCGCTGTTGGCGATCCTCGTGCTCGCCGTCGCCGCACGCTTCTTCTTCGGCCTGGTGACGCCGCCGGACGAACCGTTTTCGCTCACCACGCTCTCGGGGAGCCCTCTATGAGGCGGCTCGGCGCGACGCTCGTGGCTCTTGCCTTGTTGACCGCCCCCGCCGCCGCGGAACGTCTCACCATTGCTCTTTCGACCATGGACATCCGCATCGATTCCGACTTCACCGGCGATGCGATCACCGTCTTCGGCGTCATCGAGCGCGACGCGGCGGCGGTCTCGCGCGCCGCACCCTACGACGTAGCGGTGCTCGTGCGAGGTCCCGTCGAAAGCGTGGTGGCGCGGCGCAAGGAGCCGCTTCTCTTCCTGTGGGTCAACCGCAGCTCGGAAACCTTCACCGCGGCACCGTCCTACTATGCGCTGAGTTCAACCCGGCCGCTTGACGAGATCGCGACGCCGCAGCTCCTTCGTCGCTTCGGCCTCGGCTTCCGCAATATCCCGCTGCAGGTCGCCGAGGCCGCGGAAGCGAGAACCGATCCGGAGTTCCGCGACGCCTTCATTCGCCTCCGCAAGGAGGCCGGCCTTTACTCTGAGTTCGCCGGTGGGGTCGACTTCATCGGCTCCTCGGAGCTGGTGTTCCTCACGGCGGCATGGATTCCGTCGAATGCGCCCGACGGCCGCTACACCGTCGAGGTCTTCCTCTTCTCCGGCAGCGCCTTCCTCGCCCGCGAGGAAGCGACGCTCAACGTCACCAAGGTCGGCTTCGAGCAGTTCATGTACGAGGCCTCTCACAACCAGGCGCTCTTCTACGGCCTCGCCTGCGTGCTGCTCGCGCTCTTCACCGGATGGCTCGCCGGGGTGATCTTCCGCCGCGACTAGTCCGGACGGAGCGCCTTTCGGCCGACGGGGTAAACCCGCTCCTCGCCGAGCACGAAGGCCCGGAACGTGGCCATCGCGAACAGACCCGCAAAGGCGCGGTCGAGCACGTTGAGACCGCCGGCGTAGGCGCCGAAGGCCGGAAGCACCAGGCGGTGGCCGTCGCCGGCGAAGCATTTGCGACGCACCGATTTGCCGCGCGCGGCGACGCGCGCCGACGGATGGAGGTGCCCGGCAATCTCGCCGGCAGCGCCGGGACGCGGCTCGTGGCGGAAGACGATCGGGCCGACGGCGAGTTCGTCCGCATGGATTCCGTCGAGGCGGTGCCGGCGGCCGGGGTCGTGATTGCCCGCGATCCAGACGAAGTCGCGCCCGCGCTGCAGAGTCCGGAGCATGTCGAGGTCGCGCGGGAGGAGCCTCGCGGAACCGTCGTCGTCGTGGAAACTGTCGCCGAGCGCAACCACCACCGCCGGTTCGAGCCGCGCCACGAGTCGCCCAAGCCGGGCAAGCGTCTCGGTGGTGTCATAGGGCGGCAGCAACTGGCCGCGCCGCGCGTAGGACGAACCCTTTTCGAGATGCAGGTCGGCGACGATCAGCATGTGCCGGTCGGCCCACCACAGCGCACCTTCGGCAAACGCCTCGAGCACCACTCCTGCCACGCCGACAAGGGTGGGCTGGGGTGCTGCTTCTACGCGCCGGGTCGAGATCGCAGCCATCGGCGTCTTGTCTCAGAGGTCGATCAAGGAGGTCAACCTCCCCGCTGCGGGAAGGTTGAGGTCGCCCAAGCCCGCAGGCCATCAGATCGCGTCATCGCCCATCGCTTCCCGCACCAGATCCTCCGCCGCCTCGCGAAGCACGTCCTCGTTGGCCTCGCCCGCCACGGCCTCGCGGCCGATCTGCAGCATCGCCGGCACGGCGAGCGGGGAGATTCGATCGAGCCGTTTATGCACGATTCGACCGCGGACGCGCGAGAGCATATCGCCGACCCGGGCGACCTCGAGGAGGCCGGTTGCAGCGTCTGCCCAGGTCGCCTGAAGAAGGATGTGGTCCGGCTCGTGACGGCGGAGCACGTCGTAGATGAGGTCGGTTGAGACGGTGACCTGCCGCCCGGACTTCTCCCGGCCGGGATGGCGTTTCTCGATCAGACCGGAGATGAGCGCCGTGTTCCGGAACATGCGCTTGAGCAGGTAGCTTTCCGCCATCCACGCTTCGAGGTCGTCGCCGAGCATGTCCTCGGCGAACAGCTCCGCGAGGCTGGGCTCGTCGCGGCTGAAGGCGCGACCGAGGTCGCCGAGCGCCCAGATGGCGATCGAATAATCGGTGGCGACGAAGCCGGTGGGCCGGAGCCGCGCCCGTTCGAGCCGCCGGGTGAGCAGCATCCCGAGGGTCTGGTGGGCGAGCCGCCCCTCGAAGGGGTATGCGACCATGTAGGTCCGTGCACCGCGGGGAAACGTCTCGACAAGCAGTTGGTCGCGCTTCGGCACCAGCGAGCGGCGCTTCTGGATCCTCAGCCATTCTGCGACCTGCGGCGGCAACTTCCCCCAGGCCTTGGGATCGGCGAGCATCGAGCGGACGCCGTCGGCGAGGAATGAGGTGATGGGAAACTTGCCGCCGGCATAGATCGGGATTTTGGGTGTCTCGTCCGCCGTGCGGGTGGCGATCACCTCGTTCTCGCGCATCCCTTCGTAGCGGAGGATCAGTCCGGCAAAGAGGAAGGTGTCGCCGGGGGAGAGCGCTTCGATGAAGCTCTCCTCGATCTTGCCGAGCGCGCGCCCGGTGCGTCCGGCGAACCCTGCCGCGGCGCTCCGCGCCACCCGCACATTGAGGAGCGGCGCCTCGATGATGGTGCCGGCATTGAGCCGGTACTGTTGCGCGACCCGGGGATGCGTGATCCGCCACAATCCGTCTGGCCCCTGCCTGATCTTGGCGAAGCGCTCGTAGCTGCGGAGCGCATAGCCCCCCGTGGCCACGAAATCGACCACCCGGTCGAAGGTGGCCCTGTCAAGACTGCGGTAGGGAAAGGCGGACGTCACTTCGGCATAGAGCTGGTCGGCGTCGAACGGCGCGGAGCAGGCAACCCCGAGCACATGCTGGGCAAGGACGTCGAGGGCCCCCGGCTGGATGGGCGGGGTGTCCTGCGCGCCCAGGTAGTTGGCGTCGAGCGCGACGCGGCACTCGATGACCTCAAAACGGTTGGCTGGAACGAGGACCGCCCGCGATGGCTCATCGAGCCGATGGTTCGCCCGGCCGATCCGTTGCGCGAGCCGAGATGCCCCTTTGGGTGCGCCAATGTGGACCACGAGGTCGACGTCGCCCCAATCTATCCCCAGGTCGAGGGTAGAAGTGCACACCACGGCGCGCAGTTTTCCCGCCGCCATCGCCGTCTCGACCTTCCGCCTCTGGCCCGCATCGAGCGACCCGTGGTGGAGGGCGATGGGCAGCCCGTCGACGTTGATTCTCCACAGTTCCTGGAAGATCAGCTCCGCCTGCGAGCGCACGTTGACGAAGAGGAGCGCCATCCTGTGGCGCTTCACGATCTCGTAGATGTCGGGCACTGCGTACTTCGACGAATGCCCGGACCACGGGATGCGCTCCTCCGAATCGAGGATCGTGATCTCCGGCTTCGCCCCGCCCTCGACCACCACGATGTCGGCAAGGGGAGGAAGTCCCTCGATCCTCCCCTGGCGGGGGAGGGTCGCCCCGGTGGCGTGGGGCGGGGTGATAAAACCGGAAGACAGGACTTTGCCCCCTCCCGCCGGGCTGCGCCCGGCGACCTCCCCCCTAGAGGGGGAGGTGGGTGGCGCCGCCCCCACCAGCCACCCCCTGAGCGCATCGGGATCGGCGACGGTCGCGGAAAGGCCGATCGTCTTGAGACGAGGGGCAAGCGCGCGCAGCCGAGCAAGCCCGAGGGCGAGGAGGTCGCCGCGCTTGTTCGTGACCAAGGCGTGAAGCTCGTCGAGGATCAAGGTCTCGAGGTCGGCGAAAAACCGCGGTGCGTCGGCTGCCGAAAGGAGGAGGGCCACCTGCTCCGGCGTCGTGAGCAGGATGTCCGGCGGCCTGAGCTTCTGGCGCTGGCGCTTGTGGAGGGGAGTGTCCCCGGTCCGCGTCTCGATTGATACGGCGAGACCCATTTCGCGAACCGGCGCCTCGAGATTGCGCGCGATGTCGACCGCGAGCGCCTTGAGCGGGGAGACATAGAGCGTGTGAATGCCGCGCCCTTCCGGTCGATTGGCCGGCGGGCGCTCGTATAGGGACGTGAGCGTCGGCAGGAACCCGGCGAGCGTCTTGCCCGCCCCGGTCGGCGCGATGAGCAGCGTTGAACGCCCGGCTCGCGCTTTCCGGAGGAGCTCGAGCTGGTGCGGTCGCGGCGACCACCCACGGGCAGCGAACCACGCGGCGAATGGCGTCGGCAGCGCGGCTTCCGTTGCGGCTGCCTTGCGCACCAGAGTGTTCATGAGAGGACACTAACCGCGCCAAGCGGCGGTCGTCCACGCTTTGTTCTGCGCGCGATATCCCGCTCACCACGCGTCCGGAAAAGGGACCGCGTCCGCGCGACCTCGCACGGAGCAGGCGCCAGCCCTATGTTTCCCGCGATGCGCCCCGAAGAACTCCTCTGCCCGACTTCGGCCGGTCTCTATTCGAAGGCCGGCGGCTTCTACATCGACCCGATCCGTCCGGTGGAGCGGGCGCTGATCACCCACGGCCATTCCGACCACGCCCGCGCCGGCCACGGCGCGGTACTTGCGACGCGCGAGACGCTCCGCATCATGGCCGTCCGCTGCGGCGAGGGCTTCGCCGGGACCACACAGGCCGTCGCCTTCGGCGAGGCGCTGCGAATCGGCGACGCGACGGTCACCTTTCAGCCAGCCGGCCATGTCCTCGGCTCGGCGCAGATCGTGGTTGAGGCGGGCGGGCTTCGCATCGTCGCCTCTGGAGACTACAAGCGTCACGCCGACCCGACCTGCCCGCCGTTTGTCCCCGTCCGTTGCGATATCTTCATCACGGAGGCGACGTTCGGCCTGCCGGTCTTCCGCCACCCGCCGGCGGAAGCCGAGATCGGCAAGCTCTTGTCGTCGCTCGCCCAATTCCCCGATCGCGCCCATCTCGTCGGCGCCTACTCCCTCGGCAAGGCGCAGCGGGTGATCCGCATGCTGCGCGACCAGGGCTACGACCGCACCGTGTACCTTCACGGTTCGATGGACCGCCTATGCCAGCTCTACGAGTCCGAGGGCGTGGCGCTTGGCCCGCTCGCCCCGGCGACGGTTGCGACCGGGCGGAAGGGCGATTTTGCCGGGGCCGTCATCATCTGTCCGCCGTCGGAGATCGCCGAGCGCTGGGCCCGGCGATTCCCCGATCCAGTGGCGAGCTACGCCTCGGGCTGGATGCGCATCCGCCAGCGGGCGAAGCAGGCCAATGTCGAGCTGCCACTGATTCTTTCCGACCACGCCGACTGGGACGAGTTGACCTCGACGATCACCGAGCTCGGGGCCGGCGAAGTGTGGGTGACGCATGGCCGCGAGGAGGCGCTAGTCCGCTGGTGCGAGCTTTATGGCGTCGCGGCGAAGCCGCTCCATATGGTCGGCTACGAAGACGAAACCGACTGAGCTATAGACGCGTAGGTCATGGCGCGGCGACAGGAGACAGGACAATGCCCGAATGCAAGGTGATCCGCGGGAGCGGGACCTATCACGGCAAGCAGGGCCTCGACTATTTCGCTGGCGTTTCGGCGGAGTCGGCGGGCTCCAAGGCGATCTGCATGCATCTTCTTGAGATGCCGCCGGGCGCCGAGGCAAAGCCCCATTATCATGAGTCCCACGAGACCGCGATCTACATGCTCGAAGGCACGGCGGAGTTCCGCCACGGGCCCAAGCTCGAATATGTCGACCGCGTCACCGCCGGCGACTTCATCTACATCCCCGCGGGTGTCCCGCATCAGCCCTACAATCCGACCTCCGCCCCGGCGAAGGCGGTAATCGCCCGGACCGACCCCAACGAGCAGGAAAGCGTCGTGCTCATGAAGGAAGTCGCTGCATAGCAACGGTGGGGACGACCTGCGGCCGCCTCAAGTCGCCTCCGCCCAAGCCCTGATGATGCGGTTGGCGATGGCGATGCCCGGCGGGCATTTGAGGCCGTCAGGATGCGTTGCCGCGATCATCGACTTGACCTCCGCGCGGTCGAACCAGCGACAATCCTCGAGTTCGGCCTCGTCGCGGTGAATCTCGGTCGAGAGGGCCTCCGCGTGGCACCCGATCATCAGCGAGGACGGGAACGGCCAGGGCTGACTTGAATAGTAGCGGACGCGGCCGACCCGGATGCCGGATTCCTCCTGCGTTTCGCGGCGAACGGCGTCCTCGATCGTCTCACCTGGCTCGACGAAACCGGCGAGGCAAGAATACATCCCGGGCGCGAAGCGCGCCTGCCGGCCGAGAAGAGCGCGGTTTCCGTCAATGGCGAGCATGATCACCACCGGGTCGGTGCGCGGGAAGTGCTCCGCGCCGCATGCCGGGCAGTCACGCCGGTAGCCCCCGATCTTCATCACCGTAGGGGCGCCGCAGACGCTGCAATGACCGTGGCGGAGATGCCAGTGACAAAGGCTCCGCGCCTGAGCCATGGCGCCAAGGTCGCCGGGCGTCATCGAGCCTTCGATGGCAAGGGACCTGAGATCGACAAGTCGGAAGGCACCCGTTTCGAGCGGCGTGGAATCGGGAAGCGTGACGGCAAGGCGAGGGCCGGAATCCGTCCAACCGAGAAGAATGATGGCGGCCCGGTTGGCGGAAAGCGCGTCGGCTTCGGCGATCGTGAAGACCGGGTCCGGCGTGCTTCCCGTTTTCAGCACGGCCTTGTCACCCTGGAACAGATAGAGACGTGCCTCAGGATCGGCGAGGGCGGCCGCTACGGCGCCGTCGTCACGCTTCTCGCTCCGCCGGTCGATGCGGTTTCCGGCGAAGCCGTGGAGAGTGCTCGGCTCCGTTTCCGGAAGACCGTCGAAGAAGCTGGCCATGATTCGGCAGACTATTCCGGTGGGAAGCTTTCGCGAACTTTCGCGATCAGTCTATCGCGCCTTGCGGGCTCGTAGGCAATCGCCTCGCCACTGCCCCAGACCGGCCGCGGCCAGGCCGGATCGTCGGTGAGACGGGCAATGACGTGGACATGAAGCTGCCGCACCTGGTTGCCGAGCGCGGCGACGTTGAGCTTGTGACAGCCGGTTACTGTCTTGAGAATGCGTGACACGAGCACGATCTCGTCGAACAGGATGGCGCGGTCCATGTCGGCGAGATCTATGATCTCACTAACGTCCGCTCGTCGCGGGACGAGGATCAGCCAGGGGAAGCGTGCGTCGTTGGCCAGCCGGAGCGCAGAAAGGGCGAGGTCCGCCACCGGAACGGTGTCGGCCTCAAGCTTCGGGTCGAGTAGGAAATCGGTCATGGGCTGCGCGAATCTTGTGGCCATTCGCCATTCTAGCCGCCTTTCTCGCCGCGCGCCCTTGCCATCGCCTTGTTGGGCTATGATATGGTGCCTTGGGAAGCCGGCGGCGGACGCGCCCCTCGCCAACCGGGTCAGGTCCGGAAGGAAGCAGCCCTAACGAGTTTCGGCGCGGGTCGTCCGTCCGGCTTCCTCATTCTCCAAGGGCATGGCCGATGGCGTGAAGGGTTCGCATTCCGGCCCTTGCAGTTGGCTTCGACCGCTAGTGACGAGGCGATGGACGGCAGCATTCAGGAGACGCTAACCGCCGGCGCCTACCGCGTGCTGGCGCGGAAGTACCGGCCGCAGAGCTTCGCCGACCTGATCGGCCAGGAGCCGATGGTGCGGACGCTGACCAATGCTTTTCGCACCGGTCGCATCGCCCAGGCCTACATGCTCACCGGCGTCCGCGGGGTCGGCAAGACCACGACCGCCCGTATTCTCGCCCGGGCTCTGAATTACGCCATTCCAGGCAAGGTAGACCGGCCGACCATCGACATGGACGAGCTTGGCGAGCACTGCGCCGCCATCATGGAAGGCCGCCACATCGACGTGATCGAGATGGATGCCGCCTCCCACACGGGCATCGACGACATCCGCGAGATCACCGAGGCGGCGCGCTACAAGCCGGCGGTCGCACGCTACAAGGTCTACATCATCGACGAAGTCCACATGCTGTCGAAGGCCGCCTTCAATGGCTTGCTGAAGACGCTGGAAGAACCGCCCGAGCATGTGAAATTCATCTTCGCCACGACCGAAATCCGGAAAGTCCCGGTCACCATCCTGTCGCGCTGCCAGCGTTTCGACCTTCGGCGCATCGAGGCCTCGCGGCTCTGCGAGTTGATGCGCGACATTGCCGCCAAGGAAGGGATCGCCATCGATGAGCCGACCCTCTTGATGCTGGCCAGGGCGGCGGAAGGATCGGCTCGGGACTGCCTTTCGCTTCTCGACCAGGCGATTGCGCATTCCGCCGGCACAGTCGTTGCCGATGATGTCCGGGCCATGCTTGGCCTCGCCGACCGCGGGCTCGTCATCGACCTTTTCGACGACCTGATGCGCGGCGACATTGCCGGCGCGCTTGGCCATCTCCGCCGGCTCTACGACGTCGGAGCCGACCCATCGATCGTCCTCGAGGACCTCGCCGCGTTCACTCATGTGGTGACCCGGCTCAAGCTCGCGCCGGGCGCCGTCGACGACGACGCGTTGACCGAAGAGGAGAAGACCCGCGGCAGGGAGTTCGCGGCGAAGCTCTCGGTCCGTGTCCTTGCCCGCGCCTGGCAGATGCTGCTCAAAGGCATCGAAGAGGCGAAGGCCGCGACCCGGCCGCTCGCCGCCGCGGACATGGTACTTGTCCGCATCGCCCATGCCGCCGACCTCCCGACGCCGGACGAGGCGCTCCGCGCGTTGAAAGATGGCGGCCCGACCCGGGATGCGCCGTCCATGCCTGCCGCTTCATCGCGGCCGATGGGCAGCGATGGCGGCCCTCGTCTCGCTGCCGGCGGCGGGATGATGCGCGCAGAATCGGCGCCGCGTCCCGCGCCATCGCCGACGCAGCCGACACTGCGGCTCGCCACATTCGATGACCTTGTGGCGCAGGCCGGCCTGCGGCGCGAACTCAAGCTCAAACACGCTCTCGAGCACATGGTTCGCGTCGTACGCTTCGAGGAAGGCCGGATCGAGCTCGCGCTGACGTCCGAGGCGGACCAGGGCGTTGTGGGCGAATTGTCGCGGAAGCTTGAGGAATGGACCGGCCGGCGCTGGATGATCGCAGTAGCGCGCGAGGCGGCAACGCCGACGATTGCCGAGGCAAGGCGTGCCGCTCGCGACCGGCTGGTCGATGATGCTCGCAGCGATCCGCTGGTTGCGGCGGTGCTCGCCCGCTTTCCCGGCGCGGAGATCGTCGACGTGCGCGTAACAGGGGAAGAACCGCCCCTTGCGGCGACAGCAATGGATGCCCCGACAACCGACGACCAACCGTTCGATGAGGAAAACTGAGACATGGCGCTTGGCGACCTGATGGGAATGATGAAGCAGGCTAAGCAGCTCCAGGAGAGGATGCAGGCGGTGCAGGAGGAGATCGCCGCAACGTCCGTAGAGGGCTCGGCCGGAGCCGGCCTCGTTTCAGTCACCACCAACGGCAAGGGCGACGTGAAGTCGGTCCGCATCGACCCGTCCCTCCTCAAGCCTGAGGAAGTCGAGATTCTTGAAGATCTGATCGTTGCCGCCTTGAGCGACGCTCGCGGCAAGGCCGAGGCGCTGGTCGCCGACAAGATGCGGGCGATGACCGGCGGCCTGAACCTCCCACCCGGTATGAAGCTGCCATTCTAGCGCGGCAGGTCCTATTGCCGAGTCGTTGACATCGCGATGCCGCAACCTAGCATCAAGGCATGCTCATGACCCTCGCTTTGGACGAAGGTGTTGCCGTAGAGCTGGAGACGGAAACCCCACGTCAAGCGCTCGTTCCGCAACGTCGCGTTGATCCGCATGGACCAAAATCGATCGCTGGATCGTCGCCCAGTGGCGCCGTGATCGCTTTTGCCCTGCCGACCGGCGTTGCGTGTCGTGACTGACGCCCGTTTCGCGGTCATCTCCGGCGCTGCCGGCGGCATTGGGCGGGCTCTCGCCGAGGGATTCCTTGCGGCCGGCTACGAAGTGATTGGGGTGGACCGGGAGCTGGAGGGTTGGTCCGCGCCTAGGTTCCGCTATGTGACGCTCGACATCACCGGCAACGACGCGGTGGCGGAGTTTGGCGCAGGCCTCGAGCGTCTGGACGTGCTAATCAACGCCGCGGGTATCATTCGGCGGGTGGCCGAGTTCGAGATCGAGACGTTCGAGACGGTCCTCGACGTGAACCTCACCGGCACGATGCGCCTTTCGACCGCCTGTCGTCCGGCGCTCGCTCGGCACGGTGGCGCCATAGTCAACGTCGGTTCGATGCTCTCCTTCTTCGGCGGCGGGTTGGTGCCGGCCTACTCCGCCTCGAAAGGCGGCATCGTGACGCTCACCAAGTCGCTGGCGATCGCCTGGGCAAAGGACAATATTCGCGTGAACGCCATTGCGCCGGGCTGGATCGCGACGCCGCTCACGGAAGCGCTCCAGAAGGACGCGGCGCGGAATCGCGGTATTCTCGAGCGGACGCCGATGGGCCGCTGGGGGACGCCGCAGGACCTCGTGGGTCCCGCGCTGTTCCTGGCGAGCGACGCCGCGCGTTTCATCACCGGTGCGGTGCTTGCCGTCGATGGCGGCTACTCGTCGATGTGAGGGAGGAGAGAAAATGTCCGAACCGGCCCGCCACGCCGACCCGCGCATGCCGTATCAGCTGCCGATGCCGAAGGAGGCCTCGCCCGACCTGGTGATTCCGTCGGTGCTCCCGGAGGATGAGCGCGTCTGGGTGCCGCAGGCGCCCAACGTCTGGTTTCGGCCTCTCTGCCTCAACGCCTCGCAGGGCTACTGGGTCAATCTCCTCAAGGTGACCCGGGCCGGAGTCCTCTCACGCCACCGCCACACCAATCCCGTGCATGGCTACGTCATCAAGGGCCGCTGGCACTATCTCGAACACGACTGGGTGGCGGTCGAAGGCGGCTATGTCTACGAGCCCCCCGGCGAGACGCATACCCTGGTGGTGCCCGACGACGTGCCCGAAATGATCACCTTATTTCAGGTGAACGGACTGATGCTCTACGTCGATCCCTGGGGTCAGGCGACCGGCTACGAAGATGTTTTCACCAAGATCGATATGTGCCGGAAGCACTACACCGCGTGCGGCCTCGGGGTATCTTTCGTCGACCGGTTCATCCGCTAGGACCAGATGCCTCGTTCCGTATCCGGCCCCGAGATCGAGCGGCTGATCCAGCTCCTTGCCAAGTTGCCCGGCCTCGGGCCGCGTTCGGCCCGGCGCGCGGCGTTGCATCTGATCGATCGCAAGGAGGAGCTGCTCGTCCCGCTTGCCAGGGCGATGGAGGTGGCGGTCGAACGGATCGTTGTCTGCTCGACCTGCGGCAACATCGATACCAGCGATCCCTGCATGATCTGCTCCGACCCCCGGCGCGATCCGGGCACCATTGTCGTCGTGGAGGAGGTGGCCGATCTCTGGGCACTGGAGCGGGCGGGAGCCATCAACGCCCGCTATCACGTGCTCGGCGGCGTGCTGTCGCCGCTCGACGGCATCGGCCCGGACGACCTCCGGATCGACGCGCTTGTCAGGCGCGTCGCCGAAGGCGGCACTACGGAAGTGATTCTCGCCGTCAATGCCACGGTCGAGGGCCAGACCACGGCGCATTACATCACCGACCGTCTGCATGACCTTGGGGTCAAGATCTCCCGACTCGCCCACGGTGTGCCGGTGGGTGGCGAACTCGACTATCTCGATGAGGGGACCTTGGCCGCGGCGATCCGGAGCCGGACGCCGTTCTGATCGCCGAGGAGCTGCGCGGCGCCGCGATTTTTTTCGGCGCCGCCGCGAGACCGATC
>DASSPO010000040.1:0-2161 GCA_035699585.1 Bauldia sp.
CGGCGACCGCCGGGATCATGACGGGATCGTCCATCTGGACGACCGAGAGATACTGCTTGTCCTTGTTCTTCTGCATCTTCTCGAGGTTCACCAGCGAGCGCGTGCCCTCGTAGACGATCTTGCAGCCGTACTTCTTCTCGACCACCGGTGCGATGATGGTCTCGACGAAGGTCTTGTGGCTCGCGGCGCCGCCGACCACGAGTTCCTTGCCCTGGGCGCGCAGGATGCGCGGTGCGGCAAGAGCGGCGGTGGCGGCACCCGCGGCGGCGAGAATCGTGCGCCGATTTAGGGCGATGGTCTGTGGCTTCTTCATATGGTTTCCCCTTCGGGAGCCGAAGGAAGCAAGGACCGTGCCTAGCTCGTAGCTCGTCGCGGAGCTCTTCACGAGATGGCCAGGCCGCCGAGCTTGCAGGCAATGCTGGCACAATTCCTTGCCCTCTTACGGTACGCAAAGCACCTGAGTTATATTGACCGTGCGTCGCCTCGCGGCGGCTCCGCTCTATGCATCGTTCATCCGATGGCCATCGCGCCCGGCCGCCGCCGGGCCGGCCCGCCCGGCTGGCAAAAGTCCGGTTGCGATATTTGCGGAACTGTCCGAATTCGCCGGCAGGTCCGAGGGCTAGCGGATCGACTTCCCGCCGAAACGCACGATGTCGTTGCTGTCCCCATTCAGCGGACATCGTCCGGCCACCCCCGGAGCCGAAAGCACGAGCGATACCAATGACTTACAGAGATTTCCGAAGAGACGTGGCGAACGCGATCACGTTGCCTTCAACCGCGCGACCTCTTCTTCGAGCTCCTTGATGCGTTGCGCCAAGCGGTCCACGGCCGGGGCGACTTCAGCCTCGCTGTAGCGCGGGATGATGTGCTGCTGGCAGTTCACGTCCCAGGCTTCGAGGGTGAAGACGATGGCGCGCTCGGGCCGGGCCTTGTAGCGCGGGTCGACCAGGCGCTCCATCAGCTCGAGATCGCCTTCGACCACCCGCGCACGGCCCCACAGTTTTACGCGCTGCCGGGTGGCGAAGTGCAGGATGAAGAGGTGAGCACGGTCGTTCTCCTTGAGATGACCGAGCGTTATGTACTGGCGGTTGCCGGCGAAGTCGGCGAAGGCCAGCGTATGACTGCCGATGGTCTTGAGGAATCCCGGCGGTCCGCCGCGATGCTGGATGTAGGGCTGGCCGTCGGCGCTCGCCGTGGCCAAGAAGAAGGTGTCGATGGCGCCCAGGAACTGGCGCAGGTCGTCGGTGATCTCGGTCTTCCAGTCGCGGTCCTCGAACAGGGTCCGCGACCCGAGACGCATCTGCTCCGCCTTGACCGCGGGCGAGAACATGACGTCTTCGGGATCTGCCATCGCTACTCCAGTTTCTTGCCGAGCTGGCCCGCCACTTCCTGGATGAACTGCCAGGCGACGCGGCCCGAGCGGGCGCCGCGAGTCACCGACCATTCGATCGCCTGCTTGCGCAGGCTCTCGACCGGTACGCCGAGCTTATAATGGTTGGCGTAGCCTTCGATCATGGCAAAGAAGGTGTCCTGGTCGGCATTGTGGAAGCCCAGCCACAGGCCGAAGCGGTCGCTGAGCGAGACCTTCTCCTCGACCGCCTCCGACGGGTTGATCGCCGTCGAGCGCTCGTTCTCGATCATGTCGCGCGGCATCAGGTGGCGGCGGTTGGAGGTGGCATAGAACACCACGTTGTCGGGCCGACCCTCGATGCCGCCTTCCAGCACCGCCTTCAGCGACTTGTAGGCGGCGTCCTGACCGTCGAAGGAGAGATCGTCGCAGAACACCACGAAGCGGCGCGACGAGGTACGGATCATCGAGAGCAGCGCCGGCAGCGAGGGGATGTCCTCGCGATGGATCTCGACCAGCGCCAGGGGACCGGGCGGTCCGCCCATCTCGCGATTCACGTGGGCGTGCACGGCCTTCACGATCGCGCTCTTGCCGGCGCCGCGCGAGCCCCACAGCAGGGCGTTGTTGGCCGGCAGCCCCTTGGCGAAGCGCCGCGTGTTGTCGAGCAGGATCTCCTTCTGGCGATCGACGCCCATCAGCAGGCCGAGGTCGACCCGGTTGACCTTGGGCACGGCTTCCAGACGGTGGCCGGCGGCATGCCAGACATAGGCCTCGGCGGCGGCGATGTCGGCGGTGGGAGGAGCGGGCGGGGCG
>DASSPO010000041.1:0-4536 GCA_035699585.1 Bauldia sp.
GGCTGGGGTAACCTTCGCGCCTGCTCGCCCTGTGGGCATGCATCGATTCCGGAGAGATGGCCGAGCGGTTGAAGGCGCACGACTGGAAATCGTGTATACGGTAATCCCGTATCGAGGGTTCGAATCCCTCTCTCTCCGCCACTTCGGAACAAAACCGGGAACGCCGATTCCCGCCGATTTCCCTCCTTTAACGGCTACAAGTGTCCTCAAAAGGGTGCTTTTGCTCCCCTTGATGTAGATTGCGTCGTCTGCGACCTCGACGCGCTGCGCGAAGGCCCGGACGTGATCCCGCCGATAGCCGCCCTCTAAGACTCGGAGCCGGCTGCGCGCCTCGGTTGCCAGTTCCCGCACTGCCGCCCCTGTGAGGCCCTGGTGGGCGGAGCGTTTCAGCATGGCCTCGATCCGGGCGGCGTCGGCCCGCGCCTGATCCCGAATCGCCGTGAGGCCGGCGATACGCTCGCTACTTGGAACAATCGCCTCGCCGCCTTGGCTGCTCTCGGCCTGATTGTCGAGGTGAGCCAGGGTCGTAATAAGAGGTATCGCCCTCTTTTCTGAGAAGGAACGCAGCTATGGGTGCGGATTTCATTCGGAAGGCCGCGAAGAGTTTTGAGAAAAGCTGGGATCGACGCCGCGTTGAGCTTGCGACGGCTGACCTATTCACTCGACAACCGAGCTGCGCGGCGCGGACTGCGGAAGCCGACATCGTCAACAACGCCCGCCTTCAGCCCGGCGAGGCTGTCACCGTCCAAGCTGCGGAAAACGGCCTTATCGCCATGCGAGGTCTGAGCGTCGTCGCGCATTTCCATAATCCAACGACCGATCTTGTGGCGGCTGTGCATTCCTCCTGCGGTATCGCCAAGGGCACGGTCGAGCAGGTGTACTCCCTCTCGGGAGTCGCGGAGATCTCGGTATGCTGACGCCGACGCCTACCATCGAACCGCAATTTCCGCGCAACCCGCGCCGAGAGCGCCGCCTCTGGCACGATAGCGAACGATATGCCCCTTCTCTCGGGTGCCACGGCTGCCCTGAAAAGACTCTCTGTGGTGGCCTGTCCATTAGGCGCAGTATGTTCTCGTGCCTCGACTTCTGCTGCGGGAAACCCGAGCAGTGCGACGTCGTCTGCCGCCATCATCCTGACTTTGCGCTGCGTGTAAGGGAAGTCAGTGGTTTCGACTTGAATACGGTTCCGAGAGCCAACCCCTTGCCATCGCCCGATCTGCCGGCCGTCGTGCCGATGATCTTCCACCGAACCTCTCGGGCTGGCCCCTTCACGTCTCCGGCGACCGCGCTGTCCCTCTACCAGTTGTTCCATCGTCGAAGTGGCCAGCTCCGATACAATAGCCGGGATGAAGTTCTTGAGAAATTCGGGTTGTCGCCGAATACTCACCTTGTGCTGACGGGTACGGACCAGGATCCGCCCATAGAAGGGTGGTGGAAGCTCAGTGATATGCGTCGCCTAATTATCCGGCAACTGCGAGACCTCGGCATCGGACTCGCGACCACCCCCAACTATAGCCTGTTCATCGACCAGCCCCGCTGGGATGATCTTCATGCAATGAAGCGCATCGGTTTGGTGCACGAAGAATTTCTGTCGGAAGGCCTTCCCGCTGCACTCCACGTAAACGCCCGAACGGAAACGGACATACAGCGCTGGACCGACTACGTTGGTAGCCGGCCGGAAATAACCCATGTCGCTTATGAATTCGCCACAGGGACCGGCTGGGCGGGGCGGCAGGAAGTCCATGCGCGATGGCTTGCCGGGATGGCAAGTGCGATCGGGCGGCCTCTACATCTGGTCGTTCGCGGCGGCATTGACGTCCTGCCGATTCTCGCCAACGCCTTTACCGGGCTGAGCGTGGTCGAGACATCCATCTTCATGAAGACCATGAAGCGCCGCCGCGCAGCCTTCGAAGTTACGGGTGCCTTGAAATGGGAACCGGCGCTGACACCGGCTGGCGCGCTGCTCGATGAGTTGCTCGCCGAAAACTACACGACTGTTGAGGCGTGGCTGCGTCCGCTCGCTATCCCCTCCACAATCAAGAGGTGTGCGGCTTTCGGATGAGATCGCTTTCGCCCTCCCGCCTCACCTTTGCGCAAGTTGACGATCTTGCTTTCGCTGCGGAGCGAGGACGCCTGGCCGGTGGCATACCTGACGGTATCCATTGGACCAGCGGCGATCTCGGCCCTTTCATCGAGCTCATTCACTTAGCAGCGAGTGGCTTTCTGCCAGTTCCCGAGTCGGGGACTTGGCTAAGCCTTGATGGTATGGGCGACTTTTATCGTGCCATGACTGATGGCAAGCAGCAGTGGATACGCGCTAATAGCCGCGACATCGGTTTTCTCCGCACAGAAGCCCGGCCACCAGCCGATACTGCTACATGGACAGCCTTTGGCGTGGCGGCCCAGAAGGCTGCTGTGGCGGCCGGCTTTACCAATAAGGTCGCTGGACAGCTTGTCGGTGCGATCCTGGAGATGCAGAGCAACATCTATGAGCATTCCGAGGCCCCACAGACCGGGATACTCACCTTCCGCGTCGCGCCCGGCGTCTTTGAGTTCGTTGTCGCCGATCAGGGAATCGGCGTGTTGGAAAGCCTCCGCAGCGGCGCAGCGCATGCGAGTCTCGCAGACCACGGAACGGCCCTCCAACTGACGCTGACAGAAGGCTGCTCGCGCTTTGGAGATGGTGTTGGCAGAGGCCTGGGATTCCGACCGTTGTTTGTCGGCTTGGCGAACCTCCGGGGATCCCTTCGTTTTCGTTCGGGCGATCACGCACTGACGATCGACGGCGACCACCCCAACCTCGTCATGGCGCGCCTCATCCAAAAGCCGCCCTTACGGGGATTCTTCGCTTCAGTCCGTTGTATCGTTGATACGGGAATCTCCGAATCGCGCGACTTCTCAAACAATAGGCCCCAAACATGACTGCGAAGCCGCACAAATTGGCCGAATGTGAGGAAGATATCTTACTTTCGCTCGACGCATTCGTCCGATCCCTCGGCGTCAGGCGGACTGCTTCCCATGCGCTTTTTCTAGGGGCGGGCGCATCGGTCAGCTCCGGCATCCCTTCCGCGCAGGCCTGCATCTGGGAATGGAAGCGCGACCTCTTCCTTACCAATAATCCCGGTCTTGAGGATCAGTTCGCGGAGCTCTCGCTTCCAAGCGTGCAGCGCCGCATCCAGCGGTGGCTGGACGCGCAGGGCACTTATCCGCCGGAGGGAGCAGTCGATGAGTACGGGTTTTATATTCGTGCGTGTTTCCCCATCACCGATGACCGGCGCGCCTATTTTCAGGAGAAGGTGCGCGGGGCGCAGCCTCACATCGGCTACCGGCTGTTGTGTCATCTTGCCAAGGCTGACCTTGTCCGTTCCGTCTGGTCCACAAACTTCGACGGGCTGCCCGCGCGTGCCGCTGCGAACTTCAATCTCATACCGTTCGAGGTTGGGATCGACACACAAGACCGCGCTGCTCGCCCGGCGAACGCAGGAGAATTGCTGTGTGTCTCGCTGCATGGTGACTACCGCTATGACGAACTCAAGAACACGCCTGAGGAACTCCAGCGCCAGGAAGAGGCGCTACGCCGTGCGCTCATTGACGAGCTGCGCCAGCGGACGCTGATCGTTTGCGGTTATAGCGGGCGCGACCAATCCATCATGGAAGCCCTTCGCGCCGCTTGTGCTGAGCAGGGCACGGGGGCCTTGTACTGGTGCGGTTACGGCGACGGTGATGTTCCTGAAGCGGTTTCCGGCCTGATTACTCATGCCCGCTCGCATGGCAGGCAGGCCTTCTACGTCCCCGCGCTTGGCTTCGATGATCTGATGACCCGGCTCGCACTACATTGCCTTGAGGGCGAGTTGCGGGAGGCTGCACGCAAGGATGTTGCGGCCCTTGCTCCCGACGATCTTCTCGCCCGCCTGCCGTTTCAGTTGGCGGAGCATCGGGCCAATACCCTTATCAAGAGCAATGCCTTCGAGATCGAGTGTCCGGCGGAGGTGCTGTCGTTCGACCTAAAAAGCTGGCCGTCGGAGAAGGTCTGGTCATGGGTACGGGAGCAGGCAGGTGCGCGCCCAGTTGTCGCTGTGCCCTTCAAAGGGAAAATCCTCGCACTCGGCACGGTGGACGACATCAGGGATTGTTTCGGCGACAACATCAAAGGGCCGGTCGAGCGGACTCCCGTCAGTCCGGACGAACTGCGTTATGAGGACGGCGCGATCGTGGGACTCATGCGCGAAGCGCTCGTGCGGTCGATGGCAGAGGCAGCGGGGGTGGAAACCGACGCAAAGTCCGAGCTGTGGCTAAAAGCGCCGCTCAAGAAGGTGCGGCAGGACAATCTTATGTGCCACGCGCACGAATCCGTAATCGTGTTTCTGCGCCGTGTCGGCGGCGCGCAGTACGTCGTCCTCAAGCCTTCAATCAAGGTGCTAGACCAGAACGGGGCAGAGGTGCCTTACGAGGTCGCCGGGCCGGTCAAGCTCGGCATCCTCGGCTATCAGCACAACAAGCCGTTCAACACAGCGATGAACAAATGGCGCGGTCTTC
>DASSPO010000042.1:0-18410 GCA_035699585.1 Bauldia sp.
GGCCAAAGCGCGATTGCATCCACCTCGCCGCGGATGAGCGCGGAGACCAAGGCAGGCGGAGAGGCAAACGGGAGTGCCGTGACGTCGGCACGATCGATGCCGTTCGCGAGCAGGAGTCGGTTCAAGAAGTAGGGGCTGGGCGTTCGGGGAATGACGCCGACGCGCTTGCCCCTGAGATCGTCCACCGTGCTTATGCCGGCGGCTTTTCGGGCCGCGATTCTGTCCAGATCCCGGGTGGTGCGGGTCGTTGCGATTATCCGCAAGTCGTTCCGTTCGAATGCCGTGAGTACGAGGGGCGTCTCGTCGACCGTGGCAAGATCGCACTTCCCCTCAAGCATCGCCGCCAGGGCATCGCGGCCGGTGGCAAAGGGAAAGAGAACCACATTGAGGCCCTCACCCGCGAATTCGCCTTCCGCCTCGGCAACAGCCGTCAAGAGATCGATGGTCAGTGCGTGACACACCGTCAGCGTCGGAGGTCTGGTCAGCGCCTCGCTTTCAGCCCGTGCCGCCAACCCAAAGTGACCGCTGATGCCGACGAGAGTGACCGCCACGGTCCAGAACCTGGCGATCGCATAGCAGCGCGGGCCCCGGCCAGGCCCCGTCCTTTGGTTGGACGAGCATGACAGCGCAGGCGGCACGGATGCCTCGTTCGATTGCGACATGCCGGTCGTTTCTCCAGGCGCTATGTATCGGCGCCGCATGGTGGGCCGAAGCCGCACTGGGTCATCCTCGGCATAAACCGTCACGCGCAATACGCATTGAGCCACATCAACCGGCGTGGAAGTCGGCCCGTCCAGAGACGAGTTCGGCCGCCGCGGCGGGTCGCGATTGCGCTTAGCTGGCGGAAGCCATTCCGGTAGGCCAAGGACACCCGCTGCTCGCGGAGGCGGGGGCTCTGGTATCAGCGACCGGCTGGGATCGGTCTGCCCTTCCAGAGGAGGTTCCGTCCGGGTTCACCGAAAGACGATGGACGAAACGGAGAGGCGCACGATCGTCCCTGAAGTCTCCCAGCGCAGTCACGGTTTACTGCGTGGTCTTTCCGGTCTTCCACAGTTCGGTGTACTTCTCCGCGTAGCCGTTCTGAGGAATGTACTCGTTGTTCTCTCCGCCGGCCGTGTCCACGGTGGTCTTGTCGACCAGGAGCACCGGCGAAGGATAGTCGGCCGGCGTCTCGCCCGCGAATAGGCGATTGAGCGTGTCGACCGCCTGGTAGGCCTGCATTTCGAACGGGAACGGGATCGTCACCTTCTCATAGGAGTCGTCTCGGCGAATTCGCTCGTACACCTTGGGATCGCCATCCATTCCGGCCAAGACGACCTGACCATGCTGCACCCCGGCGCGGCGAAGCGCCGGAACCTCGAAGGTGATGAAATAGTCGGCCGGGTGGAGGATATAGAGCGGTCTCTCAAGACCGTACTTGGTGATCCAGCTCGGAATGAGTTCCGGCAACAGGGTGTTGGCTTCGGTGAAGGAGACCTGAGCGTCAAGAACGATTTCGCATCCCTTGCAGGTCTGGACTTCATCTCGGATGGCCTTGACCTTGGCTTCCACGACGTTGAAGGCATTGTCCGAGATTAGGATGACGCGCGCCGTGCCCTTCGAGTCGACAATTGCCCAGTCGGCGAGGGCCTTTCCGAGATCCTCGACCCGCTGCATCACGTTCCAGTCGATGCCTTTGTCGACCCATGGCCCGAAGTTCGGTGCGCTGGTGAGCCCGACAACCTTGATGCCGCTGTCAAAGGCTTGCTGAAATTGCGGGATGAAGGTGTCAGGAAACGAGACCAACACGATCCCGTCGGGCTTGAGCGAAAGAGCGCGAGTGATGGCCGCCCGCTGGCCACTCATGGTCCCCTCGCCGTCGTTGACGGTGATGTCCCAGCCGACGTCTCGGGCAACTTTGGCGAAGGCGTTGACCAGACGGCTGTTACCGGGATTCGTCATGTCGTACGAGACGACGACGATCTTCTTGCCGGCCTCGATGATGGGACCCTTGGTGGGACCGTCCCATCGGGTATCGCTGCCCATGTACGGCATGAGGGCTTCGCGATACGCGGCAATCGGATCATCCTGCGCGAGCGCGGCGCCTGTCCCGATGACGGTAATCCATGCGAGGCTGGCCAACGCGGCCGATGAGACCCGCAGGAACCTTAGCCTTGGGAACATAAGATTTTACTCCCATGGTGCTCTGTCAGGCGAGGCCGGTCACCGGCGCCGGATCGGTAGCGCCTTTCGACCGGCCGTGGCGGCTCGACCCCGGCACCTGGGATCGGTGAAGGCTGATCCGGTTCGGCTCTGTGCGCGCCGACCATCCTCTTTAGGATCCCGGTACTGCTGCGCAGGAGCGCGCGCAGTGGGCGTCACTCCGCCCCTTTAGCCGGTGCCGAACGAAGCGGCCTTGATCTACCTCAACACCGGTGTCGCCTGAGGGGCGATTCGCCGAACGCGACAAAGGCGAACCGTGTCTCGGCCTCGAACCATTCGCGCGGTCGCCGCTTCCAATCCCCGGGGTGACCCGATCGAGAGCCGGGCATGGGAGCCGGACACTCCGTCATCGCGGGCTCAGGCAATTGAAATGGTTATGGTGCCGCATGTCGGACTCGAACCAACGACCCCCTCATTACGAATGAGGTGCTCTACCGACTGAGCTAATGCGGCCTGGCCGCGAGTGATAGCCACAAGCGCCGCACGGTTCAAGGACAACCGTCAGAAGAAGCGGAAACGGCGCTGGCGCTCGCCGGCTTCTTCCGGGTCGGGCGGCAGCGGGCCGGGATCATCGGGCGGACCGGGGACGAGCGGAGCATCGGCTTCGATTGCGGCGGGCTCATCGGAATCGTTGGCTGCCGGAGGCCGCGGTGCTTTCGGCGAGGCGGGCGGCGCCGGCTCACGGTCGCGGGGCGAAGGCGACTCGGCTACGAGCGAGGCTTCGGCCGGCGGCAGAATCTCCACCGAGGAGACCGTGGCGGCCTTTGCCGCCTCCACCGTGGAGGGCACCGGCGGCACGGGCGACGGAGATGCCGGCGTCGACCTCAGGGTCGAGCTGGCCGTGGCGGCATTCGGTTCGGGTCCCTTCGTCGGTACCGGGTCGCCGGATGAGGCAGGCATAGAGGATGGCAGCGGCTCGGACGGAGCCACCGGCTCGGGCGGGGCGACTCGGCTCTCGATCCTTGCCGTCACCGGGACAAGCCCCCGCCGTGTGTCGGCCCCGAGGTCGGCTTCGATCGCTGCCATGACACGCGGCGTCGGCGTTGGCGTCGGCGGGACCTTCCATTCGAATACGCCGACGCGGCCGGACACCGGGGACACCGGCGCCCAGCGCTCGAAGACCTGATCATCGGCGACCCAGGCGGGATCGCGAGGCGCCGAAAGGGCGCGGGTTAGCCAGGCGCGGACGCGGCCCTCATCGCCGTGCTCGCGCTCCTCGATCTCGGCCATGAGCAGGCAGACGCGCTCGGAAGGCGCCTTGGCGAGGCCTTCGAGGGCCGCACGCGCGGCGGCATAGTCGCGAGCGTCGATCGCGGCGCGGGCGACCGCCATCGATCCCTCGGGATGATTGGCCCTGATTTCGGCGAGGCGCCGCATCCGCTTCAGCCGATCGAGCACGGAGTCGCCGGGCCGTACCATGGCATACGCATCGGCGATCTCCGGGTGCGGCTCGACCTTCCATGCCGCCTCCAGCACCTTCGATGCCCTGCGAAGGTCCCCCGCCCGGCTGAGCAGCCGCGCCGCCAGGACGGCCGCCGGCGCGAGCCCCGGCTCGAGGCGATGTGCTTCGAGCGCCGCGGCGCGCGCCTCGTCCGGCTGACCGGCCTCCTGCTCCAGGGCGCGCGCGGTGAGCAAGGCCGCACGCATCTTCTGTGCGGCCGCCTTGTCGACGAGGCCGGCGCGATGATTGGCGTCGAGGGTGGCGAGCGCCGCCTGCCAGTCGCCGTCGCGGGCGGCATATTCGAACAGCGCCGGTCCGGCCCAGCCGACTCCCGGCGCCGCCTTGGCCGCCTCCTCGGCGAAGTGGCGCGCCGCCTCGTGCTCGTCCTGGCGCTGGGCCTCGACGAAGAGGCCATGAAGGCCGAGCAGCTTGGTCTCCGGCCGCGCCGCCAACGCCTCGAAGGACGACCGCGCCGCGGCATTGTCACCGGCAAGCTGCGCCGCCTGAGCGGAAAGGAGGAGCACGAGGGGCTCCTGCCCGAGGAGGGTCCGCGATTCCTCCGCCGCCTTCCGTGCGGCCCGCGCATCGCCCGCCCCGACCGCGATGATCCCCTGCGTCAGGGCCCGGTAGCCGCGGTCCCGCCGCCGGCGGCCGAGATACGAATTGAACAAGCGCGGCGCGCGGAAGATGGCGCGAAGCAACGCCCAGACGATGCCGATCACCGCCATCACGGCAAGGACCCCGGCGGCGGCAAGAAGCAGCGAGGTGCGGATTTCGTAGCCCTGCCAATGGAGCACGACCTCGCCCGGCCGGTCCGCGAGCCACGCCGCGCCGGCTGCGACGAGGAAAACGATGACGAGATAGACGAGGACGCGGAGCATGCCGACGCGTCAGTTCGCCGGTGGCGTGACGGAGAGCACCAGGCGCTCCACGATCGTGTCGATCGCAACGCGGTCGCCGGCGGATTCTGCCCAGGTGGCCGAGGCGGCCTGGCCTTCGGGCGGGAGCTTCGCGCGTTCGTCGAGCGCCGCCGCAAGATCGGCGCGGTTGACTGCGGCCTGCATGCGCGAAACGACCGCCTCAGGCGTGTCGCCTTCGATCGGAACCGTCGGCCTGATGGTGACCAGGCCGCGCCCGAAGGCGGCAACGCGGTCGAAGATGCCGGCATCGGGGCCGATCGCCGAGGTCGCGGCGAGGATCGCGTCGGCGACCGACGGGAAGGCCGCCTGGAGTGCCGGGATCGTCGGCGCGCCGTTCCTGGCGAGCTGTTCCAGAGCGGCGACATCGTCGCCGTCCATGCCGAGCGCCTTGAGCATGGCGAGGTCGGCAGCGAAGCCTTCGCCCGAATCGGCGCCCTGGCGGAGAAGTCCGATGGCGATCGCGCGGGCAGCACGCTCGCTCTCCACCGCCGGCGGCGGGCGGGCGGCAAGCTCGTCGAGGCGCGCCGAGACATCGTCGAGCCGCTTGCCGAGCGCAATCAGCGTCGTCTCGGCCTTTTCGATCCGATCCTCGAGCGGCCCGACGATCACGGTTCCGTCCGGCCCGTTCCCCACCACCGGCATCGCGTTCTCGAGATTTTCGATTCGGCTTCGGTTGGTATCCTCGAGCTTTTCGAGCGAGGCGATCTTCTCCGCCAGCGCCGGGAGCGTGGCGGCCGCGGCTTCGACCGTAGCCAGACGCGCGTCGAAGGCAGCCACCTTTTCGGCGACCTCGCTCGCCTGCCGGACGGCATCGGCGGCAACCACCTCGGCCCGCGTCGGGATGATGCCACTCGCGTGATAAAGGATGCCGAGAACGGTCGCGAGCGCCCCACCGAAGACTCCGGCGGCGATCAGGCGCCCCGCGCTCGACCAATCGGTCTTCGGCCGCTCGACGCGGGGCGGGAAGGGTGAGACCGGGCGGGCACCGAGAGGCGGCGGAGGCGGCGGGGAAGGTTCCGGCGCGGAGCTGACCGGTTCGGGGTCGGAGTCCGGAGGAGCGGACTCGGTGGGTTCGGCGGCCGCAATCGGTTCTGCCCCGGCCGGGGCTTCCGACGGGGCCGTCTCCGCAGCGAGATCGATGGTCACCGGCGGCCGGGCGCGGCGGTTGTTACCGCGCTTCGGCGCCGCCTTGCTGCCCCCGTCCCCGGTCTCACTGTCACTCATGTCATCCTCGGCGTATCAACGCCCCCGAAGCCATCGTAGTACAGGCGGGCGGTGTCAGGCCAGTTGCGACGCGCCGTCGGCGCCCAGCATGGCGGCAATTCCGTCGAAATCGGGGTGCGCGGCGACATGGATATCCGCGGCGAGCGGCCTGAGCGCCTCGGCGACGCGTTCGGAGAGGACGTAACAGGCGATCCGGCGGAGCGATTCGCCCAAGTGCGCCTGCTGCAGTGCGGCCACAAAAGCTGCTGCCGTTCGCCGCGAGAAGAACAGGATTCCATCAATGCGCGCCGCCGTCAGGGCTGCGGCAACGGCCGGGTCGAGCTCCGTTTCGGTTTCGGCGCGGTAGGCCTCGATCGTTCTCACGTCATAGCCCGCCGCCGTCAGTCCGCCCGCAAGCGCCCCGGTGCGGTCTCGCGCCGCCGCATAGAGGATCCGCCCGTTCCTCTTCGGGAAATCGCGGATGAGACGATCGGCAAGCGAGGCGGCATCGGCACCGCCCGGCCGCACATCGGTGAAGCCGGCGTCGGCAGCAGTCCGCGCGGTGCCCTCCCCGGTGACGAACAGCGGCTTCGCGCGCCAGCCCTCGGCCACCGGCCAGGTCGACAATGCCCGGATCCCGTTCCGGCTGGTGGCGATGAGCGCCGCCGGCTCGGGCGGATCCTCGGGCGGTGGCGCAAAGACGATGCGGAGCATGGGCTGGACCATCACCTCGTGCCCCATCGCGGCGAGCCGGGCGGCGGTCTCTCCGGCATCAGGCTCAGGCCGCGTCACGAGCAGGCGCAAGACTTCACCCTTCGAAGAAATCCGGGCCGCCGGCCCGGCGAAGGCTGGCGCCGAGCTCCGCGCCAAGCCGCTCCGCATCTTCAATGCCGCCGCGGACGGCCGCCTCGTGCGCTTCCGTGCCGTCCGGCTTGATGATGATGCCGCGGATCGTGAGTACATCGGCATCGAGCCTGGCGAGCCCGCCGATCGGCGTCCGGCACGAGCCGTCGAGCACGGCCAGGAATGCTCGTTCGGCGCGGAGCGCAATCGATGTCTCGCGATCATCGATCCGCAGCACGCGGTCGAGATTCTGGGCATCTTGCGCCCGCGTGGCGATGGCGATCGTGCCTTGCGCGACGGCGGGCAGCCAGCGGTCGATGTCGAGGACGCCGGAGGCCCGCCCGGCGAGGCCGAGCCGGTTGAGACCGGCCATGGCAAGTACCGTGGCGTCGGCCACGCCCTCGTCGAGCTTGCGGATACGGGTCCCGACATTGCCACGGAGATCGACGATCCGAAGGTCGGGCCTGAGGCGGAGCGCCATCGCCTTCCGGCGAAGCGACGACGTGCCGAGCACGGCGCCTTGCGGGAGATCGGCGAGGCTCGCCACCTTGGGCGACAGCAGCGCGTCCCGCACGTCCTCGCGCGGCAGGGTGGCGGCGATGACGATCCCCCCGGGCAGCGCCGTGGGCATGTCCTTGGCCGAATGGACCGCCATATCAATGTCGCCGGCAAGGAGCGCTTCGTCGATTTCCTTGGTGAACAGGCCTTTACCACCGGCCTCAAGCAGCGGGCGGTCGGTGATGCGGTCGCCGCTGGTTCGGATGGGGACGATCAGGATTCCCGATTCCTCGAGCGAAAGGGCGTGCGCCAACCGGCGGCGCACCTCCCTGGCCTGTGCGAGCGCGAGGGGACTGCCGCGGGTGCCGATGCGAATTTCGGTCGATGGCAAGGGGACCGCTCCGGTGTTCGGCGCGGGGCTTTGGCAAGCATTCCGGCCGCGATCTGCTATGGAAGCACAAGCTAGATATCCGCTGGAGCGCGCTGGTGAAAGTCCTCGGCATCGAGACGAGCTGCGACGAGACCGCCGCTGCGGTGGTCGTCCGCGAGCCGGACGGCTCGGGCCGGATCGCCTCCGACGTGATCCTGTCGCAGGTTGACGCCCACGCCGTGTTCGGCGGCGTCGTCCCGGAGATCGCGGCGCGGGCCCATGTCGAGGCGCTGGACAAGGTGATCGCCGCGGCAATGCGCGAGGCGAATCTCGGCTTCGCCGACCTCGACGCGATTGCTGCGAC
This sequence comes from Bauldia sp., assembly GCA_035699585.1. Classification (GTDB taxonomy): domain Bacteria; phylum Pseudomonadota; class Alphaproteobacteria; order Rhizobiales; family Kaistiaceae; genus Bauldia. Next base: position 7,842 of record DASSPO010000042.1, read on the forward strand.
CGCCGGCCCGGGGCTGATCGGGGGCGTGATCGTCGGGCTCGCCACGGCCAAGGCCATCGCGCTCGCCGCGGGGAAGCCGCTCGTCGCGGTCAACCACCTCGAGGGCCACGCGCTGACCGCGCGTCTGACCGACAGGCTTGCCTTCCCCTATCTTCTGCTTCTCGTTTCGGGCGGGCACACGCAATTCGTGACGGTCGACGGGGTCGGCAACTATCGCCGCCTCGGCACCACCATCGACGACGCGCTGGGCGAGGCCTTCGACAAGGCGGCGAAGCTGCTCGGCCTCGGCTATCCCGGAGGCCCTGAAATCGAGGCAGCGGCGGAACGAGGCGATCCGAATCGCTTCGCCCTCCCCCGCCCGCTCATCGACCGGCCGGAACCGGACTTCTCCCTGTCCGGCCTCAAGACCGCCCTCCGCCTCGCCGCGGAGAAGATCGCACCGCTTTCCGCACACGACGTCGAGGATCTCGCCGCGTCGTTCCAGGCGGCGGTGACCGACATCGTCGCCGACCGGGCCGCCAAGGCGATGCGGCTGTTCGCGGCCGACCACCCCGCCCACCAGAACCCCGCGCTGGTGATAGCCGGCGGCGTCGCGGCCAATCGCGCGATCCGCGCCCGGCTTGTCACCGCGGCGTCGCAGGAAGGGTTCACTCTTGTCGCGCCGCCGATCCGGCTCTGCGCCGACAATGCGGTGATGATCGGCTGGGCGGGTGCGGAGCGGCGTGCCCTCGGCCTCACGGATTCGCTTGACGCGGCGGCGAGGCCGCGGTGGCCTCTGGACGAGCTGGCACGACCCGTGCTTGGGAGTGGATCGAAGGGACACAAGGCATGATCCAGACGATCGGGGTGCTCGGCGGTGGCGCGTGGGGGACGGCCTTGGCATTGGCCGCCGCTCGCGCCGGACGGAAGGTGCGCCTCTGGGCCCGCGATCACGCCACCGTCGCGGCGATCGACGAGACACACGAGAATACGAAGCACCTGCCCGGCATCCGGCTCGACCACATTCCCGCCACCACCAGCATGGCGGTGGCGCTCCGCGCCGACGCGATTCTCCTTGCCGTGCCGGCTCAGGCTGTGCGGTCCGTGGCGGCCATCGCCGCGCCCTATCTCGCCCACCGCGTGCCGCTGGTCATTGCCGCCAAGGGTCTCGAAAGACGAACCGGCAAACGAATGACCGAAGTCGTCGCCGAGGCGGCGCCGGAAGCGGTGCCGGCGGTGCTCTCGGGGCCGAGCTTCGCCGCCGATGTCGCGCGTGGATTGCCCACGGCGGTGACGATCGCGGCGGAGGACGAGGCAACGGCGCTGTCTCTGTGCCATGCGCTCGGCGGGGCGGCGTTCCGACCCTATGCCGAGACCGACGTGACCGGGGTCGAGATCGGCGGCGCGGTGAAGAACGTGCTCGCCATCGCCGCCGGAATCGTCGCCGGACGGGGTCTCGGGGCGAGCGCGCTTGCGGCGATGATCGCCCGCGGTTTCGCCGAGCTTCGCCGCCTGGGCGAAGCCCTTGGCGCGAAGCCCGAGACGCTGATGGGCCTCTCCGGCCTCGGCGACCTGGTGCTGACCGCGTCGAGCCCGCAATCGCGGAACTTCGCCTATGGTCGCCGCCTCGGCGAGGGGGCCGACATCGCCGAGCCGACGGAGCTGGTCGAGGGAATCGAGACCGCCTTCGTCACGCGGGACCTCGCGCGAAAACGCCGCGTGCCGATGCCGATCGTCGACGCCGTGGCAGCGGTCCTGTCGCGGAAGCTCACCATTGACGCCGCGATCGAAGGCCTGATGGCGAGGCCGATCCGGCGCGAGGCGGGCTAGGCGCGGTCAACTCTGCCAGGGGCCGAACTCGATCCGGTCGGCGAGCTGGCCGAGGAAGGTCGCGCCCACCACTCCGTCGATCAGGCGGTGATCGACGGAAAGCGTGAGATGCACGCCCGTGGTCACGACCGGCATGCCGCCACGGGCGACAACCGCCTCATGCTCGCGACCGACGGCGAGCACCGAGGACTGCCCCGGTCCGATGATCGCCTCGAACCGGTCGGCGCCGCCGCGCGAAAGATTCGACAGCGCGATCGGCACGGGCGCGCCGTCACCGGCGACCAGCCGACCGGAGCGGACGCGCTGCACCGCATCGCGTCGGGCGACGCCCACCTCGGCGAGCGATCGGCCGCCAAGGTCCGGCAGAACCGGGATCATCATGCCGCCCTCGACCGCGACGACGAGCCCGATATCGACCTGACCGTGGCGGACGCTGCCGGGCCGGCCGGAAGCATCGGCGAAGCGCTGGAGCATCACCGGGTTCTGGCCGAGCGCATCGGCAAGCGCCTGGAGAAGGAAGTCGGTAAGCGTGAGCTTGACGCCGGCATCGCGTTCGACAGCGGGGCCGAGCTCGGCCCTAGCGCGGGCCACCGCCTCGGTCGACACGAACCGGTCGAGGGTGAAGGCGGGAATCGTCTGCCGGCTGAGGGTCACGGTCTCGGCGATCCGCGCCCGCATCGGCGTGAGGGGCTCGGCAGCTGCGTCCGTCGCAGGATGGGCCGGGACCGGCGAAGGCCGCGTGGCCGATGCGGGTGCGCGCGCCGCGCCGGTCGCGGCGAGCACATCGGCCTTCCGGATGCGGCCGGTCTTGGTCCGGGCGAGAACCGCGAGGTCGACGCCCCGCTCGCGGGCCAGGCGCCGAGCAAGCGGCGAGGCGAGGATACGAGCCGCGGGCGGCGGTGGCGCGGCCCGAGGCGGTACCGCCGGCGCGGGGCGCGCCGGCGGTGCGACCGGAGCCTTCACGGGCGGTGGAGCCGGAGCCGCAGTCGGCCTGGGTTTCGTTTCGACCGGCGCCGTCGTTGCGCTGCCCCCCGCCTCGCCGATCTCCGCCAGCTTGGCACCGACGGCCACATCGGCACCCTCGCCGACGAGAATCTCTTCGAGCACGCCGTCCACCGGCGATTCCACTTCCATCGCCGCCTTGTCGGTTTCGAGCTCGACCAGCGCCTCGCCGGACCTGATCTTGTCACCGGGCTGTTTCAGCCAGCGCAGCACCTTGGCCTGTTCCATGGTGGCGCTGAGCTTGGGGACGAGAAAATCCATCTGCCCTACCCCGTCAGACCAGCGATTTCACGGTGGCGGCGATGCGCTCCGGCGACGGGATTGCGGCATCCTCGAGCGGCGGGCTGTAGGGCACGGGGTAGTCGGGTAGGGTGACGCGTGCCGGAGGCGCGTCGAGATAATCGAAGGCGGATTCCGTGACCTGGGCCGCGACCTCGCCGCCCCAGCCGCCAATCTGTGCCTGTTCCTCGACGGTGACGAGGATATTGGTCTTCCTTACGCTCTCGGCGATCGGTCCCGTGTCCATCGGTCGGAGCGAGCGGATGTCGATGACCTCGGCCTCGATGCCATCCTTGGCGAGAAGCTCCGCCGCCTCCAGCGCACGCCCGACCATGGCAAGGCTTGCGACGACGGTGGCGTCGCTGCCCGGGCGGAGCACCCTGGGGCCGGTTAGCGGCGGGATTGGCCCGCCGATATCGACCGGTCCCTTGGTCGAAAGCAGCGCCTTGTGCTCGAAGACGATCACCGGGTTGTCGGCGCGGATCGCCGCGCGGAGCATCCCGTAGGCTTCGTTCGGCGAAGACGGGCAGACGATGGTGAGGCCGGGCACGGACAGGAGCCAGGATTCGCCGGTCTGCGAATGCTGGGCACCGAAGCGCAGGCCGGCGCCGCCGATGGCGCGGATCACCAGGGGCGCCTTGACCTTGCCGCCCGACATGAAGCGGTGCTTGGCGATCGAATTGACGATCTGGTCGAAGCAGACACCGAGGAAGTCGGCGAACATGATCTCGGCGATCGGTCGATAGCCGGTGATGGCAAGGCCAAGCGCCGCGCCGACGAAACCGGTCTCTGCGATCGGGGTATCGCGGACGCGGGCCGGGCCAAACTCCTCGTACAGGCCTTGGCAGGTCTTGAACGGCCCGCCCGACGGGCCGATGTCCTCGCCCATGATCAGGATCTTGTCGTCCCGCCGCATCTCCTCCTGGAGGGCGGCAAGGATCGCTTCGCGGTAGGTGATCTCCTGCATCGCTCTCCCTCAGGCGAAGGTTAGGGCCTGGAAATCGATCCCGGCATCCGGCCACGGAGCCGCGGCGGCGCGCTCGGAGGCGGCGCGCATGGCGGCGCGCTCCTCGGCGATGATCGCCTCGGCTTTCTGTTTCGTCAGCAGCTTCCGCTTGATCAGCGCCGCCTCATAGAGCTTGATCGGATCGCGCGCGAGCCAGGCCTCGACTTCCTTCGGGTCGCGGTACTTGGCGGGGTCGGTGCGCGAATGACCGCGATGACGGTAGGTCATGCATTCGATGAAGGTCGGGCCGCCGCCGGCGCGCGCGCGCCCGGCGGCCTCGGCGGTGGCCGCGTAGACTGCCTCGACGTCGTTGCCGTCGACTTGCACCGCCGCCATCTCGTAGCCCTTCGCACGCTTGATCAGGTCCTCATAGGGAGTTGTGTGGTTGATCCGGGTGAACTCGCCGTAGAGGTTGTTCTCGCAGATGAACAGTACCGGCAGCTTCCAGACCTGGGCGATGTTCATCGCCTCGTGAAAGGCGCCGATATTGGTGGCGCCGTCGCCGAAGAACGTCGCCGAAATCTGGCCCCGACCGTTTAGCTGCGCCGTGACGCCGGCACCGACGGAAACCGGCAGCCCGCCGCCGACGATGCCGAAGGCGCCGATCAGGCCCTTGTCGATGTCGGTGAGATGCATCGACCCGCCGACGCCGCCGCACACGCCGGTTTCGCGGCCGAACAGCTCGGCAAAAGCGGCCTCGGCGTCCATGCCGCGGGCGATGCAGATACCGTGGCCGCGATAGGTGTACCCGATATAGTCGTCCTCGCGGAAGACGATGCCCGTTCCGGCCGAGACGGCCTCCTGCCCCTGGCAGAGATGGGTGGTGCCGTGGACGAGGCCCTCGAGATAGCTTCGCTGCACCTCTTCTTCGAACTCGCGGATGCGCACCATCATCCGGAACAGATCGAGCCGGTCCTTGTCGGTGAGCGGCCTGACCTTGGCGGTGGCCCTCTGCGGCTTTGCGGTTTTCGCCTTCATTCGGGGTTCCATAGGGTTGGACGGCAGCGGGAACGAGCGGCCAGATCCTAAACGCGATGCTTGGCTATGACCTTCTCGTCAAGCTCGAGGCCAAAGCCTGCGCCCTCCGGCAGCCTGTAGGTGCCGTTCACGAAAGGGGAGCGGTTGGCGACTAGCGCGTAGAACATGGGGTCGCGATCGGGATGAAAGGTTTCCAAATAGGTGGCGTGGGCGATGGAAGCGAGGAGATGCGCCGCAACCTGTGGCTCCTCATGATGGCCCATCTCGACGCCGAAGGAGGCGGCGGTTGCCGCGACGCGGCGCCATTCTGTCGGCCCGGAACCCCAGCTCGCATCGAAATTGCAGACGTCGATCGCGCCCGCCACCATCAGGTCACGGCAGCCGGCCCGGCCGATCTCGCTTTGGCCGGCGCAGACGGGGATTCCGGTCATGTTGCGAACCGCGGCCATGTCGATGCGGTCGTTGAACCAACGAACCGGTTCCTCAAACCAGCGGATTTCCTGGTCTTGGACGCGTTTGGCAAAGTCGACGGCCTGGCGGAGCGAATAGCCCTGGTTGGCGTCGATGGTGAGCACGAAATCGCGGCCGGCGGCGGAACGGGCGGTGCGCACACGGTCGGCGTCCTCCTCGGGCGTCCGGCCACCGACCTTGAACTTGCAGCCGGCAAAGCCGGCCGCGCGGATCTGCTCCATCTCGCGGCCGAAATCCGCAAGGGTCTTGCCTTCCTCGTAGTAGCCGGCGATGCAGACGATGGGGAGAGCATCCGTGTACCCTCCCCAGAGCCGGTAGAGCGGCACGTCCAGCGCCTTGCCGACCGCATCCCAGATGGCGCTGTCGATACAGGCGATGGCGCAGGTGGCGAGCTTACGATCACGCAAGATATTGTAGGTCGAAGGGAGCATTGCCCTCCAACATCCTTCGGTATTGAAGGCATCCATGCCGACAACTCGCGGCGCGATCTCTTCGTTGATAATACGTAGGACTTCGGCCTGGGTCTCGAATTCATCTCCGTTATAGACCTCGCCGACAATACCCTCCGAAGTATACAAGCGGGTTATGATGGTACAGCGGTGGGTCATGAAGTAATTGCTGCCACGATAGGTTCGAGGCAGCGGCATCAGCAGCGGGATGCATTCGATCCGCTCGATCTTAAGGCCGCGATGTCCGATCGTGGCAGTGGAAGCCGGCACGCGATACCCCCCAGCGGCGATGAAATCGTTTCAAACTATCGCGCCGGCGCGCGGAGCGTCAAGCCCGGCCGCCGGCCGGGAGATTGATCCCTCGGGCTACCGACCCTACGACTTTCTCCGTACGGTCAGCCCACATGTTCCGCACCCCGAGAGTGCCAGAATTGCGGGATTTTGTCGCCGGCATCGGCTAGGATCGTGCCGCGCTTGAGCCGACACCGCGATCGCCAGACCGACGTTGACTTGATGACCTCGACTTTCGAAAAACCCGAGAAGGCCGTAACCATCCGCGAGGTGGCGGAGGCCGCCGGGGTCTCCGTCGGAACCGTTTCACGCGCGCTGAACGCGCCGGCGACCGTTCGTCCGGCAACGCTCGAAAAGGTTCGCGCCGTCATAGCCCGGATGGGCTTTCAGCCGGACCCGCGGGCCCAGAACATGCGCCGCCGGACGACCATGACGGTCGGTTTCATCATCAACGATATCACCAACCCGATGCACTCCACGGTGTTCAAGGCCGCGGAGGCTGAACTCCGTCCGCACGGGTTCACCCTCCACCTTGTCAACACCGGCGGCGAACCGGAACGCGAGGCCGCCGCGATCGACATGCTTCAGCGCGGGCGGGTCGACGGGCTGATCATGACAATCAACTCGGAGCAGGATCCTGAATGCCGGGCGCGGCTCGCGGGGCTTCGCGTCCCGGGCGTGCTTCTCGATCGCGAAGTGCCGGTACACATCGATTCGGTCATGACCGACCACGCGACGGGGATGCGCCAGGCAGTCGATTACCTCATCGGCCTGGGGCATCGGCGGATCGCGCTGATCACCGCCGGGACCGACATCTCGCCCGGCCGGGAGCGGAAACGCGGCTTCATCGAGGCCTTCGAGAGGCGTGGCATCCCCTGTCCGGACGACCTCATCCGGGCGAAGCATCTCTCGGCCGCCTTTGGACAGCGCGAGGCCAGCATGCTTCTGCGCAGCGTCGACCCTCCGACGGCGATCATTGCCGGCGGCAACCAGATCCTTGTCGGCGTCCTGCGGGCTATCCAGCAGCAGGGAATCGAGATCGGCGATGAGGTCTCCCTCGTCACATGCGACCGCACCGATCTCGCCACCACCTATCCGGGCCCGCTGACCCTCATCGACCGCGACGTCGAGGCGATCGGGCGCACGGCGGCGGAGCTGCTCCTCGAGCGCATTGCCGGCAAGTCGGCCGAACCGCCGCGGCGCGTCGTCTTCCCTACCACCCTGATTCTCGGGCACTCTTGTGGGCCTCCGCCGGCCCTGGCGCGCTCGGCGGGCCCCTCAAGAGAACGGGACGTGCGGCTCGGGTAGCCTTGCGGCAGGGCCCGCGGTTTCTCACGCGCCAAGTCCTGCTCTCGCCCTTGCGATGACGCGGCCCGCGGCGCTTGCCACAAACGCGACGTCATCTCCTCCGCGAGTACCCGCTATCCGAAGCGACTCATTGGCGAAGGCCGGCGAGACCCCGCGAAAGGAAAACCGTGTGAGACGGTTCGGGCCGAACTGGCGCGCGGCGAGGTCGAGGCAGAGGCTCGCGGTAAGCGGCGCGTGGACGACGATGCCGGGATAGAGCTCGACACCCGTCGCATAGGGCTCGTCATAGTGGATGCGGTGGCCGTTGAAGGTGATGGCCGAGAAGCGGAACAGCATCACCGGGTCGGGTGTCAGCCTCCGCTCGAAGTCGGCACGAGCGTCGGCCTCATCGGAACGAGCCGGCGGCGTGTATGGCTGGATATCGCGAAAGACCAACGTCTGCCGCTCCTCGATGCGGGTCTCGCCGCCGACGGTGAAACGATGGTCGATGCCGACAAAGACGAGAGGACCGGTCGATCCTTGCTTGGCCTCGACCGACGCGATGGTCGAACGGCGTAGGACCGTGTCGCCGATGACGATGGGCTTCAGGAACTGCACATCGCTCGCCGCCCACATCCGTCGGGGCGCCTCAATGGGGGGCAGGAACCCTCCGCGTCGGGGATGGCCGTCCGGACCAAGCTCCGTCATCGGCGCACGGGGCGGTGCGAGGAGCCAGTGGATGCCCTGCGGGGCGGGCGCGCCGGCGTCGAGGTCGGCGGTGGTATCCAGGGTGGCGGCGAAGGCCTCGACCATCCCGCGAGTAACCGTGTCCGCCGCGCCCTCGCTACGTCCGATCCAGGCGTTCCAATCTCTCTCCATCTGGGATCACCATTTTGGCCCAAACCGCGGCGGCGCGATCATTTCCGGGGTCCCGCGACGATTCGATTGTCATGAAGCCGGCCGATTTCGTGATCGGGCAGCCCGAGAACCTCGGCCAGAATCTCGTCCGTGTGTTGTCCAAGCGACGGGGCCGGCAAGGGCGGCAGGCGCGCGACCGAATCGAAGTCGATCGGCGATGCCGGCGTCCGATATACGGCGCCGCCAGCGTGCGCCACCGGGGCGAAGAGCGAGTCGGGCCCGATGACGCGGGGGTCCTCCGTGGCGAGCTCGCGGAAGGTCCGGTAAGGCCCGAACGACACGCCACTGTCGGCGAACGCGGACTCGACCTCGGCGAAGGTCCGCCGCGCGAACCAGGGTGCAAGCAGCGCCGCGAGCTCGTCGCGGGCGGCAAAGCGTCCGTCCGGGGTATCGAGATCGAGGCCGGTGCGCTCGGCAAGGGCAGCCACCTCGGCGTCGAGCCCGGTTGTGCTGCGGAGGGCGATCCACTGCTTGGGGGTGAGTGCCACCACCATCACGCGGCGGCCGTCGCTGGTCACGAAATCGCGGCCAAAGGCGCCGTAGAGGAAGTTCCCTTGCTTGCCACCATCGTCGAGGCCAAGCTCGCCCTGCGCCAGCCGGCCGAGGCCGGCGGTGAGGGCAAAGGCGACATCGGACAGGGCCACCCTAACTAAGGAACCCCTCCCGGTCCTCGCGCGATAACGCTCGGCGGCAAGAAGCCCGACCACGGCATGAAGCCCGGCGGCGATATCCCAGGCAGGGAGAACGCTGTTCACCGGTTCGTCGGAGCCCGGCGGCCCGGTGACCAGCGGGTAGCCGGTCGCCGCGTTGACCGTGTAGTCGATGGCGCTCGAGCCGTCGCGGTTGCCGCTCATCGCAACCATGATCAGGTCGTCGCGACGCTTGCTCAGGGTCTCGTAGGACAGCCAGCCGGCATCCGGCAGGTTGGTGATGAAGTTCCCGGCACCGGCGATGAGCGTGGCAACCACGTCGCGCCCCTCCGGCGAGCGGAGGTCGACGGCGATCGACCGCTTGCCCTTGTTGAGACCGGCCCAGAACAGGCTGTTGCCCTGCCGATCGAGCGGCCAGCGCTTGGCATCGAGCCCGCCGCCGATGGGGTCGAAGCGGATCACGTCGGCACCGAGCTGGGCGAGGGTCATGCCACCCAAGGGGATCGCAACGAAGGCGGACCCTTCAATGATGCGCAGCCCCGCGAGAATGCCGTCAATCATCGCCGGCGCGGGCGAGCGCCCGGCTTCTCTGCCATTTGACCAGCTGATCCAGCGCTACGGCGAGCACGATAACCGCGCCTGTGACAAACGTGCTCCACGTCGCGTCGATCCCGAAAAAGATCAAGCCGCTCGAAATCACCTGGATGATCAGCATGCCGATCACGGCGCCGATTACCGTGCCGTACCCGCCCGATAGCGGTGTGCCGCCGATGATTACGGCGGCGACCACGGCAAGCACGAAGTCAGAGCCTTCGTTGGGATCGATGGCGCCGCGGAAGCCGATATACATGGCCCCGGACAGGCCGCAAATCGCCCCCATCAGCACGAGCGTCTGAAGCCGGACGACGGCGTTGGAAATGCCCGCGAGTTCCGCTGCCTCGGGGTTGCTCCCCACCGCCTGGACCCGGTAGCCGAACTTGGTGCGATGAAGCACGAAGTGCATGAGGACCGCGAGCGCGACGAAGACCAGCGCGGCGACCGGAACGACGCCGAACGCCTTGGTCGAGATGACGGTAAAGAAGCTGCTCGATTGGTCTGGAGGCACCACCGCACGGCCCTGGTTCACGACCAGCGAAAGCCCCTGGAACATCGAATAGGTGCCGAGAGTGACGATGATTGCCGGCAAACGAAGTCCCACTGCCAGCACGCCGTTGAACAGGCCGAGCAAGGCGCCGAATCCGATACCGGCAAAGGCGGCAATCCATGGGTCGACGCCCGCGACCATGAGGAGCGCCGAGAGCACGGCGGAGAAGTTGAATATCCAGCCGACCGACAGATCGATCTCGCGGATGGCGAGCAGGTAGACCATGCCGATCGCGAGCATGCCCTGGAAAGTCGTATGGCCCAGGATCGTGAGGAGGTTGATCGG
>DASSPO010000043.1:0-13743 GCA_035699585.1 Bauldia sp.
TGAAGCGCCAAGGGGCGAGCTTGCCGTGGTCCGGCACCCGCGACCCGATCGTCAGGATCTCCCTGAGCTGTGCCTCGTCGGGCCCGGGCGGACCGAGAAAGGCGGTCGAAACCGACCGCCTGGTCTTCAGCAGTTCGAGTGCGTCCATGGCGCGTTCCTAGACAAAGAAGAGCCCCGCGGGAAGCCGCGTCCGGACGGCCGCTGTCATGCCGCGGCCAGCGCCTGGTCGAGGTCGGCGATGATGTCGTTCACGTCCTCGATGCCGACCGAGAGTCTCACCACGTCCTCTCCGGCGCCCGCCGCCTTGCGCTGCTCGGGCGTGAGCTGGCTGTGCGTCGTCGACCATGGGTGGATGATCAGGCTCCGCGTGTCGCCGATATTGGCGAGATGCGAGAAGAGCTTCACCGTCGAAACCAGCTTGACCCCTGCCGCCTCGCCGCCTTCGACGCCAAAGGTGAGGACGGCGCCGGCACCTTTCGGGCAATACTTCTGGGCAAGCTTGTAATAGCGATCTCCCGGGAGACCGGCGTAGCTGACCCATGTCACCTTCGGGTGCTTCGACAGATACTCCGCTACCGCCTTGGCGTTGTCGGAATGCTTCTGCATGCGCAGGGGCAGCGTTTCCGAGCCGGTGAGGATCAGGAACGAGTTGAACGGCGAAATCGCCGGACCGAGGTCGCGGAGACCAAGCACGCGGCAGGCGATGGCGAACGCGAAATTGCCGAAGGTCTCGCCGAGCACCATGCCGTTGTATTCGGGTCGTGGCTCCGAGAGCATCGGATAGCGCTTCGAGGCCGTCCAGTTGAACTTGCCGCCGTCGACGATCATGCCGCCGATGGAATTGCCGTGCCCGCCGATGAACTTGGTGAGCGAGTGCACCACAATGTCGGCGCCGAAGTCGAGCGGTCGGCAGAGATAGGGCGTCGCGAGAGTGTTGTCGACGATGAGCGGCACGCCGGCGCGTTTTGCCACCGCTGCCACGGCTTCGATGTCGGTCACGACCCCGCCGGGATTGGCGATCGATTCGATGAAGATCGCCTTGGTCTTGGGCGACACGGCCTTCTCAAACGACGAGATGTCGTCGATGTCGGCCCACTTCACCTCCCAGCCGAAGCTCTTGAACGAGTGGTTGAACTGGTTGATCGACCCGCCATAGAGCTGACGCGCGGCGATCAGTTCATCGCCGGGGGTCATCAGCGCGTGGAGCACGATCACCTGCGCCGCATGGCCCGAAGCGACGGCAAGCCCCGCCGTCCCGCCTTCGAGCGCTGCGATTCGCTCTTCGAGGACCGCGCTCGTCGGGCTCATGATGCGGGTGTAGATGTTGCCGAAGGCCTGGAGGCCGAACAGCGAGGCCGCATGCTCCACGTCGTTGAAGACATAGGACGTGGTTTGATAGATGGGCGTCGCGCGGGCACCGGTGGTCGGGTCCGGTTTCGCGCCGGCATGAACGGCAAGTGTGGCAAAGCCGGGTACGCGATCGTCGCTCATCAGTCTTATTCCTCCGTCTCGGGGCTGTGTCTCGCCTGTGGGTGAGCCCTCTTATCCGTGAAAAGGCCCAAATCCAAACAAATCGCTCCCTCGGTGCACCATCGCGCCGGAATAAACTGTCGGCGATCGGCTAGCCGAGGAGAAACCGCATCGCCTCCTCCGAATGGATGATGCGGGCAATCCCTGTCAGAACTAGCTAGAGTACCCACAGACATTGGGGGCGGAACCCGGATCGGCGATTCGCCGATCCGGCGTCAACCGCCATGACAGTGAAAAGGGGACGGAATGGGAAAGCGATTCGCCAGTATCCTTGAGACGGTCGGCAATACGCCGCTTGTGCGGATCAACCGGTTGGGCCCCTCGGGCGTCAATCTCTACGTCAAGATGGAGGCCTTCAACCCACTCGGATCGGTCAAGGATCGGCTGGCACTCGCGGTCATCGAAGCGGCCGAGAAATCCGGCGAGCTGAAGCCCGGTCAGACCGTTGTCGAGGCGACAAGCGGCAACACCGGGATCGGTCTGGCGATGGTCTGCGCCGCCAAGGGTTACCCTTGCGTCCTTACGATGGCCGAGCCGTTCAGTGTCGAGCGTCGCAAGCTCATGCGTTTCTTGGGAGCCAAGGTGATCATCACGCCCGCGGCGGAGCGTGCGGTCGGCATGCTCAGGAAGACCCAGGAGCTGGTCGATGCCCACGGCTGGTACTGGACCCGGCAATTCGAGAACGAAGCCAACCCGGATTTCCATTCGCGTACCACCGCGCCGGAGATAATCTCGGCCTTCGAGGGCGATCGGCTGGACTACTGGGTCAGCGGCTACGGCACGGGCGGCACGCTCAAGGGAGTCGGGCGCGTTCTGAGAAAACAGCGGCCGGAAACGAAAATCGTGGTGTGCGAACCTGCGGACGCACCGCTTCTCGGCAGCGGCGTCAACCAGGCGCGCAATCCCGATGGCACGCCGTCGGCGCCGCACCCCGCCTTCAAGCCCCACCCGATGCAGGGCTGGACACCGGACTTCATCCCGAAACTCACCGACGACGCCGTCACCATGAAGCTGATCGACCGGCTCATCCCGATTCCCGGCGCCGACGCCCTCCGCTGCAGCCGGGAGCTTGCCGCCAAGGAGGGCATCTTCGTCGGCATAACCTCGGGCGCGACCTTCGCCGGCGCGCTCAAAGTCGCGGCGGAGGCGGAGAAGGGCGCCAACATCGTCGTCATGCTGCCTGACACGGCGGAGCGTTACCTCAGCACGCCGCTCTTCACCGATATTCCTGCCGACATGAACGAGGAGGAGCTGGCCATCTCACGCTCGACCCCGAGCGCGCAACTCGCGGCCTGAGCGAGCGACGGGAATCGCTGAGGCGACGTTGAGTCGCCTGCGGGCCCGCGGGTCATTGGATGAGACGCCTCGTCGACCGCCCGGGAGATCGTGATGATGCCGAAGGGAGGAGTCGAGGTATTGGCGTAGGCCAATCACCATGAAGTGAAGGGCCGCGGCGTCACGTCCACTACCAGAAAGGCGGATGACCACCCTAATGCTGCCTGCCACCTGGAGTCCTCCCATGACCCACAACCGTCGCCAGTTCCTTACCACCGTCGCCGCTTCCGCCTTCTGCCTCTCGGCGCCGGCATTCGTGAGGCGTGGCGCCTGGGCAAGCGGTGCGTCCCCGGCCCTGCATCTCCCGGTTATCGATGCCACTGCGAGCGGCGCTTTCGAGATTGCGGCGACGGCAGGCGAAACCGAATTCGTGACCGGCGCCACTTCCCCGACACTCGGCTTCAACCGGCCGTATCTCGGGCCGGTCATCCGGGTTCGTCCCGGGAGTGAGGTGGCCGCGAGCGTGGTCAACCGGCTGGATGTGCCGATCTCGGTCCATTGGCACGGCCTTCTCGTTTCCGGCGAACTGGACGGGGGCCCGCACCAGCAGATCGCTCCGGGAGCCGCGTGGCGGCCGCGCCTGCCCATTGACCAGTCCCCCGCCACGCTCTGGTACCACACGCATATCCACGGCGAGACGGCGCCGAGGGTATATGCGGGCCTCGCCGGCGTTCTGATCGTCGATGACGGCAACGATGCGGACCGCGGCCTGCCTTCGACCTTCGGCGTGGACGATCTCGTCCTCCTCCTCCAGGACAAGCGCTTCGATGCCTCCGGCGCGGCCGTCTACCGGCCCGGCGATGCCGATCTGATGCACGGCTTTCTCGGCGAGGCCGTCGTTGTCAATGGCCGGATCGGCCCGCGCTTTGCGGTACCAAGGGGGCTTGTCCGCCTACGCCTGGTCAACGGCGCCAATGCACGGAACTTTGACCTTTCCTTTTCCGACGGTCGCCCCTTCGCGCTGGTCGCCACCGACCAGGGCCTCCTTTCGAAGCCGCTGCCGCTCTCCCGCATCCGTCTCACGCCGGGCGAACGGATCGAGCTCTTGGTCGACTTCGGCTCCGGTGGCGAGGCGACGCTGGTCAGCGCTCCGCATGCCGAGACCGGCGGCACCATGGCGATGGGAGGCATGATGCACGACATGCTGCCGCTTCCCGAGACATTCACCGCGCCGTTCCCGGTTGCCGCCTTCGCGGTCGATCCCTCGGCTCCCGTTGCGGTCCGCACGGCCCCAACGTCCCTCGATGTCCCCGACGTTCCGCCCCCGTCGCCGGTCGCGACCCGCCGCTTCGTCCTCAATGACATGGGAGCGATGATGGGCGGCATGGGTGGCGGCATGGGTCACGGCGGCCATGGTGCGGCAAGCACCATGGCCTTCGGCATCAATGGCCAGCCGTTCGACATGAGCCGCCTCGACGCCGAAGCCGCGCTCGGCACTGCCGAAAGATGGTTCGTTTCGGGCGAGATGATGGGCCATCCCTTCCACATCCACGGCGCCCGCTTCCGCGTGCTCTCGGAGAACGGCGGATCGCCCCGCGCCGAGAATGCCGGCTGGAAGGACACGGTCTTCGTCGAGGGTGAAGCCGAGCTACTCGTTCGCTTCGATCACCCCGCGACCGATGCAAACCCCCTCATGCTCCACTGCCACATCCTCGAGCACGAGGATCTCGGCATGATGGGTCAGTTCACTGTCAGCTGAGGGCGACGGCTCCGCCTACTCGAACAGGGTCCTGAGCTCCGCGAGATAGGGCTTGACCGCCTCGATATTGGCCTCCGACGGCTTGACGCTGGCGACGGCGCTCATACTCGCCTGGAGTTGCTGGATCATCATCTCCTTCTGCGCATCTGACAGATCGGGATTGTTCCTGATTTCGTCCAACGCGTCCGCCATCCCCTGATCCATCTCGTCGCCGGACTCGGCGAAGGCGTAGGCCTTGGCGACGCTCATCGTCACCTGAAGCCATTGCGGGAAATCGGTGAAACCGTGCGATGCGACGATGCCGTTGAGTTCTCCCCAGGCGCCGGTCGCGCCCATCCAGGCACCCCAGGTGCTGGTGGCATCGCCGTCGGTGCTGAGGCCATACTCGGCGCCGATGGTTTGCGCCGCGTCCTTGATCTCGGGGTAGCTGGCGATGAAGGCTTCTACCAACCCACTGTCCAGTTCGACGTCCGCCCCCATCTGCGCCAGGGCCGGGGTGCTGCCAACCACCGGGGCGCCGGGCACGCCGAAGCCCATCGCGCCGGCCAAAGCCAACGCGAAAGCCGGAAACAGGAACCTGCTTGCCATTGATCATGCTCCCCTTGCCCGCGCAATCTCGCGCCTGGATGAGGATGCGCGCCATTGCGATCATCGGCAAGAGGCTCAAAGCGCCGTACGGTATCTTGATACCGTACGGCTACAAATATGAATTCATTCGCATTTCTGCTTGACACCGCGTCATCGTCAGCCTAGATGCAGGCCCGGTTGGCGGCGCGCCTCGCGCCGCCTTTCGTTATGAACGGACAAGATCATGAAGACCTATTCCGCCAAGCCCGCGGAAGTGGAGAAGAAATGGGTGCTGATCGACGCGGACGGCGCCGTCGTCGGCCGCCTCGCGGCGATCGTTGCCCGCCGGCTCCGCGGCAAGCATCTTCCGAACTACACCCCCCATGTCGATTGCGGCGACAACATCGTTGTCATCAATGCCGACAAGGTGGTGCTCACCGGGCGCAAGCGCGAGGACAAGACCTACTACTGGCACACCGGCTATATCGGCGGGATCAAGGAGCGCAAGGCGCGCCAGGTCCTCGAGGGCAAGTTCCCCGAGCGCGTGCTTGAAAAGGCCGTCGAGCGCATGATGCCGGATGGTCCGCTCGCCAGGAAGCAGCTCAAGAACCTCCGCGTCTATTCCGGCGCGACCCACCCGCACGAGGCCCAGCAGCCCGAGAAGCTCGACCTCGCCGCCCTGAGCCATAAGAACACGAGGACCGCCTGACCATGGCCGCAGACCTCCAGTCCCTCCAGGACCTCGCCCCGCAGCAGGCCCCCGAAGCTCCGGTTCACGTCCAGAAACTCGACGGCCAGGGCCGCGCCTATGCCACCGGCAAGCGCAAGGACGCCGTGGCCCGCGTCTGGGTCACCCGCGGCGCCGGGCGAATCTTCGTCAACGAGAAGGACTTCACCGAGTATTTTGCCCGGCCGGTGCTTCAGATGATCGTCCAGCAGCCGATCATCGTCGCCAACCGCAGCGGCCAGTACGACGTCCGCGCCACCGTCTCCGGCGGGGGGCTCTCCGGCCAGGCGGGCGCGCTCCGCCACGGTATCTCCAAGGCGCTCACCTACTACGAGCCCGAGCTCCGCTCGGCCCTCAAGAAGGGCGGCTTCCTCACCCGTGACTCCCGCGTGGTCGAACGCAAGAAATACGGTCGCCGCAAGGCCCGCCGCTCGTTCCAGTTTTCCAAGCGCTGATCGGCCTCCTGCCGATTCCGATCATCAAAGGGCGGCACTCGCCGCCCTTTCTTTTTTGCCGTCGGCGACCTGGCTGCTCTCCTTCGCATTCCACGCGAAGAGCCGGAATCGCCTTGCGAGCAGAGGCGCGCATCCGCCTGACAAGACTCGCGTTTCCCGCTAAATCATCCCCATGACCGACGCCCGACCGCGCCCGACCGACAACGCCGTGTTCGGCCCCCTGATGGGCGGCAGCCCCGACCCGACCTATGGCGGCGTGCTCTCGTTCATGCGGCGGCGCTACAGCCGGGATCTTGCCGGCGTCGACGCGGTGGTCTGGGGCATTCCCTTCGACCAGGCGGTATCCAACCGCCCCGGCGCGCGGTTCGGCCCCTCCGCCATTCGCCGCGCCTCGGCGATCTTCGACGGCGACCCGCAATATCCCTTCGGCTTCGACCTTTTTGAGACGCTCGCGGTCGTCGACTACGGCGATGCGTCCTTCGACTTCACTCAGCCGCAGGCCTTCGCCGAGACGATCGCCGCCCAGGCGGGGGAGATCATCAACGGCGGGACCCAGCTCTTCTCGCTCGGCGGAGACCATTTCGTCACCTATCCCCTCCTCAAGGCCCACGCCGCCCGTCACGGGCGTCTGGCGCTGATCCAGTTCGACGCGCACCAGGACACATGGCCCGACCACGGTGGCATCTCGCATGGCGGCTTTGTCGCCCGGGCGGTGCGCGAAGGGGTCATCGATCCGGCGCGCTCAGTTCAGGTTGGCATACGGACGGTCGCGCCGGAGGACTGCGGCATCCACATCATCCGCGGCCATGAACTCGACACGCTGGGCATCTCGGGCGTGACCGGCCGTGTCCGCGAGGTGGTCGGCGAGATGCCGGCCTATCTCACCTTCGACATCGACTGCCTCGATCCGGCATTTGCGCCCGGCACCGGCACGCCGGTCTCGGGGGGCCTCACGAGCCGCGAGGCGCTCGCCATTCTCCGCGGTCTTGGCTCGGTCGATTTCGTCGGCGGCGACGTGGTCGAGGTCGCCCCGCCCTACGACCACGCCGACATCACCGCGATCGCGGCGTCCACGGTGGCGATGTACTACCTCGGGCTATTGGCGGAGCGGCGGCGGGGGTGAGCGGCGATTGCGGTCTCCGTCAGATGAAGCGCAAGCCGATGCAGCGACAAACGTAGCGGCTATTCGGCTTTCCGCCCGGTCCGCCGCGGGTGGGTGCGACGTGATCTCGGGTCGTTTGAGCTGGCCGCGGCCTCAATAGACCAAGCGCCCCAAATGCCGCAGGCGGTCAGTTCGGGTCCCAGCGGCGTCCTCGGCAGAACGGACGGTTTCTCCCTGGCTTCCCTCACCACATCGTCTCCTTCGCTCGCTGCGGCCAGGCACGGTCGTAGTCCTCGCCGCCGACCCGGTCCTCGCTGAGCGCCGCGAGGATGCTCCCCGGCGATGGCAAGCTCCGCGGATCGACATGCTTCGCCGGGTTCCACAGGTCGGAGCGGACGATCGCCCGTGCGCACTGGAAGTAGACCGCCTCGACTGCCATCACGATCACCGAGCGCGGCGTCTTGCCCTCGACCGCGAACGAGGCGCAGAGGGCCTCGTCGGTGTCGACAACGGCGCGGCCGTTGACCCTGAGCGTCGTCCCCGATCCCGGCACAAGGAACAGGAAGGCACAGCACGGATCGCGGATGATGTTCCTGAGCGAGTCGGTGCGGTTGTTGCCGCGCAGCGCCGGTCGGGCATCATCAGCGTCCTCGCGTCATGGATGC
Source organism: Bauldia sp. (assembly GCA_035699585.1). Lineage (GTDB taxonomy): Bacteria > Pseudomonadota > Alphaproteobacteria > Rhizobiales > Kaistiaceae > Bauldia. The sequence continues at coordinate 8,081 of DASSPO010000043.1, forward strand.
GGACGAAGCCCGGCACGTCACCGCGCGGAGAACAGTCGAGTCCCTCAGGACCGCTTGTGGCGAGCGCGACGAACGGCGAGGCCGCGATGAAGGCGCGGTACTCGGGGATGATCCTGTCGGTGACCTTGACGGTCGCCGCCTCGCCGGGAAGCCCGTAGAGCGCCTCGAGTTCGGCAACAGTACTGAGAATCGGCATCGTCAAACCGCCTTTTCGGGGCTTCGGACTGGAAAACCGACATAAGAATACGATATCTGGCGCCCCGTGTAGGGACGTGGAGCGAGAGTTCGATGACCGGCAAGATCAGGATCGGCGTGCTGGGCGCCTCGGGTTATACGGGCGCCGACCTCGTTCGCCTCGCCCTCCTCCACCCGCGCATGGAGATCACCGCGCTCACCGCCAATACCCATGCTGGTAAGACGATGGCCGAGGTCTTCCCGCACTTCAGCTTCGTCGAGCTGCCGCGGCTCACCACCGTCGAGGAGGCCGACTGGAGCGGTGTGGACGCGGTTTTTTGCGGTCTGCCGCACGGCACCACCCAGGAGATCACCAAGGCGGTGCTGTCCAAGCACCCCAAGGTCAAGTTCATCGACATGTCGGCTGACTTCCGGCTCCGGGATCCCGAGATCTACAAGGCCTGGTACGGCCACGACCATCTGGCCCTGGAACTCCAGGCCGAAGCCGTCTACGGGCTCACCGAGCACTACCGGACGGCGATCCGCGACGCGCGGCTCGTTGCCTGCCCCGGTTGTTACCCGACCGCCTCGCTCCTCGCCCTCCTCCCGCTCGCATCGAGCGGTCGGATCGACGTCACCGACATCGTCATCGACGCCAAGTCCGGTGTCTCGGGTGCCGGCCGCGGCCTGAAGCAGAACCTCCTGTTCAGCGAGGCCGGCGAGGGCCTATCGCCCTACTCCGTCGGAAAGCACCGCCATGCCCCGGAGATCGAGCAGGAGATTTCCAAGGCCTCCGGACAGGAAGTGGTCGTCAACTTCACCCCGCACCTCATCCCCATGAGCCGGGGCGAGCTCTGCACGTGCTACGTTCGCCTGGCCGGGGGCGCCACTGCCGATGGCCTTCGCGCTGAGCTGGCCGACGTCTATCGCGACGAACCATTCGTCCACGTAGCACCGGCGGGTGTGCTGCCGCAGACCCAGAACGTGCGGGGCTCGAACTACTGCCAGATCGGGGTGATCGCCGACCGGATTCCGGGACGGGCGATCATCATCTCGGTGATCGACAATCTGGTGAAGGGTTCGGCCGGCCAGGCGATCCAGAACTTCAACCTGATGTTCGACATCGAGGAAACCACCGGCCTCACGCAGCAGGCTTTGTTCCCCTAGCCGCGTTTCCGGCTCAACACGACTTCGTCGCAATTTGCCCGTATCGTGCCCTCATCCGAGGGAAAGCGAAGATGGGGGAGCGCTGGTTGACCACCAGGAGGTCCCCTCATGCGACACACGACTCTTGCCGAGCTTGGCGAAGTCGCCAAGGTCCATCCCGAGGAAAAGTGCGCGAGACCGATGTCGCGTGCCGAGCGCCTCGCCCGCTGGGCCGAGCTGCTCGACCGCCACGCCGGAGAACGCCTCGCCACGCTGCACGGAACCGAATATCACTCCGGCCAGACCCGCGACGCGATGCGAGCCGACGGCTCGCCGATCTCGGTCGCCTTTTCCGACCCGGTCCTTCGCGCCGAAGGCCTGGGTGGCGACAGCTATGGCGATGCCAAGCGGTTCTTCGAAGTCACCGATTGGCAGCTCCATGACATCCTGTGCCATTGCCATTACGGAAAGGACGTGAGCGCGGCCACCTCGGCGCAACGCGTTCGGGCCGCGATGGTTGGGGCGCCCGGCGTGGTCGACCGGTTCCGTCATCTCTTCGGCACCTGAGGGGGTACGCCGTACCCGGCGTGGAACGGCGGCCTAGTTGACCGTGAGTTCGACCCGCCCGAGCCGGGTCACGTCGATCGTGACCCGGTCCCCGGGTGCGAGCCACTTCGTTTCCACCAGGCTGCCGAGGAGCACGATCTCGCCCTCGCGGAGATGCTTGCCCCGCTGGGCAAGACTTGCCGCTATCCAGGCAAGCGCGTTGAGCGGGTTGCCCATTACGTCGCGGCCCTCGCCCCGCCCGACCTCGACGCCGTTGATCGTGGTTGTGCCCACCAGGTCCGCGGGATTGCCCGGGTCCGTCACCGGCTCCCCGAGCACACAGCCGGCGGCAAAGAAATCGTCCGCTATCAGTGTCGGCGTGTCGGTCTTGCGCCAGTCTTCGTAGCGGTCGTCGACGATCTCGATCGCCGCCATATACGCAGCGACGGCCTCACCCGCCCGATCTGCCGTAATCGGCTTTCGCCCTGCGGGGAGATCGCGGCCCAGCCGCACCGCGATCTCGCACTCGACGCCGATCCGCCGGTAGTCGTCATGACGGAGCGTCACGCCGCTCCGGTGTACCCCGCGCTCGAAGACCCCGGCCGCGCAGGGGCTGTGTATCCCGAGATACTCCTGCATCACCGGCGTGGTGCAGCCGATCTTGTAGCCGATGCGTCGGCCGAGTGTCGGCTCCAGCCGCTCGTGGAGGGCCGCCTGAACGGCGTAGGCGGCGGCCTCGTCGGCCGGACGGAGGAACGGATGGAGCGGCCCGAGCCGGCGTCCTTCGAGCCGCGCCCGGGCGATCTCGTCCGCCGCGGTTCCGATCTTGCTGATCCGCATCAGGCGGCCTCGCGCGGCGGCGCGACGACCCGGGCGGCCGGCACCATGTCGCGCAGGTGCGCAACAGCCACCCACATCGCAATCGCCGCCCCGAGCTGGTGGAGCAGCGCGACGCTGAGCGGCATCTCGAGCAACACCGCCGCGATCCCGACCGCCGCCTGCGCGACCAGCGCAAGCGCGAGGAGGACCGCCCCGTGCGCCGCTGCGGTTCCGCGCGTTCGAAGCGCGTGGACGATCGCCAGGACGAGAATCAGGTAACCCATCGTCCGGTGGTCGAACTGCGCGGTCACCGGGTTCTCGAAGATGTTCCGCCACCACGGCTCGGCTACCCACAGGCCGTCGGGAACCAGAGCGCCGTCGATCATCGGCCAGGTTGATGACACCAGTCCTGCGTCAAGTCCCGCCACCAGCCCGCCGAGGAAAACCTGAACGAACAGGAGCGCGACGATGGTCCCGGCGAGGCCCCTTCCCCGCCCTGCCGCCACAGCCGGCGACAGGCCCCGCGCCACCCAAATCACCAGCGCGAGGATTGCGAAGGCAAGCGTGAGATGAAGGGCGAGCCTGTACTGGCTCACGTCGGTGCGCTCAATCAGCCCGCTTGCCACCATCCACCACCCGACCGCCCCCTGGAGCCCGCCGAGGAGGAAGATGCCGGCGAGTTGCGGCGCGAGCGAGCGGCCGATCCGACCGGTGGCCCAGAACCAGACGAGCGGCACGAGAAACGCGACGCCGATCAGTCGCCCCAGGAACCGGTGCCCCCATTCCCACCAGAAGATCGTCTTGAACTCGTCGAGCGTCATGCCGCGGTTGACGATCTGGTACTCGGGAATCCGCTGGTACTTCTCGAATTCCTCCTGCCACTCCGCGGCGTTGAGCGGCGGGATGGTGCCGTGGATCGGCTGCCATTCGGTGATCGACAGGCCGGAATCCGTGAGCCGTGTCGCCCCGCCGACAAGCATCATCGTCACGATCAGGAGCGCGATCGCGTAGAGCCAGATGCGCACCGGCCGGAGGCCACGGGCGGCCTCCCCGTGAAAATCGGTCGCGCCGGCAATCGTCGTCATCGCTTGTGCTCCGCCGGTGATCGATATAGGCCACTGCCGCATTGGGCAACCGGTGACATGCCGTCGCGCCCGATGGGAAACGGAGCCATGCGGCAAAGGACGCGCAAGCTGATCGGCACCGCCTTCCTGGCGGTCTTCGTGCCGTTCTACGCGCTCGTTGCCATGACCGTCGCCGCCGCGCGCCTTCCGGGCACTTCCGGCGTGACCCAGGCGCTGTTCTTCGCCGTCATCGGCCTGGTCTGGGTATTGCCCGCCGGCGCCGTGATCTATTGGATGCAGCGCCCGCGGCGCGCGCCGGAGCCCCCGCGCTAGGCCGCGGCCGCCTCCGGCTCGGGCGAGCGCCGTGCCGGGTCAACGATGAGGTGGAAGATCCGGGCGGCCGAGACCTTGGCAATGCGGGCGACCGCCCGCACGGTTCGCGGATCGACGGAAGCATGTTCGCTTGCCACCAATGCCGCATCGGCGCCCGGTGCGATGCGGGAAATGGCGTCGTCGGGGCAGTCGATGACAACGTGGTCGTACGTGTGGTCGAGTGCGGTGAGCAGTGTGGCGAGCCGTTCGCCCGAGAGCGCCTCGGCCTTTATCGGATTCAATCCGGCCGGGATGAAATGTGCCCTTGACCGCCGGTCCCGGAAGATCACCTGGGCGAACGACACGTCACCGGCGAGAAGGTCGGCGAATCCCGGGAGGCCGGGGGCCTCGCCCATGGCAATGCTGTCGGCGCCGTCGGCATGAATGTCGACCAGGACGACGGTGCGGTCGCGCGCCGAAAGAGCGCGGGCGAGAGCAACCGCGGCAAGCGGGCGACCATCGCTGTCCGAGCCTTCGGCAAGCGCAACGACGATGCGGCGTCGGCCGGCCACACCGTCGGCGACCGCGCCGAGCGACGCCTCGGACGTCTCCACCGCCGGGGCGAGCGTCGGTTCCTCGGGCATGGCGCGCGGCACGCCCTCGTCCTCGATGCGTCGGAATCGACCGGCCGCCGGTGCCGGCTGTTCGAGGTCGGCGAGGGGTTCGAACGGCACTTCCCGGAAAGCGCGGCCGCTCGCGAATTCGCGGAGAACCACCGCCACCGCGCCGAGAACCAGCGCAGCAACAAAGGCAAGCAGCGTCAGGCCCATGGTGTCGGGCCACACCGGCGCCGTGGGGACGGTGGCGCGCGTGAGCAGCCGGACGTCGCTGGGTACGACGCCATTTTGGCCTGTCCCCTCTTGCCGCCTGAGGGCAGCATCGAGGAGGCCTCGCGTCTCGACCACCGTCTCCTCCAGCGCCGCGATCTCCGCTTGCCTCCTGGTGGCGACATCGGAAGCGTCAAGGCGCTGCTCGATCTCCGCGACCCGGGCCAAAGCCGCTTCCGCATCCGCGGCGAGCGCGTCCGCCATCCGGCGTGCCGCCGCCTCGATTTCGGCATCGATCTCCGAAAGCCGGGCGCGAAGCTCAGCCACTCGGGGATTGCCCAAGGGAATGGTCGCCATCTCCTTGGCGATCTCTTCCACTACCGAGTGCTGTTCATCGAGCAGTCGCATGACGGCAGAATCCTCGCGCACGGGCACGAGGCTCAGCACGTTTCCCGCTCTTAGTGCTTCGCGGATCGCGGCCGCGTCGTCCTCCGCCTTGCGTGCGGCGTCACGAACAGCGTCCCGTTCCGCGACAAGCGCGGCGCGCTCGGCGGCGGTGAGCGGGGACGGCGCTCCGGCGGCCTCATCCTTGAGCGCCGACATCCGCGCCTCGGCTTCGGCAAGCACTCGCCGCAGCCGCTCGATCTCGGCCGCAAGCGCCTCCGCCGCACCGGCGACGGCGGAACGGCGGAGCGCGAGATAGGCGTCGGCGACGGCGTTGGCCCCGCGCGCCGCAAGCTCCGGATCGGCGGCATGGAAGGCGATGACGATCACC
>DASSPO010000044.1:0-8021 GCA_035699585.1 Bauldia sp.
GTCGGCGCTCATCATGTCGCGGATGCGGATCTGCCGAACAACTGGCCGCCCGGTCTTCGCGTTGCCGAGATGCTCGACCGGATCGGTCTTGTAGAAATTGATGGGGTCGACCTTGGCCTGGTACTCCACCCAGTAGAGCGAAGGTTCCGCACCGACACGACCGATGAGTCTGCGGAGCCGCTCGGCCGCCGGATGCAAGCCTATCTTCAGGATCGAGGATCCAACCGTGAGGAACGCGGTACGGCGGAACCTGACCGCGACATCCGGCTCGCGGCTGCAGACCCGGTCGATCGCCTCAGCCATCATCACCGCGCCGAGACTGACCGATGAAAGCAGGACCTCGTCGGCATCGGCGTCGCGGAGCGCGTCGGTGACCTCCGCCGTGAACCGGTCGAGGACGGCGTCGAGGCCGGGAACCTCGTCCCGTGCAAGATCGGCGGCGAAGGCCCAGTCGGCAAGGGCAAAGTCGAGATAGAAGTAGCCGCCGAGGACGCGCATCAGCATGGCGAAAACGAGGATCCCTAAGAGTGGGGCAGTGACCGGCGCCGCCGGAATGCCGAATGCGGCGGCAGCGATCGCGGCGAAAATGCCGAGCATCAGGAAGCCGACAAGGACGAGGATCGGGTAGATGAAGAAGAGCCCGTAGCGCACATTCGCCTTGAAATAGCGGCCGAGCGTCCCGGTAACGACGAATTCCAGGAGCGCCTTGTAACCGCTGGTTACCCGGCCGAGCCACGAGCGGCCGGTATAGGGCTGCATCAGTTCGTCCCAGCGGAGCACCGTGTAGTGGCAATGGGTCGACCAGTTGGGACCGGACGACTCCACCTGCCAGGTGACGGCTCGGGCGTCGTCCGAGAGGGTGGGCGCCGACGACGTCGCTTTCGCACCCCAAAGCGCCCCGAATTTGCGCAGTCCGCTCTTCAAGCGGCGATCGAGGCCGTCAACGCCGATCGGCTCGAACCCGCTGATATGGACAACCCGCCGGCGCTCGACGAGACGCAACGGCGCCCGGCTCTTCCCGGCCAATTGAACCCTCCTCGTTCTCGGCGAACGCTCTGACCCCCTATGCCACGGCCGGTGCGGCAAGAAAATGGTCGCGGGTCCGATCGGCCGCTTCTTTCAGCTACGGCCGGTCGTTGGACCATTCGACGTGCGAACCCTGGTCGTGCCATGGAATATCGGTCCGTGTCATCGACGTTGCCATGAACGCCGGCCATGGCAGGAGCGCTGTCAGGAGTTTTTTCGCTGAAGATTTACATGTTTTGACAGAACCGATTCGGGCGCTATCCTTCAAATGGTCTTTGGACGATCTGGCTTATGACCGGTTGTGCCGTTGGGTCGCCATTACCGGAACCAAAAACTATCAACGCGTTCTGCCGTTTCGGTTCAACGCGTTTCCGCGCCATATGATCTGACGGCCAAGCGACCGCCGCAGCGACCGGACGAGGAGGGACTTTTCCAATGCTCCGCTATGCCATCGCCTTCGCCGCCCTTGCCGTCGCCGGGCCGGCGAGCGCCCAGGACGCGCCGGACTGCGAGCTCGACCGGCCCGTGGTGTTCGGCGCGCTGAACTGGGATTCCGCGCAGTTCCACACCGCCGTCGCCGAATACATCGTGAAGCATGGATTCGGCTGCGAGACCGACAATATCCCCGGCGACACCATCCCGCTCATCAACGGGGTTGCGCGCGGGGATGCCGACCTCGTCATGGAAATCTGGACCGCCAATCCGGCCGAGGCTTGGGTCGAAGCCGAGGCGAAAGGCCAGACCGTGGCGCTCGGCACCACTTTCCCGGATGCAAGCGAGGGGTGGTTCGTCCCGACTTCGATCGTGTCCGGTCCCGGGGCTGTTGCCCCGGACCTTAAGTCGGTCGCCGACCTTCCCAAGTACAAAGATCTCTTCTCCGACCCGGAGGAGCCGGGGAAGGGACGCTTCTACAACTGCCCCGCCGGTTGGCATTGCGAGGTGGTCAATACCAAGAAGCTCGAGGCCTACGGTCTCGCCGATGATTTCACCAATTTCCGTCCGGGCACCGGCGACGCCCTCGACGCCGCGGCGGAAACGGGCGCGCTCCGCAACAAGCCGACTCTATTCTACTACTGGGGACCGACTTGGCTCCTCGGCGAGTACGACTTCACCAAGCTTGAGGAACCGCCTTACGACAAGGCGAAGTGGGACGCCATGATGGCGGCCGAGCATCCGACCGAAGCGACCGCCTACCCGGTCAGCAAGGTCGTGATCGGCGCCAACAAGAAGTTCACCGAAGAAGCACCGGAACTCGCCGAGTTCCTCTCGGCCTACAACTCGACCAGCGCCGCGACTTCGGCGATGCTCGCCTACATGCGTGAAAACAAGGCGAGCGCCGCGGAAGCCGCCGTCCATTTCCTCAAGACAAGCGAAGACTGGATGACGTGGGTCCCTGCCGAGGTCGCCGACCGCGTCAAGGCGTCGATCAGCACGATGTAGGCTGCCTCGACGCCGGCACTGTTGCGGCGGCCGGCAGCGGGCCCGCCGCGCCAAGGAGGGGAAATGTTTCCCGACATCGGCACGCCGATCGCCGACGCGGTCAATCGCTTCGTCGACTGGCTGGTGGTCGAGCACGGCGCCTTCTTTGAATCGATAGCCAATGCCATCCTGGTGGTGCTCGTCGCCATCGAGCAGGCACTCCGCCACGCTCCACCGCTTCTCATTCTGGCCGCGGTGGGGCTGATCGCGTTTGCCGCAAGCCGAAGTGTCCTTCTTTCGTTGGTGATGGTCGCACTTGCTTGGCTGATCGGCGGCCTTGGCCTCTGGGAACAGGCGATGCAGACCGTCGCCCTCCTCGTGGTCGCAGTCGGGCTCAGCATTCTCTTGGGCATTCCCATCGGCGTTCTGATTGCCCGTAGCGCCATCGCCCGGGCTTTGATCACGCCCGTTCTCGACCTGATGCAGACCATCCCGAGCTTCGTCTACCTCATCCCGGCAGCGATGCTTTTTGGCCTCGGCAAGGTTCCGGCGATCCTTGCCACGGTCATCTACGCCACGCCGCCCCTCGTACGCCTAACCGATCTCGGCATCCGGGAGGTCGACCGCGAAGTGATTGAGGCAAGTCGCGCCTTCGGCGCCGCGCGCTGGCAGATGTTGACGGGCGTGCAGATTCCGCTGGCGCTGCCGTCGATCATGCAGGGCATCAACCAGACCACGATGATGGCTCTGGCGATGGTGGTGATCGCCTCGATGATCGGCGCACGCGGCGTCGGCGAAACCGTGCTGATCGGCCTTCAGCGGAACGACCCTGGTCTCGGTCTCGTCGGCGGGTTGGCTATTGTGATCCTTGCGGTCATCTTCGATCGCGTGAGCCAGGCCTTCGGCAGGCGGCTCCAGACCCATCGCAGCGCAAGGAGCTGACGGCCTTGGCCCTGATCGAGGCGCATCATCTTTCGAAAGTGTTTGGCTCATCGCCGAAGCGGGCTCTGACCCTCATCAAGGCGGGCATGAGCAAGGACGAGCTGCTGGCACGGACGAAGAGCGTGCTCGCCCTCTACGACGTTTCGATCTCGGTCGAGCGCGGCGAAACCTTTGTAATCATGGGCCTCTCGGGCTCCGGCAAGTCGACACTGGTCCGTCATCTCAACCGGCTGATCGACCCGACTGAAGGCGAGATCGCGATCGACGGCATCGACGTGCTTGGTCTGTCGATCCGCGAGCTCGAGCGGTTCCGGCGCCAGAAAATGGCGATGGTCTTTCAGCGGTTCGGCCTTCTCCCGCACCGCACTGTGATTGACAACGTCTCCTATGGCCTCGAGATCGGCGGCGTAAGCCGGACAGAACGACGCGAACGCGCCGCTCTTTGGGTGGCAACCGTCGGTCTCGCCGGTTATGAAGACCGCTACCCGTCCGAGCTGTCCGGCGGCATGCAACAGCGCGTCGGCCTCGCCCGCGCGCTTTGCGCGGACCGGGAAATCCTGCTCATGGACGAGGCCTTTTCGGCGCTCGACCCGCTGATCCGAAGCCAGATGCAGGACGAGCTCATGGAGCTTCAGGGCCGGCTCCGCAAGACCATCATCTTCATCACTCACGATCTCGACGAAGCACTCCGCCTGGGCGACCGCATCGCCATCCTCAAGGACGGCCGCCTCTCGCAGGTCGGCACGCCGGCCGACATCCTGCTCAATCCGGCCGATGCCTATGTCCGCGCCTTCGTCAAGGACGTGAACCGCGCCCGCGTCCTCACCGTCGACGCCGTAATGAAACCGCCACCGCTTCGCCTCACCGACGAGACCCTCGAGCAGGCGCTCGTCGCGATGCAGCGGCGGGGTGCTGAGATCGGGTACGTCGTCAACGACCGCGGCTATCACGGTGTGGTTACTCGCGATGCGGTCAACGCCGCGATCGCGAGCCACGCGGCGCCCTCGGTCGAGGCGATCGCCGTGGATGCCCCCTCCATCGACGCCGGCGCTTCGATCGCCGAGGCTCTCCCGGCGACGCTCTCGAGCGAGTTTCCGGTGGCCGTAATCGGCGCCGACGGTGGACTCGCCGGCGTCATTTCCGCCGACCGTGTCGGTCAGATCCTGACACTGCCTGAGGAAAAGGAAGCGGCCGAATAGCGCCGCGCTCAGGCGCCAGTCAGCGGAGCAGCAGGCCGCCCGCCACTTCGAAGACACCGACGAGCATGGCGGTTACCACCAGTCCGCCGGCGATGCCAACGGTGATGAAAACGCCGTCGCGTTGAATCATACCGAGGGCCACGGCGGCAACGCACACCGCCGGTGGAGTATTGAGGAGCGGGATCGGCAGGATGAGGATCACCGAGAGATAGAGGCAAATCACACCGATCAGCCGGTGGCGTCGGGCGAGCCACAACCAGCGCGGCCGCGAGGCGCGTTCGATCCAGCGAAAGACCGGCGCGAGGTAGCGCGCCGCGGCGGCGAGCGCGCGCCGCGGGATCGTTGCCTTCTGGATCCGCGCCGGGACAAGCGCGCTCTCGCCAAAAAGGGCGAGATGCGCCGAGACGATGATGAGTGGGATGCCCAGGATTGTCGAGGCGCTCGGGAGCGGCAGCGGCGGGACCTCGGGGAGAACGAAGACGAGCAGCGCGAGCCCATGGACGCGCGACCCGGCGGCCGCGACGATGGTACTGAACGGTATCCTCTCATCGTCGCCGGCCGCGAGCGATTCGAGGATCTGCGACGCGTGCAGTTGGCGTGCGCTTCCCCGCTGACTCGACGATGTTCCGCTTCCCGTCACGACCCTCGGGCCTCCCGCCGGACGCGGGAAGCGTGAACATCATCTCACCACTCCAGCGCCACGGAGGTCACCATAAGCACGCCCACCACGGCCGCGCCAGTCGATGCGGCAAGCACTGCACCGGCGGCCATATCCTTGGCACGACGGATCGGCTTTGCCTCGCCTGGATGAAGGTGATCGATAACGGCTTCGAGCGCGGAGTTCACCAGTTCGAGCGCCAGTACCAGCGCGATAGCGAACGCAACCAGCGCAGCCCACTGGAGTCCAGGACGAAGCGCGACGGTCACCGCGAGCGCGCCGATACCGAGAACGACGAGCGTCCTGAAAGTCGATTCGGATCGCCAGCCTTCGATGATCCCCGCCCCGGCGAAACCGACCCGGTCGCGGAATGGTCGCTTCGTCACTGAGCGGCCTCTGCCAAGGTCGCCTCGGCGTCGGCAACATGGAGCTTCACCGCAATGAAGCTGTCGGGACTCACCGAGATCGAGTCGATGCCGCAGCCGACAAGAAAGCGCGCAAACTCGGGGTGGTCGCTCGGGGCCTGCCCGCAGAGGCCAATCTTGGCCCCGGCGCGGTGCGCGGCGGTGATGACACTCTCGATCATCCATTCGACCGCCGGATCCTGCTCGTCGAACAGGCCGGCCAGATCGCCGGAATCGCGGTCGACACCGAGTGTAAGCTGGGTAAGGTCGTTGGAGCCGATCGAGAAACCGTCGAAGCGCGCGGCGAAGTCCCTGGCGAGTACGACATTCGATGGGATCTCGGCCATGACGTAGACCTCGAGGCCCTCGTCCCGGCGTCTAAGTCCGTTCTCGGCCATTACTGCCAACACCCGGTCGGCCTCGTTTACCGAGCGACAGAACGGGATCATGACGATCACGTTCCGGAAGCCCATGTCGTTCCTGAGGCGCCGGATGGCGCGGCATTCGAGGGCGAAACCCTCGCGGTAGGCCGGCGAGTAGTAGCGCGAAGCGCCGCGGAATCCGATCATCGGATTCTCTTCCTTCGGCTCGAACGCCTCGCCACCGATCAGCCCCGCATACTCGTTGGTCTTGAAGTCGCTCATCCGCACGATCACCGGCCGCGGATGGAGCGCCGCGGCAATCCTCGCCAGACCGCGCGACAGGCGGTCGACGAAATACTCCGTGCGGTCCGGGTAGCCAGCGGTGATCTCGGCGATCTTCGCTTTCGCTGCCTCGTCCTTGAGCGCGTCGAACCGGACAAGGGCCATCGGATGGATGCGGATATGGTTGCCGATCACGAACTCCATGCGCGCAAGGCCAACCCCATCCGCCGGGATTTTCCACCAGCGATACGCTGCCGCCGGATTGGCAAGATTGAGCATGACCTTCGTTGCGGTCGCCGGCAGCCCGGCAACGTCGACGGTCGTCTCTACGAACTCCGCATCGCCCTCATAGACATACCCGACATCGCCCTCGGCGCAGGACACTGTCACCGCCTGCTCATCGTGGAGAAGGCGAGTGGCATTCCCGGTCCCGACGATTGCTGGCACGCCCAACTCGCGGCTGACGATGGCGGCATGCGAGGTGCGACCGCCGTGGTCCGTGACAATCGCCGCCGCCCGCTTCATGATCGGCACCCAGTCGGGATCGGTCGTGGTGGTGACCAGGATCGCGCCGTCGACGAATCGGTCGATGTCGGCCGGGCTGTCTATCAGGCAGGCGCGGCCGGCCACGATCGAATCGCCGATGCCGAGGCCGGTGACAAGGAGTGGCCCCTTTTTCCGGATCTCGAAGGATTTGAAGGCCCCGGTTTCCCGGCGCGACTGCACCGTTTCCGGCCGTGCCTGGACGATGAAGATCTCGCCGCTTTCACCGTCTTTTGCCCACTCCATGTCCATCGGCCGGCCGTAGTGGGCCTCGATCGCGACCGCCGAGCGCGCGAGTCCGAGGATTTCGCTGTCGGCGAGCACAAACGCCTCGCGCTCGGCGCGGGAGGTCGGAACATTCCGCGTCGGCGTCTCGCCGGACGCGTAGATCATCTTCTTCTCCTTGCTGCCCAGGCGCTTCTCCACGATCGGCGACAGCGCCGGATCGGTCAGGAGCGGCTTGTAGACGTGGTACTCGTCGGGGTCGACCGCACCCTGCACGACGTTTTCCCCGAGACCCCAGGCAGCGTTGATCAGGACGATGCGGTTGAAACCGGTCTCGGTGTCGATCGAGAACATCACGCCCGCGCCGCCAATGTCGGAGCGGACCATGCGCTGCACGCCCACCGAGAGCGCGACTTTCATGTGATCGAAGCCGTGAACCCTGCGGTAGGCGATGGCGCGGTCGGTGAAGAGGGAGGCGTAGCAGCGCCGACAGGCGTCGACCAGCGCCGCTACGCCGCGGATGTTGAGGAACGTCTCCTGTTGGCCGGCGAAGCTCGCCTCTGGCAGGTCCTCGGCCGTGGCGCTGGAGCGGACCGCCACGTCCAGATCTTCGCGCCCCTCTCGCCCACCGAGCTCCCCATACGCACGGGCGATCGCGGCGGCAAGATCGGTCGGCATCTCGCTCCGGAGAATCGCGGTCCGGATCGTCGCGCCGGCTTCCTGCAGCGTTGCCCGACCCGCCTCCAGATCCGCGAGAACCGCCGCCATCCGCCCGCGGAGATCATTCGCCTCGAGAAAACGCCAATAGGCGTCTGCCGTCGTGGCGAAGCCGGCAGGCACGCGCACTCCCGAAGCCGACAGTGCCGTGATCATCTCGCCGAGCGATGCGTTCTTTCCCCCGACAAGTGCGACGTCGCCACGGCCGACCGCGTCCAGGTGGACGACCAGTCGTACAGGTCCC
>DASSPO010000045.1:0-2886 GCA_035699585.1 Bauldia sp.
GCAAGATCAGTTCCGACTTCGTCATTGCCCCTGTTCCTTTCCGGCCAACGTCCGCCGTCTGTCTCAGCGCAGGTCAGGGTGCCAAAGTGAAACCAGCCCGTCAAGGGTAAGTCTTTCAGAAAACAACGCTTTTCCGGCTAGGCTGCTCGCCATCCCGAGAAGCCCGTAGCGCTTGCGCTCAACCTCGATGTCGCGCACCGGGGTGTTGCGGGGGATGTCGCGGTTCTCGGCCAGCCAGTCGCGGGCCTCGTTTTCGCCCCCGAGGGCGTCAATCAGCTTGTTATCCGCTGCCTCGCGGCCGGAATAGACCCGTCCGTCGGCCAGTTTAACCACCGTATCCCGGGGCAGCTGGCGGCGCTCGGCCACCATGTCGATGAACTGGTTGAAGGTATCCATGACCAGGGCCCGGGTGGCCTCGCGGCCCTCTTCGGTCAGCGGTTCGAGCGGGCTCGGCACCGCCTTGAGCGGGGCACTTTTGATGGCCTCGGCCGAAATTCCGAGCTTTTCCAGCAGCCCGGTCACATCGGTGGTCTGCAGGATGACGCCGATCGAGCCGGTGATCGAGCCGCCGCGGGCCAGGATGTAATCGGCGCCGAGCGCCGTCATATAGCCGCCGGAGGTGGCCAGAGTGCCCATCACGGCGACCACCGGCTTGGTTTCGGCGACCTGGCGTAGCTCGCGAAACAGGTTCTCGCCGCCGACCACGGTGCCGCCGGGGCTGTTGATATGGACGATCAGGGCGCGGGCGGCGCCGTCCTTGGCGATGCGCTCGATGGTGGCGTCGCGCTCGCGGTCTTCGCTGATGATGCCGCTGACGTCGAGGCGCGCCACATAGGACTTCTGCCAGGGCGCTTCCTTGCTGCGGTTGAGTATGACGATAGCGGCGATGAGCACCGCCAGGATGGCGATGGTGCGCCATACGCTCACGCGCCGCTTGAGGCGCCGGCGATCGATCAAGCTATCGGTCTCGAGCGACATGCAGCATCCCCCCAAGCAATCTTTATCAAGCAATCTCTATGAGGAAAGGAAAACGCCGCGAATGGGAAGACCATTCGCGGCGTTGTGTGGTGGTTAGCCCTTCTTGTCCTCGTCGGCCTTGTCGCGGGCCTTGTTGAGGGCGGCGCCCAGGATGTCGCCGAGGCTGGCGCCCGAGTCGGACGAACCGTACTGGGCCATCGCTTGCTTCTCTTCCTGGATTTCACGCTGCTTCACCGACAGGCTCAGCTTGCGGCTGACGCGATCCACCGCGGTGACGATCGCATCGAGCTTCTCGCCGACGGCGAAGCGCTCGGGCGCCTGCTCGCTGCGGTCGCGGGCGAGATCGGCCTTGCGGATGAAGGCCGGCGCGCCGTTGACCTCAACGTCGAGGCCCTTGTCGCTGACGCCGGTGACGGTGCAGGTGACCACATCGCCCTTCTTCAGCTCGCCCGCCTGACCCTCGAACGGGTCATCGCCGAGCTGCTTGATGCCAAGGCTGATGCGCTCCTTGTCGGTGTCGACGTCGAGCACCTTCACCTTCACGGTGTCGCCCTTCTTGTAGTCGGCGATGGCTTCGTCGCCTGGCCGCTTCCAGTCGAGGTCGGACAGATGCACCATGCCGTCGATATCGCCGGGCAGGCCGACGAACAGGCCGAACTCGGTGATGTTGCGGATCTCGCCTTCCAGCTCGGTGCCCGGCGGGTGCTTTTCGGCGAAGCCCACCCACGGATTTTCCAGGCACTGCTTGAGGCCGAGCGAGATGCGGCGCTTCTGCGGATCCACGTCGAGGATCTGCACTTCCACTTCCTGGCTGGTCGAGACGATCTTGCCCGGATGGACGTTCTTCTTGGTCCAGCTCATCTCGGAGACGTGCACCAAAGCTTCGACGCCCGGCTCCAGCTCCACGAAGGCGCCGTAGTCGGTGATGTTGGTGACGCGGCCCTTGTACTTGGCGCCGACCGGGTATTTGGCGGCGATGCCGTCCCACGGATCGGTCTCAAGCTGCTTCATGCCGAGGCTGATGCGCTGGGTCTCGGAGTTGAAGCGGATGACCTGCACCTTGACGGTCTCGCCGATGTGCAGCGCCTCGCTCGGATGATTGATGCGCTTCCACGAGATGTCGGTGATGTGCAGCAGGCCGTCGACGCCGCCGAGGTCGATGAACGCACCGTAGTCGGTGATGTTCTTGACGACGCCTTCGAGCACCTGGCCTTCCTTGAGGTTGGCGACCAGTTCCGAACGGGCTTCGGCGCGCGACTCTTCGAGCACGGCGCGACGCGACACGACGATGTTGCCGCGCGAGCGGTCCATCTTGAGGATCTGGAACGGCTGCGGCGAACCCATCAGCGGGGTGACGTCGCGCACCGGGCGGATGTCCACCTGGCTGCCGGGCAGGAAGGCGACGGCGCCGGAAAGGTCGACGGTGAAGCCGCCCTTGACGCGGCCGAAGATCACGCCGTTGACGCGGAGGTTTTCCTTGAACGAGCGCTCGAGCTGCGTCCAGGCTTCCTCGCGACGCGCCTTTTCGCGCGACAGCATGGTCTCGCCGTTACGGTCTTCGTAACGCTCGAGATAGACCTCGACGGTGTCGCCGACCTTGAGCTCCGCCTTCTGGCCGGGCAACGCGAATTCCTTGAGGGCGACGCGGCCGGCCGACTTGAGGCCGACATCGATCACCGCTGCGTCGTTTTCGAGCGCGATGATGGTGCCCTTGAGCACCGAGCCTTCGAGCGGATTGTCCCCGAAGACTTCATTGAGGAGGTCTGCAAAATTTTCGCCGGTCGAGAAGCCCTCGCCGGACTCGGCAATCTGTCTAGCCATTCGATATGTCACTTTCACAATGCCGTGGCGGTCGTCGCCAGCGGCGGGTTCCGCGCCGTTTTCATCCCGTGGTTCCGACGAGCACAG
>DASSPO010000046.1:0-7620 GCA_035699585.1 Bauldia sp.
ATTCAACTTCCCGCGCTGACCGCTGCATCTGGTCATAGTCAGCTGAGTATGCGGAGCGAATGTACGGCTCGCTTGGTCGATCACAGTAATAGGCTAGAGCATCCCCGCACGAGCATGCGGCAATTGCGGACAATACAAGGCGGGCGCTCACTCCACGATCTCCGCCGTCTCGACCGCCGCGTGGAAGAGGACGTTGGCGCCGGCGGTCGCCCATTCCTTGGAGATGTTTTCGTCTTCGTTGTGGGAGAGCCCGTCGACGCAGGGGCACATCACCATCGCCGTCGGCGCGACGCGGTTGATCCAGCAGGCATCGTGGCCGGCGCCGGAGACGATGTCGCGATGCGAGTAGCCGAGCCGCTCGGCGGCGTCGCGGACGGCCTTGACGCAGTCCTTGTCGAAGGTCACCGGGTCGAAGTGCCCGACCGCCTCGATCGCGATGCCAAGGCCAAGCTCCTCGGCGATCTTCGGCGCCTCGCGTTCGAGCCGCGCCTTCATGCCGTCGAGCTTCGCCTGTTCCGGCGAACGGAAATCGATGGTGAAGACGACCTTGCCGGGGATCACGTTCCGCGAGTTCGGGTATACCTCGACGTGGCCGATGGCGCCGACCGCGTCGGGCTGGTTCTCCATCGCGATCCGGTGGACCAGCTCGGTGATCCGCGCCATGCCGAGCCCGGCATTCCTCCGCATCTTCATCGGGGTCGAGCCGGTGTGCGCCTCCTTGCCGGTGAGCGTCACCTGTAGCCACCACAGCCCCTGGCCGTGGGTGACGACGCCGATATCCTTGCCCTCGGCCTCGAGAATCGGGCCCTGCTCGATGTGATACTCGAAGAGGGCGCGGAACGGACGCCCGCCGACCGGCTCATTCCCCTTGAAGCCGATCCGCTCGAGTTCGTCGCCGAAACGCAGTCCCTTGGCGTCCTTGCGGTCGTAGGCCCATTCGAGATCGTGGACCCCGGCGAAGACGCCGGAGGCGAGCATCGCCGGGGCGAAGCGCGTCCCTTCCTCGTTGGTCCAGTTCACCACCTCGATCGGGTGTTTCGTCCTGATCCCGAGGTCGTTGAGGCTGCGCACCACTTCGAGCGCGCCGAGCACGCCGAGGACGCCGTCGTAGCGTCCGCCGGTCGGCTGGGTGTCGAGATGGCTGCCGATGACGACCGGCGGCAGCGATGGGTCGGTGCCCTCGCGGCGGGCGAACATCGTCCCCATGCGGTCGATCTTCACGCTCATGCCCGCGTCCTCGCACCAGCGCCGGAACAGCCGCCGGCCCTCGGCGTCGGCGTCGGTGAGCGTCTGCCGGTTGTTGCCGCCGCGCACCCCCGGCCCGATCTTGGCCATCTCGTGGATCGAGTCCCAAAGCCGGTCGCCGTTGATGCGGAGGTTGTCGGCGGGTTTGGCCATTTCAGCACTCCATTCTCTACGCCAGAACCATCATAGACCCGGTCTGCCGCGGGCTGAGCAGCGCCGCTGCCGTGCCTTTCCCGCAGTTGGTGGACACCGGACGGCGCGGGGATGAGCGGCCGAGAGATTCGTGTCGCGGCGGCGCCGGAGCCGACGGCCGCGGTCGAGGGGCGAGGGCGGGACGATGTCGCACGTGCAGCATCGACCCCGCCGTCCGCCTCAATGCGTGCTCGGGAAGGTGAACACCGCGCCCGACTTGATGCCGTCCGGCCAGCGCGCGGTCACCGTCTTGAGCCGGGTGTAGAAGTGGACGCCCTCCGGCCCGTAGATGGCGTGGTCGCCGAACAACGAGCGCTTCCAGCCGCCGAAGGAATGATAGGCGACCGGCACCGGGATCGGCACGTTGATGCCGACCATGCCGACCTCGATCTTGTCGGCGAAGCTCCGCGCCGCGTCGCCGTCGCGGGTGAAGATCGCGGTGCCGTTGCCGAACTCGTGGTCGTTGATCAGCTTGACGGCATGCGCGTAGTTCGGCGCGCGGACGACCGAGAGCACCGGGCCGAAGATCTCCTCCTTGTAGATGGTCATATCCGGCGTCACGCGATCGAACAGCGTGCCGCCGATGTAGTAGCCGCCCTCGTAGCCCTGGAGCCTGAATCCGCGGCCGTCGACCACCAGCTCGGCGCCTTCCTTGACGCCCTTGTCGATATAGCCGAGCACCTTCTCCATGTGCTGGCGGGTGACGAGCGGTCCCATCTCGGCCTCCGGATCGGTGGCCGGCCCGATCTTGAGGGCCCGCACCCGCGGGGCGAGCGACTCGACGAGCCGGTTCGCCGTCTCCTCGCCGACCGGGACCGCCACCGAGATCGCCATGCAGCGCTCGCCGGCCGAGCCGTAGCCCGCGCCCATCAGCGCATCGGCCGCCTTGTCGATGTCGGCGTCGGGCATGACGATCATGTGGTTCTTGGCGCCGCCGAGCGCCTGGACGCGCTTCCCGTGCGCAGTGCCGGTCCGGTAGACGTACTCGGCGATCGGCGTCGAGCCGACGAACGACACCGCCTTGATGTCGGGATGGGTGAGGATCGCGTCGACCACTTCCTTGTCGCCGTGGACGATGTTGAGCACGCCGTCGGGAAAGCCCGCCTCGCGGAACAGTTCGTAGACCACCATCGACGCCGAGGGATCGCGTTCCGACGGCTTGAGGATGAAGGTGTTGCCGCAGGCGATCGCCACCGGATACATCCACATCGGCACCATGGCCGGGAAGTTGAAGGGCGTGATGCCGGCGACGACGCCAAGCGGCTGGCGGTCCGAGTGGGTGTCGATGCCGGGGCCGACGTGACGCGAGAACTCGCCCTTGAGGAGATGCGGGATCCCGCAGCAGAAGTCGACCACCTCGATGCCGCGCTGGAGCTCGCCGAGGGCGTCGGCATGGGTCTTGCCGTGCTCGGCTGAGATCGCCTCGGCGATCCGCTTGGCGTTGGCGTCGAGCAGCGCCTTGAAGGCGAACATGTGCTTGGCGCGGCGGAGCGGCGGCGTGTCGGCCCAGGCGGGGAAGGCCTTCTTCGCCGCCTGGACCGCGGCGTCGAGTTCGGCCGCCGTCGACAGCGGCAGGACCGCCGACTGCTCGCCGGTCGCCGGATTGAACACCGGCGCCGTTCGGGTGCTGGCCGAACGGGTCGGTTTCCCGCCGATGATGTTGTCGATGGTCTGCATCGCGCCGCTCCTCCCTCAGTGTCCGTTTCCGAAACGTCTATTCCGTTCCTGGCGCGAATGAAACAAATATTCCCTGCCTTATTCCAGCCCCGTCAGCACGTCGCGGAGCGTCCCGATCAGCTGGTCGATCTCGGCCTTGGAGATGATCAGCGGCGGGGACAGCGCGATGATGTCGCCGGTGGTGCGGATGAGCAGCCCCTTCTCGTAGGCCTTGAGGAAGGCGGTGAAGGCGCGCTTGGTCGGCTGGCCGGCGATCGGCTCGAGCTCGATCGCCCCGACCAGGCCGCAGTTGCGCAGGTCGATCACGTGCGGCAGGCCCTTCAGGCTGTGGACGGCGTCCTCCCAGTACTTCGCGAGTTCCGCGCCGCGGTTGAGCAGCCCCTCCTCCTCGTAGATGTCGAGCGTGGCGAGGCCCGCGGCCGAGGAAACCGGGTTGCCGGAATAGGTATAGCCGTGGAAGAACTCGATCAGGTGCTCCGGGCCGTTCATGAAGGCGTCGTGGATCTCCTTCCGGACGAACACCGCCCCCATCGGCACGACGCCGTTGGTGACGCCCTTCGCGGTGAGCACGATGTCCGGCGTCACCCCGAAATAGTCGACGGCAAAGGGGACCCCGAGGCGGCCGAAGCCGGTGATCACCTCGTCGAAGATGAGCACGATGCCGTGCTTGTCGCAGATCTCGCGGAGGCGCTGGAGGTAGCCCTTGGGCGGGATGAGGACGCCGGTCGAGCCGGCCACCGGCTCGACGATGACCGCCGCGATCGTCGAGGCGTCATGGAGGGCGACGATCCGCTCGAGGTCGTTCGCCATCTCCTCGCCGCCGTGCTCCGGCTGGCCGCGCGCGAAGGCGTTCCGTGCCAGGTCGTGGGTGTGGCGGATATGGTCGACGCCGGCGAGCAGCGAGCCGAAGTGCTTGCGGTTGTTGACGATGCCGCCGACCGAGATGCCGCCGAAATTGACGCCGTGATAACCGCGCTCGCGCCCGATCAGCCGGAAGCGGGAGCCTTCGCCGCGGACGCGCTGATAGGCGAGCGCGATCTTGAGGCCGGTCTCGACCGACTCCGATCCGGAGTTGGTGAAGAAGACGTGGTCGAGGCCCTGCGGCATGTAGGTGACGAGCCGGGCGGCAAGCTCGAAGACGTTGGGGTGGCCCATCTGGAATGCCGGCGCATAGTCGAGCTCGCGGATCTGCTGGGCGACCCGGTCGGCGATATGGGCGCGGCCATGGCCGGCATTGACGCACCAGAGCCCGGCCGTCCCGTCGAGGACCTTCCGTCCGTCTCCCGTCCAGTAATGCATGCCCTCGGCCCTGACCAGGAGCCGCGGCGCCTTCTTGAACTGCCGGTTCGCGGTGAACGGCATCCAGAAGGCCTCGAGATTGTTGGCCGTCAGCCCCTGCGGGGCGATCTTCTCGGCGGTCGAATCGGCGCGCGCCATCGGCGGGTCACTCCCTTGGCCTTTCCTCCGCAAGTCCGGTCGCGCGGACGGGCCGGTCAATTGCCCCGGCGCGGCCATTCCTTTAGGAGGACGAGGCGAGATTTCCTGACCATTTGGTCAAGGGAAAGCCTAGACAAGTTCAAATCCCCGCTCAAGGGGCATGTCGCCGCGCCGGTTAGCCCGCTACTGGGCCTTCGGCGCCACGTTCTTGCACCATGACGGGCCGAACGAGACCGGCTTCATCGGGCAGGCATTCCTGAACCCCCAGACGAAGTCTGTCTGCACGGCGATGATGCCCGGCGCCTCGCGGGTGCCCGTCGCGTTTCGGTAGGCATTGACGTTGAACCAGGCTTCGACCGGCACGCCGTTGACGCTCTGCGGCATGCCGATCTCGTCGATCGTGTCGGTAAAAATGGCGAGCGGTGGCGTGCCGGCCTCCGTCGCGCCGGCGCGAGCGTGGCAGCTCATGCAGGACGAGGTGTTGACGAAGCCGGCCTCGGTCACCGAATTGCCGAGCCGCACCGGCCGGCCGGTCGGGGTCACGAAGCCGGTCTGGCTCCCCTTCAGCCGGTAGGATCGCCAGGCAACGTCGGCGGTTGTCGGGCGGCCGGAACGGTTGACTCCCTCGGCGGTCGCGATGCCGTGGGAGGCGAAGATGGCCGCAAGCTCCTGGCTGATGGTGTCCATGTCGAGATAGCGCTCGCCGAGCACGAAGGCGCTCTGCTTGAAGCCGTCGATCGAGGGCATCTCATGCGGCGGGATGAAGTTGCGGGCGGGCGCTGCAAGCCTTGCCGCGGCCTCTGCGTCGAGCACCGGAAGGCTGGTCACGGCATAGCCGAAGCTGTCGTTGCAGCCGATCCAGTCGCAGCGCCCCTGGTTCGCGGCATGCTCGAAGGTCGCCCAGAACCAGTTGGGCAGGTCCTTCGACGAGATGTGGAAGGATACGAGAATGTGCGGCTTGGTCGCCGGCGTTCCGTCCGGCCGCTGATTCGACTGGCCGATCGGCACGAGGTCCATGGTGATGAAGGGATGATCCGGATCGTTCGGATCGATGCCGATCTTTGGCGCATCCTCGACCGCCACCCAGTCCGCCTTGATCATCACCGACTGGACGGGGAAGACGATGGCGGCGGTGGGCGGCGGGGCGGGGTGGCCGGCGGCGGGATCGTCCGGTTCCGGCCAGTGCGGCGCGTAGGCCTCGGTTGTCCGCGAGAAATTGCCGAAGACGCCGGCGAGCCCGTCGGTCGCATAGAGCCCGCGGTCGAAGATGTAGTCGACCATCGGCCGATTGCGGTAGACGAGTTCACCCTGGACGCTGCCGATCACCGGCGTGCGGAGCGCGGCAGGCACGTCGGCCCAGCTGATCTGACCGTCGCCGTTCGCATCCTGGGGTGCAGCCTGCGCGAAGCTCACCTGTGCGGCGACTGCCGGCTCCGCGAGCCCATGCGCCGGCGTGCCCTCGGCCACGCCGGGGAACACCGGGCAGTGGTCCGGCCACGATTCGTTGGAGGTGGCGACCGCGGGACAGCACTTGCCCCCGGTCTCGCCCGGCGCGCAGCGCGGCCATGGGTCGCTCGGCCAGACCTGCCGGTTGGTCGACCAATTCTCCCAGAAGCCGGCCGCCACCGACTCCGCCAAAAGCTTCCAGGCGAAGGCGTCCGGGCAGGTCATCGCCGGATTGGTGACCGCGTTGCCGAACGTGATCCGACCGTCTTCCACGGCGACGCGGCATTCGGGCGAGTTTCGGACGTCGGCCATGAAGAACATCGAGAAGTCGACCTGGTCGGGGACTTGCGCCTCGGGCGTTGCCTCCTGCCCTGCGGCGCCGGCGATGCCGGCGAAGCCGAGAAGGCCGACCGCGGCCACCGCGTTACGGAGGATTGGAACAAACCCCATGATCCCTCCTCGTGTCGGAATCCGTCCCGCCAAGGGCGGACCATCCCGTGGGCGGCGGGCAATTGTAACCGTTCGGCGTTTCGTCTACGAGAGGCGCAAATTCCTGACCAAGCGGTCAAGGAACATCGGGAAACACCCATGAACCCTGCCCGCGCCAATCGCACACGGAAGCGGACCCGCATCCAGGAGGAGAACGAGGAGCGGATCCTCGATGCGGCGCTCGAGGTGTTCTCGACCTGGGGTTATCGCGGGGCGACCGTCGATCAGATCGCCGCGCTCGCCGGCATGACCAAGCCCAACCTCCTCTATTATTTCCGGCGCAAGGAGGACATCTACCTCGCGGTGCTCAACCGCACCCACGAGATGTGGCTCGAACCGCTGGAGCATCTCGATGCCGCCGGCGACCCGTCGCGGGAAATCGCCGCCTATATCGACCGCAAGCTCGAGATGAGCCGCGACAACCCGAAGGCCTCGCGGCTGTTCGCCATGGAGATCATCCAGGGCGCGCCGATCCTCGGGCCGGTGCTTGGCGGGCGGCTGAAGCGGCTGGTCGACGAGAAGGCGGCGGTGATCCGGTCATGGATCGACGAGGGCCGCCTCGCGCCCGTCGACCCGCACCACCTCATCTTCATGATCTGGGCGACCACCCAGCATTACGCCGATTTCGATACCCAGATCCGGGCCGTGCTCGGCGCGGAAGCCACCCAGCCCGCCCATTTCGACACGGCAAAGCAGACGCTGGAACAGGTGTTTCTCTCTGGCCTCACCGGTCGCACGGGCAACGCTCGGTAGCCTGGCGGTCGAAAACGGCGGATCCACCCCTGAATATCATTCTGGCGGTTGTCCGCAGATCGCGGCGGAAGCCGGACGGCGCGTCGTGAACCACGCGTCGCCCTCGCCACGATCGCCGTGCTAGACTCGCGTCCATGATGAAGACCGTAATCCGGCTCGCGGCAGGCATCGCACTCCTCGCTTCCGCGGGCGGTCTCGCCGCCGATGAAATCGACCTCTTCCCGGAAGGGACGTTCCACGCCGATCCCCGCGCGGCGGCGAGCAAGGACGACGGGGCCGACGCGGAGGAGCAGGCGCTCGGGTCTGCGATCTACTGCGATCAGTACGGGCCGGACTACACGCTGGTTCCCGGGACCACTACTTGCGTCAAGGCCACGGGCC
>DASSPO010000047.1:0-5179 GCA_035699585.1 Bauldia sp.
CATGACCGACGAGATGCTCGCCTGGCAGACCGAGCACCTGCTCACGCTGAGGACTGGCGAGCAGGGCCACGTCGTGCACGTGCGGCCGGAGCTCGTGGTCGAGATCGCGTTCGACGGCGTGCAGACGAGCCCGCGCTACCCCGGCGGCCTCGCGCTCCGCTTCGCGCGCGTCAAGGGCTACCGCCCGGACAAGCGCCCGGAGGAGGCGGACACGATCGACACCGTCCGCGCGATCCATGCGGGCTCGCCTGGATATCGTTGAAGGCGACCTCGACGAGAAGTTCCGGCCGGACGTGGACGACATGACCGTCGCTCTCCGTTGCCAGCGCCTGAAGCCGCTCGGTTTGCCAGGCAAGCATTTCGTCGGTCATGCCCTTGAAGGTCTTGCCGAGCATGACGAAGCCGCCGCTCTCCGGGTCATAGGCGCCGAGGTGGAGGTTCGAGAGCCAGCCGCGCCGCCTGCCGTGACCCCACTCGGCGGCGAGCACCGCGAGGTCGAGCGTGTGTGCCCGCTTGATCTTGAGCCACCCCGCCCCGCGTGCGCCGGCCTCATAGGTCGCGTCGAGCGCCTTCGCCATCACCCCCTCGTGCCCACGTGTCAGCGCCTCCTCGATGAAAGCCCCGGCCGCCTCCGGATCGCCGGTGACGAGGCGCGGCACACGGAGTTCCGAAGGCAGTGCCCTCGTCAGCGCAGCGGCGCGTTCGTTCTGGGGCTCGTCGATAAGTGTCCTCCCGTCAAGATAAAGGCAGTCGAAAAACAGCGCCGAGAGCGGCAGGCTGCCACGCATCGCTGCCACGTCGAGCTTCCGTCCGAAGCGGCGCATCGTCACCTGGAAGGGCTGCGGCTTGCCGTCGGGCCGGAATGAAATCGCCTCGCCGTCGAGGATCAGGCTGTCGGCCGCAAGCGCCTCGACCGCCTCGACGATCTCGGGTGCGGCGGTGGTCACGTCGTTCAGTTCGCGGGTGAAGATGCGGACTTCGCCGCCGGCCTTGTGGACCTGGACCCGCGCTCCGTCGAGCTTGTACTCGAATCCGGCCGGGCTGAATCTCCGAAGCGCGTCCTCGGCATCCTCGGCGGTCTGCGCCAACATCGGCCGGAGGGGGCGAAACACCTCGACCGAGAATCGGCCGAGCCCGCCGCGACCTTCCGCAAGCGCCGCCTCCGCCACCGGCGCGAGTTCGCCCGACACCATGACCGCACGCCGAATCTCGGCCGCGGGAAGCCCGGCGGCGCGGGCGATCGCCTCTATCATGATACCCTCGAGGGCCCCCTGCCGCAGCTCGCCGATGACAAGTAGGAACAGGAACTCCTGCTCGGCGCTTGTCGCCTTGCCGAAGAACTCCGCTAGAAGGCGCCGCCTTTCGCCGGCCGACCCGGCTCCGCGCGTCGCCATGATCTGGCCGAGGCGGCGGTCGACCTCGTCGAGAGTCAGCGAGGGTATCGCCGCGGGACTTCCCGCCGCATCACGCAGCGCTGCGTAACCGACGCCGATCCTTCCCTGGCGGACTTCGCCGGAGAGATACGAAACGGCGATGGCGATCTCGTCGGGTCCGGCGCGTCGGAGCAGGTCAGCGAGGTGCCCGATCTTGGCGAGCCGGCCGGAAGTCGCCCGGACGCGGCTGGAGGCGTCAACCAGGTCGTTGAGGAGCATCGGCGAAACTCCGGCACGCGGGGAATACGGGGGTCAGCGATCTCCCTTACCGTGGCGGATATCTCGCAACGCCCGGATCGGTCCGCAAGGCGGGCTCACACGGCGGGGATGCGACGTGGCGGCGCTGCTCGCCGAAGCGCTTTCCGCCCCGGGACACTACCGACACGTCGATCCTCATGCTCGCGACCGAGATCATGACAGTCTCCATCATCGCGGCCGCTTGAATGCCCTGCGCTGCCGTTCGACCTCGGTCCGGCAGAAGCAGCCGTCGAGATGGTCGTTGACGATCCCGACACCCTGCATGAAGGCGTACATTGTCGTCGGCCCGACGAAGCTCCAGCCGCGCTTCTTCAACTCCTTCGACAATGCAATCGACTCGGGCGTCTTCGGCATTGCCGCGAGTGTCGCCCAGTCGAACCGCTCCGGCCGGGTCTTCGGGTCCGGTTCGTAGCGCCAGACGAAAGCGGCGAGCGATCCCTCCTGCTCGACCAGTTCCACCGCGCGCCGGGCGTTGTTAATGGTCGATTCAATCTTGCCGCGATGGCGGACAATGCCTGAATCGGCCAAGAGCCGGCTAATGTCCTTGGCGTCGAACCGCGCCACCTTGTTGAAGTCGAAGCCGGCGAAGCCGTTTCTGAAATTCTCGCGCTTCCTGAGGATCGTGAGCCAGGACAGGCCGGACTGAAATCCTTCGAGGCAGATCTTCTCGAAGAGCCGAAAATCGTCGGAAACCGGCCGCCCCCACTCGCTGTCGTGATAGACCGCGTAGTCGGGCGTGCTCGCGCCCCAGAAGCAGCGTGTCTTGCCGTCTTCGCCCCTGACCAGTGCCTCGCGTGCGGCCATTCATCGATCCTGACACGAGTCGTAGGCGCTTCAAAAGATCTCGCCCCGTCGCTGCTGACATTGGCCTCACCGCAACTTTATCGGCGGGCGGTTGCCTCATTCCCATGGGAATCGTATCCTCGCCACGGTTCGAGAATGGTCGGACCAGACACGGCGGGGGTCAGGCGCGGCCGGTCTCCGGTCCCGCGGGGAGATACGCATGTTCGGGCGAAGGCTGGCACTTGGTCTTGCGGTTGGCGCGGCGATCGCCACGGGAATTCCGGCCGAGGCGGGGTTTTTCCGCGACCTCATCGACAACATGGAGCTCGACACCAGCCCCTTGGCCCGCGGAGGCGAAGGCGGAAACGGAACCGGCGGGTCGGTGAGCGGCGGCCCGAGGCTCAACCTGGTGCCTGGCGGCTCCTACTATCCCGAACAGGTCAATCGCAATCGCATCGCGCCGCGCCAGTTCCGCCGCCAGATCGTGGAATACAAGACCAAGGAAAAGCCTGGCACGATCGTCATCAACACCCGCCAGCATTTCCTCTATTTCGTGCTCGGCGACGGCAAGGCAATCCGCTACGGCGTCGGCGTCGGTCGCGAGGGCTTCGGCTGGAAGGGTACAGTCACGGTGGGTCGCAAGGCCGAGTGGCCGGCCTGGGTACCGCCGCCGGAGATGGTGGCGCGCGAACGGAAACGCGGCATCATCTTGCCGGCTCGGATGGAGGGCGGCATCCGCAATCCGCTCGGCGCACGCGCCCTCTATCTCTATCGCGGGGACGCGGATACGGGATTCCGCATTCACGGCACATCCGAACCCTGGACGATCGGCCTCAACGTCTCGTCCGGATGCATTCGCATGCTTAACAAGGACGTGGTCGATCTCTACAACCGCACCAGGATCGGCGCCAAGGTGATCGTCACCTGAGCTCGGCGTCCCGCGGGCCGTCGCGCGCGAGGAATGTCGCCGCCCCTGATCCGCAACCTTCGTGACCTCAGGGCCGGACCGGACCGTTCGGCGCACCGGGCAGACCTCTATGAACGCACCAGCTTCCGTTCCGGCGCGGCTGTCCGATGCCGACATCCGCATCATCCTCGTCGGCGTGATGCTTGCCATGTTTCTCGGTGCGCTCGACCAGACCATCGTTGCGACCGCACTCCCCACCATCGGCCGCGAGCTCGGTGACGTGCAGGGACTTTCTTGGGTGGTCACCGCATATCTTCTCACCTCTGTGGTGGTCACACCGATCTACGGCAAGCTCAGCGACATCCACGGACGGCGGGTGATGCTGCTCATCGCCATCGCCGTGTTCCTCATCGGGTCCGTCGCCTGCGCCCTCTCCCGGGACATTTTCGTGCTGATCGCGGCGCGGGCCTTTCAGGGGCTCGGGGGCGGCGCGCTGATCTCGCTCGGCCAGACCATCGTGGGCGACATCGTCCCGCCCGCCGAGCGCGGCCGCTACCAGGCCTATTTCGCCGCGGTCTTCGTGACCTCGTCGGTCGGCGGTCCGGTGCTCGGCGGCTTCTTTGCGGAGTACCTTCACTGGTCGTTCATTTTCTGGATCAATCTGCCGCTCGGGCTTGCCGCCTGGCTCCTCACCAATCGCGTGCTGAGGCGCCTGCCGCGCCATGAGCAGCCGCACCGAATCGACGTGATCGGCGCGCTGCTCATGCTTGCCGCGACCATCTCGCTCCTTCTCGCGCTCACTTTTGGCGGTACGACTTATCGGTGGATTTCGCCGGAGATTCTGGGTTTGCTGGCCGCCTCCCTGACCGGCTGGTTGCTTTTCGCCTGGCGGTTGGCAAGCGCCGAGGAGCCGTTCATCCCGCTCAGCGTACTCGGCCACCAGGTGGTCAGGAACGGGGTCATCTCCCTGTTTTTCGCAGTCGGGGCGCTCGTCGGCCTGTCGGTTTTCATCCCGCTCTATTTCGAGGCGGTACTCGGGCTCTCCGCGGCGGGGTCCGGCGTGGCGCTTGTCTCCCTGATGGGCGGCGCGGTGGCCGGCGCAACGCTCGCCGGCCGGATCATGGCGCGCTTCGCGCGCTACAAAAGGGTCTCGGTGATCGGGCTCGGCCTCGCGACCCTGGTCATGCTGGTCCTCGCCGTGCTTCCCTCATCGCTTCCCTTCATTGGAGTCGAGATCGTGCTCGCGATCGTCGGTATCGGCATCGGTACGGTATTCCCGATCACCATCACCGCGGTGCAGAACGCCGTACCGCTTCGCCAGCTCGGCACCACGACCGGCGTCCTCAACTTCTCCCGCTCGCTCGGCGGGGCGATCCTGGTTCCGGCCTTCAGCGCCGTCTTTCTCGCGAGCGCCACCGCGGACTCGGACCTTGTGTCGGTGCAGGCCGTAATCCTCGAGGGAGGCCGCTACGGCGTCGACTTCGGCGACGTCTTCCGCGGCGTGTTCGTCGCGGCGACCATCGCACTTCTCATGGCTTTCGCGTTTCAAGCTGCGATGAAGGAGTTGCCGCTCAGGAAAGGATTGGACGTCGGAGAGGCGTAGCGCATCCTATTGCTCCGATATCCGCTCACAGACCCGCTTCGCCGAATTGCCGCGATGCGCGAACGGTTCGCGGAACATCCGGGAGATGGGGTCGCGCAGGATTCGGGTCCAGGTCGTCCGCGTGATGCCCACCGTTGTGGGTCCTGCTCGATCGGTCTCGCCTAGACAATCATCCGGTACGCCGGCAGCGTCAGG
>DASSPO010000048.1:0-25812 GCA_035699585.1 Bauldia sp.
CTGCCCTTGACGCCCATCGACAGGAGCCGCTGCGCGGTGAGCTTGCCGGCCGCCTTCTCGTCGGAGCCGGTGCGGAACAGGAACATGTCGTCGGGATCGCGGACTTGCTTCCCGGCAGGCGGGGCGGCGGCGCTGCCGATCGCTATGCCGGCCTCCTTGGCGCGGGCGACGACGTCGGCATAGGCCGCGTCCTCGGTGAAGACGCAGATGGCGATGCCGTCGGCCTGGGCGGCGATCGCCTCCTCGATCTTCTGTACCTGGTTCGGGATGGTGAGCTGATCGGGATAGATGTAGGTGACGTTGACCCCGAGGTTCTCGCCCGCCTCGGCCGAGCCGCGGGCCAGGTAGCCGTGGAACCCGGTCGGCGCGGCGCAGCCGACGAAGTAGATCGAGATTTCGTCCTCTTGGGCCTCGGCCGAGCCGCCCGCGGCGATGATCCCCGCCGCGAACCCCGCAAGCGCGATCAGCTTCATGCGTCGGCCCCCAGCACCCGAAACGCTACTGAGCATTGTCATGACTGTCCTCCTCTGTTGGACGGAGTCTTCCGGTCCTGCCGGTCTCGTGTTGAGCTTCGCTCATTGGTGGGCGCCTTCGCGGGTCACGACCTCGAAGCCTGCCGCTTCGGCAAGGGCGACGAGGTTGCGATAGCCGAGCCTGGCGTAGGTGAAGGGGTGCGCCTTCCGCGGGTCCTGCTCGGCCTCGACCACCAGCCAGCCATCGTAGCCCGCGTCATGAAGGCGCTTGAGGATCGTCGCGTAGTCGATGTTGCCGTCGCCGGGCACGGTGAAGATGCCGTCGAGCACGGCCTGCATGAAGCTCTGATCGTTGGCCCTGGCGCGGGCAAGCACGTCGGCCCTGGTGTCCTTGCAGTGGACGTGGACGATGCGCGCCACGTGCCGGCCGACCAGCGCCACCGGGTCGCCGCCCGAAAAGGCGCTGTGGCCGGTGTCGTAGAGGAGCCCGACCGCGGGCCCGGTCGCCGCCATCAGCCGGTCGATCTCGGCGTCGGTTTCGACGATGGTCCCCATGTGGTGGTGGAAGGCCATGCCGACACCAAACTCGGCCATCTTTTCGGCGAGCGCCGTGACTTTCCGGCCGTAGGCCGGCCACTCGCCGTCTGCCAGCGTCGGCCGTTTCGAGATCGGGTCCCAGATGCCTCCGTGACGCCCGCCGGAGGTGTCGGCGTAGACCACGTGCTTGGCGCCGAGGTCGCGGTGGAGCACAAGATGCGGCAGGAGCGCGTCGAACTCCGCATCGACCTCGCGCTCGAGGATGCGCCCGTCCCACCAGCCGCCGACCAAGAGAAGCTCGTAGCGCGTGAGGATCGGGCCGAGGACCTCGCTCTGGCGCGGGAACTTGCCGCCAAGCTCGGTGCCGAGGTAGCCGGCGGCGCGGGTTTCAGTGAGGCACGCGTCCAAAGGCGTGTCGCCGCCCAGCTCGGGGACGTCGTCGTTCGTCCAGGTGATCGGATTGATGCCGATCCGCACGCTCATCGCGTCGCTCCGGCGCTTGCCGAGGCCAACCCCGAACGCAAAGTCTTTCCCGTCACGCAAAGACCCCGACGTGCAAGGCTTCCCCTTTCCCCACGCTACGGCTAACGTTGTTCCCAACGACAGGGCCATTTCCGTATATTCGGATGGGTACAGTTTGAATCGCCAGCTCAGTTACCCCCTCGATCTGGTGACGCTGCGCGCGAAGGACGCCCAGCCCCTTCATCGCCAGCTCTGCGATCAGCTCCGCGATCTGATCCTCGGCGGCGCGATCCCTGCGGAGAGCCGGCTTCCCTCGATCCGCACTTTCGCCGGCGAGCTCGCCATCTCGCGAAACACCGTGATCTCCGCCATCGACCAGCTCTCGGCCGAGGGGCTGCTTGAGAGCCGGCGCGGCTCCGGCACCCATGTGGCGCGGGTCGGCGGGGTGGCGCGGCCCCGCCCCGACGGGGCGAGGCCCGGCGTCCGTTCTCCCTCGCTCTCATCGCGCGGCGAGCTCATGGCCGCACAGCCGCGCGTCCGCACCATGCCGCGCAGGACCGCCTTCCATCCCGGCACGCCCGACATCGCCCAGTTTCCGTTCAAGACCTGGAGTCGGCTCCTCGTCCGCCACGCCCGCTACGGCTCCGAGGATCTCTTCGGCTACCACTACATGTCCGGCTATCCCGGGCTGAGGAAAGTGATTGCCGGGTTCCTGACCGCGATGCGCCGGGTGCGCTGCACCGCCGACCAGATCGTCGTCACCACCGGCGGCCAGGCCGCGCTCGACCTGCTTGCCAGGCTGCTCATTTCCGAGGGCGACACGGTGTGGATGGAGGAGCCGGGCTATCCGGGCGTCCGCGGCGCCCTTCTTGGCGCGGGCGCCAAGATGTTGCCGCTGCCGGTGGGGCGGTCCGGATGGCAGGTCCCGCCGCTCAGCGATCCGCCGCCGCGGCTCATCTACCTCACCCCCTCGTGCCAGCATCCCCTCGGCGTCACCATGCCGCTCGAGCAGCGCCTCGCGGTGCTCGAGACCGCGCGGGCGGCCAATGCCTGGGTGATCGAGGACGACTTCGACGGCGAATACACCTTCCGCGGCCAGCCGCTTCCGGCCATGCAAGGTCTCGACGACGAGTCGCGGGTCATCTACGTGGGGACCTTCTCCAAGACCCTGTTTCCGGCGATGCGCCTCGGCTTCATCGTGCTTCCCGGCGACCTTGCGGAGCGCATCAAGCCGGCCATCAGCCTCACCGGCCAGTTCGCCCCGATGGTGCTCCAGGCGACCCTCGCCGACTTCATCGAGGAAGGCTCGTTCTTTCTGCACCTCAATCGCATGCGCCGCCTTTATGGTCGCCGACGCGACCATTTCCTCCGGCTGATGACCGGCATGCTCGGTGACTGGCTCGACCCGATCGACGGACGGACCGGCATCCAGATCGCCGCTCCGTTCCGCATGCCGATCGACGACCGTGCCGTGGTCGCCGCCGCGGCGGCGTCGGGGGTCAACCTCGCGCCGCTTTCGCTCTACTTCCTCCACGAGCCCCGCCAGCAGGGGCTGATGATGGGTTACGCCGGCGTGCCGGAAAGCGACATGGACCGGCTCTTCCCGGTGATCCGCAACATCCTCGCCGCGGCCGAGAAGACGAGGGCCTCGGCGCGCTCCTAGAGGATCGGGAAATTCCCCGCTGCCGATCTCGGAACGGACCGGCTCGGTGAAGCTCCGATTGTCGGGGAATCAGATCCTTGCCAGCCGGTCGAGCGCGCCCTGCAGGATGTACGCCGCGGCCAGCTTGTCGACCACCTCGCCGCGGCGCTTCCGGCTGGCGTCGGCCTCGATCAGGGTGCGGGTCACGGCAGCGGTCGAAAGCCGCTCGTCCCAGAACGCGATCGGCAGGCCGACGGCGGGAGCGATATTGCGGGCGAAGGCCCGGGTCGCCTGGGCGCGCGGACCTTCGCTGCCGTCCATGTTGACCGGCAGGCCGAGGATCAGGGCGACCGGCCGGTGCGCCGCAATTTCGGTGCGAAGCGCCACGAGATCGGACTGAAACCGGGTCCGGCGAATGACGAGGAGCGGCGAGGCGATGGTCCGCCGGAGATCGGAGAGCGCCAGGCCGATGGTCTTGGTTCCGAGGTCGAGGCCGAGAAGGGCGCCCTGCTCCGGGAGCAGGACTTTGAGCGCCTCAAGGCTCAGGTCAGCCGCCTTCAAGGGAATACCTGTCCCGGACATCCGGTCCGGCAAAGAATATGGCCATCATTGCCGGCCGGATGATAGCGGATCGACAGGTGGCGGCGCTATCCGGCCGCAAGGCCGGTTAGCCGCGGGGAAGGAACGGCGCCTACTCCCTATACTGCTGGATTCTGGTCGTGCGGAGGCCGGCGAGACCGTGCTGGTCGATCGATTGCTGCCAGGAAAGGAATTCCTCGACCGTCAGCGTGTAGCGGCTGCAGGCCTCCTCGAGGCTGAGAAGCCCGCCGCGGACGGCGGCAACCACCTCGGCCTTCCTGCGGATCACCCAGCGCTTGGTGTCCTTGGGCGGCAGGTCGGCAATCGTCAACGGACTCCCATCGGGCCCGATGACGTACTTCACGCGCGGACGAACCTCTCCGGTCATTCTACTCTCGTTACTCTTCCTGACCGTCCCGGTGCGGGAGACTAGGGCGGCTGCTTTAAAATTTGCCTAAGTGGCGGGCAACAAATCGGTAAGAATTGTAAAGGCTTGACGGAACGGCCGGAGACCTGGGGGGTTTCCGCGCCTTGAAGTAGGCGCGATCGTGGCTATAGTTTGCGTGACGTTTCAGGAGCGTAGTCCCGGCTCCGGCAGTCGGGCCGATCATCTTCAAATGCGCCAGAGCCTCGATCTACCCGGCAGCCCGAACCGGACGCGCGTCGTCGTCGCCATGTCCGGTGGCGTCGATTCCTCGGTTGTCGCGGGTCTCCTCAAGCGCGCCGGATACGACGTCGTCGGCGTCACGCTTCAGCTCTACGATCATGGGGCGGCCACCCACCGCAAGGGCGCCTGCTGCGCCGGCCAGGACATCCACGACGCCCGCCGGGTCGCCGAGACGCTCGGCATCCCGCACTACACGCTCGATTACGAGGAGCGGTTCCGGCACGAGGTGATCGATCGCTTCGCCGACAGCTACGTCGCGGGCGAGACGCCGGTTCCCTGCGTCACCTGCAACCAGACGGTCAAGTTCGCCGACCTGCTCGAGACCGCGCGCCAGCTTGGAGCGGACGCGCTCGCCACGGGCCACTACGTCCGCTCCGAGCGCCACGGTGACGGCCGTGCCCTCTATCGTCCGGCCGATCTCGATCGCGACCAGAGCTATTTCCTCTTCGCCACGACCCGCGAGCAGCTCGCCTTTCTCCGTTTCCCGCTCGGACCGATGACCAAGGCCGAGACCCGCGCCGCGGCGCGCGAGTTCGAACTTCCCGTCGCCGAGAAGCACGACAGCCAGGATATCTGCTTCGTGCCGTCCGGCCGCTATGCCGACGTGATCCGCAAGCTCAAGCCCGACGCCGTTGAAGCCGGCGAGATCGTCCATATCGACGGGCGCGTTCTCGGCCGGCACGACGGCATCATCAATTTCACCGTCGGTCAGCGGCGCGGGATCGGCGTTGCGGCGGGGGAGCCGCTCTATGTCGTCCACCTCGATCCCGCCGGCCGGCGCGTGATCGTCGGCCCGCGGGAGGCGCTGGCGACGCGCCGTCTCCATCTCCGTGCCGTCAACTGGCTCGGTGACGGCGAGATCGCGGGTCTCCCGGAGGAGGGGATCGAGATATTCGCCCGCGTTCGTTCGACCCGGCCGCCCGTGCCGGCGAGGCTTCTCCACCGCGACGGTCACGTTCATGTCGATCTGTCCGGAGCCGAAGCCGGGGTGGCGCCGGGACAGGCCTGCGTTCTCTACGACGGGGACGGCGCGGATGCGCGCGTGCTGGGCGGCGGATTCATCGAGCGCTCCGAGCACGACCGCCAGGCGGAACTGGCCCTCCGCAAGCTCGTTACCGTGGAGCCTGCCATAGCAGCGCTGTGAGGCGTGAATGAACGAACCGACGGGGGAACTCGGCAAAGTGAGTCCGGCGCCCGGGGGCGCGGCTCTCGCCACCATCAACGACGATCACGTCGTTGCGGCCTATGCGCGGTGGGCTCCGATCTACGACTGGAGCTTCGGGGCCTTCACCAGTGCCGCCTGCCGCGCCGCGGTCGCCGAGATGAACCGGCTCCCGCCGGGCCGCATCCTCGAACTCGGCGTTGGCACCGGGATTTCGCTGCCGCTCTATGACCGGAAGCACCGCATCGTGGGCATCGACCTGTCGCGCGACATGCTCGAGCGCGCCAGGAAGCGCGTCTCCGAGGAGGGGCTTACCCATGTCGAGGCGCTGGAGGTCATGGATGCGGGCGCGCTGACCTTCCCCGATCATGACTTCGATGCCGCCATGGCGATGTTCGTGATCACCGTCGTTCCCGACCCGGCGAAAGTGCTGTCCGAGATGGTCCGCGTCGTTCGACCGGGCGGTCGCGTTATCCTCGTCAGCCACTTCTCCGTCGATTCCGGCCCCCGCGCCTTTGTCGAGAAGCACCTCTCGCGATTTTCGTCCAAGCTCGGCTGGCGGCCGAACTTCCCGATCGAGACCGTGCTCGGCCGGCCGGAGCTCCGGCTCGTCGAGCGCCGGTCGGTCAAGAGCTTCGATCTCTTCACGATGCTGGTCTTCGAGCGGCTCTAGGCCCGCGTTCGAGGCCGCTTCCGCCTTTGGAGAGCTGCCCATGGCGGCATCACAGGAATCGCTCAGGCCGATCCTTGCCGACATCCATCGCTACTGGTTCGGCCCGCTGCCCTCGCGGTCCCACCTGCCACATGACCGGAAGGACATGTGGTTCAAGCAATCGGACGCGACCGACGCTCATATTCGCGAGCATTTCGGCGCCGCCCTCGGGGAGGCTGCGACGGTCGCCTGGGATCTCGACGGTCTCGCCAAGGAGGAACAGATTGCCCTTGTCGTCCTCTTCGACCAGTTCCCGCGGAACCTGTTTCGAGGCTCCGCTCAGGCCTTCGCCCATGACCCCGCGGCGCTGGCGATCGCGCGACAGCTGATCGGGCGCGGCAAGGATCGTTTCGCCCTCATCGAGCAGTTGTTCCTCGCCATCCCGTTCGAGCACAGCGAGAACATCGCCGACCAGGACTATGCCATCTGGCTCATGGCCGGGATCGCCGTCGAGGCGGCCGACGCCTTTCCGGACTACGCGCGATGGGCGCTCGACTCCTTCATCGTCCATCGCGACATCATCCGCCGCTTTGGACGCTTCCCTTACCGCAACAAGGCGCTGGGCCGCGAGTCGACGCCGGAGGAGGCTGCGTTCCTGGCCGAGAAGGTGGCGGTCAATCCGAGTAACCCGACCGAAGGCGCTTCCCTCGTGCGGCGCTGATCGCGGCCGGCTCAGGTCCCCTCCCGCTCGGGCGGGAAGACATGCGCCTCCGGCGTGACCGCGGCGATGTTCGGCGCGATGTCGGCGTCGAGCCGACCGCCGACCCACTCCAGTGCGCCGAGTATCATCGCCTTGAACGCCGCACTGTCCCACACGTCCTCGCGGTGGCCCATGCCGTTGAACCACACCCGGCCCTTGCCGAACGGCCGTGCCCAGGCGAGCGGGAAGGGAGGCCGCGCGTAGTCGATGCCGTCCATGCCTGCCGTCTCCATCACCAGAAGCACATGGAGGTCGGATGCGAATTCCTTGAGCGAGTACCACTCCTCATGGAGCGTCAGCGCCGCGCCGAGTCCGGCGAAGCCGGGAAAGCTCGGGTCGACCACCCGCGCCGTTGCGGTCTGCTGCCGGCCGTGGTTGATGAACTCGCCGCCGAGCATCTTGATGTAGGGATCGGAGGCCTCGCCGTGGTTCCGGTAGCGGTGATGGCGGTAGCTCGGGTTGCCGCCGCCCGATTCAAGCGTGTGCCACGTGTCGCCGGCGGAATGCACGGCGAGGAACCCCAGGCCCCCCTTCACCGCATCGATCAGCGCCCGTTTTCCCTCGGGGGTCACCGGAGGGTTGCCGTCGTCCCCGACCGACGAAATGTCTCCGCAGGTGAAGAACATCACCGCGTCGAACCCGGCGAAATAAGCGGGCGAGAACCGGCTTCCGTCCTTCGAGAAGACGAAGTCGATGTCGTGCGCCGCGCCGAGCCCGAGCAGGATCGACTCGCTGAAGCTCGGCGCCCCGTCGCGGTGGCGGACCACGTCGTGTTCGTAGCCGGAGGACTTGGTGAAGTAGAGGACGCGCATTGTCGTGCCGGCTCACATCGCGCTCAGGACGCCGCCGTCGACGTAGAAGATCTGGCCGTTGACGAAGTCGGAGGCCGGAGCGGCGAGGAAGATCGCGACGCCCTTCAGTTCGTCGACCTCGCCCCAGCGCCCGGCCGGGGTCCGCCGCTTGACGAAAGCGTCGAACTCGGGGTTCTGGGTGAGCGCGACGTTCATCTCGGTCCTGATATAGCCCGGGCCGATGCCGTTCGTCTGGATGCCGTACTTTGCCCATTCGACGCACATCGCCTTGGTCAGCATCTTCACCGCGCCCTTCGAGGTCGTATAGGGCGCGATGGTGGCCCGCGCGATCTCGCTGCCGAGCGAGCAGGTGTTGATGATCTTGCCCGCGCCGCGCGGGATCATCCGCTTCGCTACCGCCTGGCCCATGTAGAACACGGCGTCCAGGTTGATCGCCATCAGTTCCTTCCACGTCTCGATCGGGAACTCGACCAGCGGCGCGCGACGCTGGATGCCGGCATTGTTGAAAAGGATGTCGATCGGCCCGACTTCGGCTTCGATCTTCGCCACGTTTGCCTCGACCGCCGCCGGGTCGGCCACGTCGAAGGCGTAGCCGGTCGCCCGGTGGCCGGCGGCGTGCAGATCCGCGACCGCCCTCTCGACGTCGGTCATCTTCCGCGAATTGAGTACCACTTCGGCGCCGGCCTCGGCGACGGCGTAGGCGTAGGCGAGACCGATGCCGCGGCTCGATCCGGTGATCAGGGCGCGGCGGCCGGTCAGATCGAAGAGCGGCAGTGTCGGCATGAATCCTCCCTTGGTGCGGCCGGGATGCATGGCAGCCGGACCGCGCGCGGTTATCCGGGAGGAAGCGGCAGGCGTCAACTCGTGCCGAGGCTCGGTTGTTCCCCCGGTCGCCGTGCGCTAACCTCGTGGCGATTATCCCGCCATCTCACGAGACTCATCATGAAGACGGATTCCGTCAGTGCCGCCGACCTTGCACGGTCGGTGATTGCCGTTCCGCCGCTCGCCCGCGCCCGTAACGGAGCGGTGTCCATCGCCGAGAACCGAAAGATCGTCGAGTGGATGGCGGCGGGAGGCGTCTCGACCTTCCTTTATGGCGGCAACGCCAATTTCTACAATCTCGGTCTCCTCGAGTATCCGCTGACCCTCGAGGTGCTTTCCGACGTCGCGCCCAAAGGCGCCTGGGTGATCCCGTCGATCGGCCCGGACTTCGGCAAGGCGCTCGACCAGGTGTCGATGCTCAAGTCCTACGATTTCCCGACCGCGATGGCGCTCCCTATGGCAAGTGCCACGAAGCCCGCGGGCGTCGCGACCGGCCTTCGCCGTCTTGCCGATGCCTACGGCAAGCCGGTGATCGCCTATGTGCGCGCCGAGGGCTACCTCGCGGCGAAGGACATCGCGGCGCTCATCGCCGATGGCGTGGTCTGCTCGCTCAAGTACGCCGTGGAGCGCAAGGAGCCCGCGGACGACCGCTACCTTGCCGCAATCGTTGATGCCGCCGGGACGGAGCGCATCGTCAGCGGCATTGGCGAGCGGCCGGCGGTCGTCCATCTCGCGAAGTTCGGCCTTGCCGGATTCACCTCGGGCTCGGTCACCATTGCCCCGCATCTCTCGACCGCGATCCTGTCCGCGCTGCGATCCGGCGACGTGACGAGAGCCGAGGCGCTCAGGGCAAAGTTCCTTGCCTTCGAGGATCAGCGCGACGCCCATTCGCCGATCGTGGTGCTGCACGATGCCGTGCGCCTTGCCGGCATCGCCGACACCGGACCGCTCCAGCCGTTTCTCACCAATCTCGAGGCGGCTCAGCTCGCCGGGGTGGCGGCCGCGGCACAGGCGCTTCGCGAGGAGAACGCCCGTTTCATGCGGCGCGAAGCCGCCTGAATGCCCCGGGGAGAGGCGTCATGACCTATCTGCCGGCGAGCGACCGTTACGAGCGTCTCGAGTACCGCCTTACCGGAAAGAGCGGCCTGAGGCTGCCGCCTCTCGCCCTCGGCCTCTGGCACAATTTCGGTGAGAACGCCCTCCCGGAGCGGGCGCGGCAGATGCTTCACACCGCCTTCGACAACGGCATCACCCATTTCGATCTCGCCAACAACTACGGCCCCCCGCCCGGAGCGGCGGAGGCGTTTTTCGGCGAGGTGCTCCGCAGCGACTTCCGCGCTTACCGCGACGAGCTGATCATCTCGACCAAGGCGGGCTACCGCATGTGGCCCGGTCCCTACGGCGAGTGGGGCAGTCGCAAGTATCTGCTCGCGAGCCTCGACCAGAGTCTGAAGCGCATGGGGCTCGACTACGTCGACATCTTCTATTCCCACCGCGTCGACCCGAATACGCCGCTCGAGGAGACCATGGGCGCGCTCGACATGGCGGTCCGCCAGGGCAAGGCCCTTTACGTCGGCATCTCGTCCTACAGCGCGAAACGCACCGCGCAGGCGGCAAAGATTCTTCGCGAGCTCGGAACGCCGCTCCTTATCCACCAGCCGAGCTACTCGATGCTCAACCGCTGGATCGAGGCGGACAATCTGCTCGATACGCTTGAGCGGGAGGGGGTCGGCTGCATCGTCTTTTCCCCGCTCGCGCAGGGGATGCTCAGCGACAAGTATCTCGACAGCGTGCCGGAGGGGAGCCGCGCCGCGAGCGGATCGCCTGCCTGGCGGCCCGGTTTTCTTTCCGATGAGAACCTCGCCGCGATCCGCGGCCTCCACCGCATCGCCCAGCGGCGCGGCCAGAGCCTTGCGCAGATGGCCCTCGCCTGGGTGCTTCGTGACCCCCGCGTGACCACCGCCCTGATCGGCGCTAGTCGACCAGAGCAGATCGTCGACGCCGTCGGCGCGGTGGCGCGGCCCGGGTTCACCTCCGAGGAGCTCGCCGAAATCGACGCTCACGCCCAGGACGGCGGCATCAACATCTGGCGCATGTCGTCCGCCGCGTAGACTGGTCTTCGGATCGGGCACCTGAGCCCGCGCGGCGGGCCTTGTCGACGCCGGTATTTGGCGCGGCGCGATCGACATCTCAGGTTCCGGGTCTTCGCCGTCACGGACCCGGTGAGGCGGCCCCGCCTCCTGCTTCACCCCTATCGGCCGCGCACTCCCCCGCCGGAAACGGCCCGGCGCGTTCCTGACCTTGTCCGCTTCCGCTTGACATCTGGGCAAATAGGAATATATTCAGGTCATCCCGTCCGCGAGGGGTCGCCGTCCGGAGGCGTTCGTTCGGTGGGGCGGGAGCGGCGGCCCCTGCCCGCCGGCCCGCTGCCGGCGGTCGGGGCGCCCTGTCCGGGACCGTGGGGCACTACGACCCCGCCGCCTGATGGCTTAAGGAGCGGGAGACCGCTCCGAAGTCGCCCGGCAGGCTCGCAAAAATCGCCGCGGCGGGCGCTCGTCCGAGCGCCGCAAAAAATTGCCCGGAGCAATCCGGGCGGCAGGCACTCGACGAGCGCCCGCCATCCCCTCGGCTTGTTCCGAGGGACCGCCGGGTGGGCTTGGCGCGCGGGCCCCCGGGAGGGAAACCGCAGAATCCGGCCCGGTCGCGGGCGCGGCAACGGGGAATTGTGTCCGAATGCAGAGGCAGAGGCTTAAGGGCGCCGACGCGAAAGCGGTGGCAGGAGCGCGCTACACCTACGGTCGCCGCGTGCGGCCCAAGGAGGACTGGAACAAGGCCGCCGACGAGACCTTGAGGCGTTTCGTCGCCGACTGGTGTGAGTTCTGGCGCGGCTGCGGCTACCGCCCCTGCTTCCGTACCGGCCGCTGCCGCCGGCCGGGAGTTCCCTGCTTTACCCGCGATATCACGGACACGACCAGGATCCTCTTCAAGTCGAAGGCGTTCGTTGAGCTCTATGACAGCGCCGTCGATATTGTGGACGGTCTCGACGACGAGGAATGATCGCGCGAGGTCGCCGATCGGGACGTTCTCGCGACGGTACCGCTCCCGGCGAAACGGGGGCCTCCGCAGCGAAGGCAAATCGTCGGCCGGCTGTTTCGTCGGCGACGAACCGGATCTTTGGATTTCGGCTTGCGTCGGGCCGGACGATGCGGTCCACAATTGCCCGGTCGGCGCGAACGCGCAAAAAAGATTCACGGGCCGCACGGCCCCACCGGGAGAAACTCTTGTCGAACTCGACCAAGCCCCTCCGTAGCGCGCGCTGGTACGCGGCCAACGACCTCCGCTCATTTGGTCACCGCTCCAGAACGCTGCAGATGGGCTATTCCTATGACGACTTCATGGGGAAGCCGGTTGTCGCCATCATCAACACCTGGTCCGACATCAACCAGTGCCATGCCCATTTCCGCCTCCGCGCCGAAGAGGTGAAGCGCGGCGTCTGGCAGGCCGGCGGCTTTCCGATCGAGTTGCCCGCGATGTCGCTGTCGGAGCCCTTCGTCAAGCCGTCGACCATGCTCTATCGCAACCTCCTTGCCATCGAGGTCGAGGAGCTTCTGCGCTCGCATCCGGTCGACGGCGTGGTGCTGATGGGGGGCTGCGACAAGACCACGCCTGCAACGCTCATGGGTGCGATCTCGATGAACCTGCCGGCGATCTTCATGCCGGCCGGCCCGATGCTTCGCGGCAACTATCGCGGCAAGCCGCTCGGCTCGGGCAGCGACGTCTGGAAATACTGGGCCGACAAGCAGGCCGGCCTCATCTCCGAAACCGAGTGGCGCGAGATGGAGGCAGGCATTGCCCGGAGCTTCGGCACCTGCATGACCATGGGTACCGCCGCGACCATGATGTCGCTGGCCGAGACGCTTGGCATGACGCTTCCCGGCGCGTCCTCGATCCCCGCCGCCGACTCGGCCCACCCGCGCATGGCAACCGCCACCG
Source organism: Bauldia sp. (assembly GCA_035699585.1). Classification (GTDB taxonomy): domain Bacteria; phylum Pseudomonadota; class Alphaproteobacteria; order Rhizobiales; family Kaistiaceae; genus Bauldia. Next base: position 12,562 of record DASSPO010000048.1, read on the forward strand.
GGCGCCGCATCGTCGAGATGATCCGCGACGATCTGAAGCCGCGCGACATCCTCTCGCGGGGCTCTTTCCTCAATGCGCTCACGGTGCAGATGGCCCTTGCCGGCTCGACCAACGCCCTGATCCATCTCATAGCGCTTGCCGGTCGCGCGGGCGTGCCGCTCAACCTCGACGACTTCGACCGGGTCGGGCGCGAGGTGCCGGTGATCGCCAATCTCCGGCCGAGCGGGGAGTACCTGATGGAGGACTTCTATTATGCCGGCGGGCTGCCGGCGCTTCAGTCGGTGCTGCGTGACAGTCTCGACCTTGGCGCCGCGACGGTAAGCGGCACGACGCTCGGCGAAACCATTGCCGGCGCGGAGGTCCACAATGACGATGTGATCAGGCCGCTCGACCGGCCGATCTCGACCGCGCCCGGCGTCGCCATTCTCCGCGGCAACCTCGCGCCCGACGGGGCGGTGATGAAACCGGCTGCCGCCGAGCCGCGCCTCCACAAGCACGCCGGGCCCGCGCTGGTGTTCCGCGACTACAACGACATGGCGGCACGGATCGACCGCGACGACCTCGAGGTCACCCGCGAGCACGTCCTGGTCCTGCAGAACGCCGGGCCGGTGGGCGGTCCCGGTATGCCGGAATGGGGGATGCTTCCGATCCCGAAGAAGCTGCTTCGCCAGGGGGTGCGCGATATGGTGCGCATCTCCGACGCGCGGATGAGCGGCACGAGCTACGGCGCCTGCATCCTCCACGTTGCGCCTGAATCCTACGTCGGCGGTCCGCTCGCTGCGGTCCACACCGGCGACATCATCTCGCTCGACGTCGAGAAGCGCTCGCTCCAGCTCGAGGTGCGCGAGGCCGAAATCGCCCGCCGCCTGGCCGAGTGGACCCCGCCCGACCGGAGCTTCGAGCGCGGCTATAACCGCATGTACGCCGCCCATATCACCCAGGCCGACAAGGGCTGCGACTTCGATTTCCTCGAGGGGACGGCACCCACTCCCGAGCCGGAGATCCATTGACGGAGCCTGCGCGCCACCCGGCCGGCAGCAGGCCGCCGGTTCCTCAGCGACGGCCGACGATCTTTGCCGCCGAGAGTCGCGCGATCTCGCCGGGTTCATAGCCAAGCTCGGCAAGGATGGCATCCGTGTGCTCGCCGAGGCGCGGCGAAGGCCGTTCGTAGGCGGGCGGCGTGGCCGACATCAGGATCGGAGTGCGCACCGAGGGCACGGTGCCGCCGCCCGCGACCGGGAGGTCGAGGCGCATTCGGCGCGCCGCCACCTGCGGGTCGGCGAAGACCTCGGCGACCGAATTGATCGGGCCGGCGGGGACTCCGGCTGCTTCGAGCGCGCCGAGCAGGTCGGCCCGGCTGAGCGTCCGGGTGCGTTCGGCGAGCAGCGGAACGAGCGCTGCCCGATGTTCGACCCTGGCCCGGTTGGTCGCGAAGCGGGGATCGTCGGCCAGCTCGGGTCGGCCGAGCACACCGCACAGTCCGCGGAACTGGCCGTCGTTGCCGACCGCGATGATGACGTGGCCGTCTTTGACCGGGAACGACTGGTAGGGGACGATGTTGGGATGGGCGTTGCCGAGCCGGCGCGGGGCCTTGCCGGAGACGAGGTAGTTCATCGCCTGGTTGGCGAGAACGCCGACCTGGGTATCGAGTAGCGCGAGGTCGAGATGCTGGCCCTCGCCGGTGCGCTCGCGCGCGACCAGCGCCGCCTCGATCGCGATCACCGCATAGAGGCCGGTGAAGATATCGGCGAAGGCAACGCCGCTCTTCTGCGGCTCCCCGTCCGGCTCGCCGGTCAGGTCCATGATGCCGCCCATTCCCTGGACGATGAAGTCGTAGCCGGGGCGGGCGGCATAGGGGCCGTCCTGCCCGAAGCCGCTGATCGAGCAGTAGATCAGGCGGGGGTTCTCGGCACGGAGGCTCGGATAGTCGAGGCCGTGGCGGCGGAGGCCCCCGACCTTGAAATTCTCGATCAGCACGTCGGACCGCCGCGCGAGATCGCGGACGATCCTCCGTCCGGTCTCGGTGCGGAAGTCGACCGCTATCGAACGCTTGCCCCGGTTGCACGCGTGGAAATAGGCGGCGTCCTGACTGCCGTCGGCATTCTCGATGAAGGGTGGGCCCCACTGGCGGGTGTCGTCGCCTTCGAGCGACTCGACCTTGATCACCTCGGCGCCGAGGTCGGCCAATACCTGGCCGGCCCACGGGCCGGCCAGCACGCGGGCGAGTTCGAGCACCCTCAGGCCAAGGAGAGGCGGCGCCAAACGTTACTCCTGTCCGGCGCCGCTATAAGGCGCGCGGGCGCGCCGCGCAAACCTCAGACCGCCCGCCGTTCTTCGTCGGGAAGGCCGAAGCCGGCGATGAGCAGCACGATCGCCAGCACGACGTGCAGCCACTTGTCGGCCACGTCCACCATGATGATGCCGAGCATCATCATGTCCTCGCCGACGATGATGAACCCGAGGATCGCGATGATCGCATAGATGACGCCGAGGATCTTCAGCGCCAGGCCGGAACCCAAGGGCGTGAAGGCACCGATCAGGAGGAAGGCCCCGCTCGCCAAATGAACGATGTTGTGGGCGGCATTGACGCCGAAGATCCCAATCACCGGGTTGTTGAAGAAGCCGAGTATGCCCACGACGATGAAAACGATGCCGAGGACTATCGCGGCGGTTCTTGCAGTCATGATGACCTCCAGAGGAATCGAATTGCGGAATGACGCAAACTGACGCAACTGAAGCTACGGATTTCCCCTCCCAAGGTTTCGGCGCTGGTTCACGCCTTCTTGTCACGAAAATGCCGGGATGCCGGTCTGGGCGCGGCCGAGGATCAAGGCATGGATATCGTGCGTGCCCTCGTAGGTGTTGACCGTTTCGAGGTTCAGCATGTGGCGGATGACATGGAACTCGTCGGCAATGCCATTGCCGCCGTGCAGGTCACGCGCCATCCGCGCGATGTCGAGTGCCTTGCCGGCATTGTTGCGCTTGACGAGGCTTATCATCTCCGGGGCGACGCGGCCGGCCTCGAACAGGCGTCCGACGCGGAGCGCCCCCTGCAGGCCAAGGGCGATCTCGGTCAGCATGTCGGCGAGCTTCTTCTGAACGAGCTGGTTGGCGGCGAGCGGCCGGCCGAACTGCTTGCGGTCGAGCACATATTGGCGAGCGCGATGCCAGCAATCCTCGGCCGCCCCCATCGCGCCCCAGGCGATGCCGTAGCGGGCCCGGTTAAGGCAGCCGAACGGCCCGGCGAGGCCCGAAGCGTTGGGCAGGAGGCTCGCCTCGGGAACCTCGACATTGTCCATCACGATTTCGCCGGTGACCGAGGTGCGGAGGGAGACTTTGCCCTCGATCTTCGGAGCCGACAGGCCCCTCATCCCACGCTCGAGTAGGAAGCCGCGGATCGCGCCGGAATGCGCCTCCGACTTGGCCCAGACGACGAAGACGTCCGCGATTGGCGCGTTGGTGATCCAGGTCTTGTTGCCGGTCAGTCGGTAGCCGCCGGGTATCTTGATCGCGCGGCTCTCCATGCTGCCGGGGTCGGAGCCATGATTCGGCTCGGTCAGACCGAAGCAGCCGACGATTTCTCCGGTGGCGAGCCTCGGCAGGTACTTTCGCCGCTGCTCCTCGGTGCCGTAGGCGTGGATCGGGAACATCACCAGCGATGATTGGACGCTCAATGCCGACCGGTAACCGGAATCGACACGCTCGATCTCGCGAGCGATGAGACCGTAGGCGACGTAACCCGCGCCGGCTCCGCCATATTCGTCCGGAATGGTCGCACCAAGGAGGCCGAGGGCGCCCATCTCGTTCATGATTTCGCGGTCGAAACGGTCCTCGCGAAAGGCGGTGAGGACGCGAGGCTGGAGTTTCGTCTGGGCGTAGTCGCGGGCGGTGTCGCGGATGAGCCGCTCCTCCTCGCTCAGCTCTTCCTCGATATCGAGAGGGTCGGACCAGTCGAAAGCCGGCTTGCCCGTCCCGGCCTTCGCTACCTCCGCGATTGCCATCTGCACGACCTCTCCACGGCAAATCGATTCGGCATCATTACCGCGACATCCTGCTCCAAGCCAGACCGGCGCGTGCGCCGGATTGGGACCATCTATACTTGGAACATTTCCAAACAATACAGAATTGATCTGAACATAACTACCTTAGATCGGTTCTAAACGTCGATTTTTACTTGACTTAAAGATCGCCGACCTTATTCGTCAGGCCGTCTTTGTTGACCATCGTTCGGCCCTTGAACCGACGCGATCGAGGAGATCAATAGCATGACTGTCATGAGGCTCCGGAACCTGCTCTGCGCTGGTTCCGTTGCAGGTGCCTTCCTGTTTCCGGCGGCGGTCCTCGCCGAAGGAGACGTGAATCTTTACACCACCCGCGAGCCGGGTCTGATCCAGCCGCTGATCGACGTCTTCACCAAGGAGACGGGAATCACGGTCAACACCGTCTTCGTCAAGGACGGCCTGCCCGAGCGGGTGGCGGCAGAGGGCGCCAACTCGCCCGCCGACGTCCTGATGACGGTTGATATCGGCGGCCTCGTCGACCTCAAAGAAAAGGGTGTGACCCAACCGATCGAATCTGCGGTCCTCGACGCTGCCGTTCCGGAGAATCTACGCGACCCGGACGGGCACTGGTACACGCTGTCGATGCGGGCCCGCGTCCTTTACGTCGATAAGAACCTCGACCTCGAGGAGTTCACCTACGAGCAGCTGGCCGACCCGGCATGGAAAGGGAAGGTCTGCATTCGCTCCGGCCAGCACCCGTACAACGTCGCGCTGATCGCGGCCTATATCGCCCACCATGGCAAGGAGGCTGCCAAGACGTGGCTCGAGGGGGTCAAGGCCAACGTCGCACGGCAACCTGGAGGCGGCGACCGCGATGTCGCGCGCGACATCCTGGGCGGCATCTGCCAGATCGGTCCTGCAAACTCCTACTATGTAGGCCTGATGCGGAGCGGCGCGGGCGGCCCCGAACAGGTCGAATGGGGTAACGCCATCAAGGTCGTGATCCCGACCTTCGCTCAAGGCGGCACCCATGTGAACGTCTCCGGCGCGGCGCTTGCCAAGAACGCACCGAACAAGGACAACGCCGTCGAATTCCTCGAATTCCTAGCCTCCGACGAGGCCCAGGAGCTCTACGCCAAGGCCAACTTCGAGTACCCGGTGAAGGCCGGCGCGGTTGTCGACCCGATTATCGCGGACCTCGGCGAGCTTGGGCCCGACAACCTGGCGCTCACCGAGATTGCCGCGCACCGCAAGGTGGCGAGCCAGCTCGTCGATGAAGTCGGCTTCGACAACTGACAACTGAAGGCTGGGACGAGAACCGTAGATGCCGGCAGGCGCCCTCGCATCAGATCCGCCGCGACTCGCCCGGCAATGGTGCGGCGGCGCATGCCTTTGGCTGGCGGCTTCGGCCGCCACCGCGGTACTTGTTCTCGTCCCGATCGTCTCGCTCGCCATTATCGCCGCAGGCGGGTCAGGCGATGCGTGGACGCACCTTGTCGCGAACGTGCTTCCGGCGGCGACCCTCAATACGGCCCTGCTTCTTCTCGGCGTCGGCGCGCTTACGATAGCGCTCGGCACCGGTGCTGCCTGGCTGGTGACGGCGTACGAGTTCCCCGGCCGTCGCGTTCTCGATTGGGCCCTCCTCCTGCCGCTGGCCGTCCCGACCTACATCGTCGCCTATGCCTATCTCGATCTCCTTCATCCGATCGGCCCGGTGCAGTCTTTCATCCGGACGCTCTTCGGCATCGCCTCGCCGCAGGATTTTCGCCTTCCCGACGTTCGCTCGATCCCCGGGGCGGTGATCCTTCTCGGCTTCGTCCTCTACCCTTACGTCTACCTGTCCACGCGGGCGCTGTTTCTGATACAGGCGGCCGGACTGGTCGATGCCGCGCGCACGCTCGGCGCCGGCCAGGGACGCATCTTCTTCCGGGTCGCGCTGCCGCTGGCAAGGCCGGCGATCGCCGTCGGCGCGAGCCTTGCGCTGATGGAGACGCTCAACGACGTCGGCGCCTCCGAGTTTCTCGGCGTGAGGACCCTGACGCTTTCGATCTACTCGACCTGGATCAACCAGTCGAATTTGGCCGGCGCCGCGCAACTTGCCCTGGTGATGCTCGCCGTCGTGATGCTGCTTGTCGTGATCGAGCGCGCCGCCCGCCGCGGCCAGCGCTTCGGCACCACAGCCCAGCGCACGGCGGCGCCGGCGCGGCGGCGGCTCGCGGGATGGGCTGGTGGAGCCGCCCTCGCGCTGGGCCTGATCCCGGTACTGGTCGGCTTCGCCTTCCCGGCACTTCATCTCATCCGCCAGGCGGCCATCCGACTCGACTTTGCCGGCTTCTCGCCGCGACTGATCGGCGAGGCGGTCAACACGATCGGCGTCTCGACGCTTGCGACGGTGATCGTCATCGTTCTCGGCGTTGCGGCAGCCTATGCCGCCCGCATTGAGGACGGCCGCATCGGCCGCGGCCTCCTCCGTGCCGCCAGCCTTGGCTACGCGCTCCCCGGCACGGTGGTGGCGCTTGGCCTGCTCGCACCGCTCGCCGGGCTCGACAATCTGGTTGACGGATTGATGAGCCACGGCTTCGGCGTCTCGACCGGTCTCCTTCTCTCCGGGACAATCGCCGCGCTCGCCTACGCCTACGCCGTGCGGTTCCTGGCCATCTCGGCGGGCGGCGTCGATGCGGGCCTTGCCAAGGTCCCTCGCCGCCTCGACTATAGCGCCCGCACCCTGGGCGAGACCGTCACCGGCGCGTTTCGCCGCGTCCACCTGCCGCTCATCCGGCCTGCGCTCGGGGCGGCGGCGATCCTCGTCTTCGTCGATTGCATGAAGGAGCTCCCGGCGACGCTTCTGCTTCGTCCGCTCAATTTCGAGACGCTGGCCACCCATCTCTACGGGGAGGCGTCCCGCGGCACCTACGAGGACGGCGCGATCGCTGCGCTCCTCATCGTCTTGGTGGGGCTTCTCCCGGTCGTCCTCCTTGCGCGGGTCAGTCGACCGGCCGTGCCGCAGGTGTCTCCATGAGGGATTTGCGAGGGATCAAGAACGCTGTCCCGGGCGCCGGCTACGCTTTCGTTGCGTCGAGCGGCTCGGGATGGCACATGGCGGGGTTCGAGGGCCGCGCGGCGTTGAGGAGTGCTCCGTCGGGAATGGATCAGGTCTATCGTCCCGAAGCGCACGAGGGCGCTCTTATCCGCTCAGCAGGCATGTCGGCCGCTTCGCTCGCGGTTCGTCATGTAACCCGGCGCTATGGCGGCGTGCCGGCGGTTGAGGATGTGTCCTTCGACGTGGCGCCGGGCGAGATCGTCGCGTTGGTCGGTCATTCCGGATCGGGAAAGTCAACGCTGCTCCGCCTCATCGCGGGCCTCGAGGCGCTCGATGCCGGGCGAATCGCGATCGGCGGTCATGACGTTGCAACACCGGATGGGAGCGTGCCGCCGGAGAAGCGCGGTGTCGGCATGATGTTTCAGGACTACGCGCTGTTCCCGCACCTCACGGCGCTCCGCAACGTGATGTTCGGCCTCCGCGCCATGCCGGCGTCGGAGGCTCGGGCGGCGGCGCTCCGGGCGCTCGCGCGCGTCGGCCTTGCCGACCGTGGCGGCGATTATCCCCACATGCTGTCCGGGGGCGAGCAGCAGCGGGTGGCGCTGGCGCGTGCGCTCGCGCCGCGGCCCCGGATCCTGCTCATGGATGAGCCGTTCTCCAACCTTGACCGCCGGACGCGCATCCTGGTGCGCGAGGATACCTTCGGGGTTCTGCGCGAAAGCGGGACGACGGTCGTGCTCGTCACTCACGACCAGGACGATGCGATGCGCGTGGCCGACCGTATCGTGATGATGCAGTCGGGCCGTATCGTCCAGGACGGCCCGGCGGAGGAACTCTGCCAGAGGCCGGCGACGCTCGATGTTGCGCGCTTCTTTGCCGATTGGAACGAGGTGCCGGGTATCTGCCGGGGCGGGTCTGCCGTGACCCCGGCGGGTGACTTTCCGACGCCGTCCTTCAGGGAGGGCGAAGCGGTCGTTGTCTGCATCAGGCCCTCGGACATTCGCGTCGGAACTGGCGACCGGGGCGGCCGCGTCGTATCCCGGCACTACCTCGGAGAAACCGAGATGGTTCAAGTCGCCGTCGACGGTTTGTCCCAGCCCCTTCGGGTCGTGGCGCCTTCCGGTGACGGGCTGGCGGTCGGCTCCCCGGTCAGCTTCTCGGTCAAGGCAGGCGACGCGCTCGTGTTTCCGGCAGACTGAAGCCGTGGCTCAGCTTGCGGGCTTGACGGCGCTCATCACGCTGATCCCCGGGGCCGTCCGGAGATGGATGTTCCGCCCTGGCTTGAGGCCGGCGGCGCGGAACCACTCATCGATCTCGTCGGCCGGGTAGGTACCGGAATTGCTCGTGATCGCGAAGTAGAGGTCGAGAATGGCGCCGGTCTGGCCACCCGCGTTGGGGAGAGCCGGGCGAAGCACGTCGAGCACGATGAGCCTTCCCCTTGGCTTGAGCGCCGTGGCGGCATGACGGACGATGGCGGCGTTGGTCGCGGCGTCGAAGTGATGCACGAGATGGGCGATAAGGATAAGGTTCCACGCTTCCCTGCCGAAGTCGTCGGTCAGCGCGTCGCCCACCCGATGGACCACCCGGCTGCCCATCTTCTCTTCGGCCAGGATTGGCGCGGCCGCGGCGACCGCTGCCGGTAGGTCGAGCACGGTGGCATGAAGGGCAGGGTGCTCGCGACAGAAGGCGACGGAATAGCCACCGTGGCCCCCGCCGATGTCGAGCATCGTGGTCGCGTCCTTGGGGATCCTGACCCGGCGCACGACTTCGTCGGCGCTGAGGCGGGCGAGCGCCCGCATTCCGCGCTGGTAAATGGTCCATTGGTCGCCGCGGATGATGTCATGGACATCGAGCGACTTGCCGGTGCGGACATACTCCTCCGTGGCATCGATCGCCTGCCATTCGAGGAGCCGTAGGAGCATCACGTCCCGGATTGAGTACGGGCTGCTCGTCAGGAGCCACTTCTCGGCGAGGGGCGACAGGGCGTAGCGGCCTTTGCCGTAGCGGAGGTAGCCGGCCGCAACGAGAAGATTGAGAAGGCGTGCTAGCGCCCCGGCATGCATGCGCCGTTCGCTGGCAATGTCCCCGGCTTCGGCGGGACCCCCGGCGAGCGCGTCAAAGACGCCGAGCTTGGTCGCGACGACCACGGCACGCGCAACGATCACCGCGTGGAATGTATCGACAACCGGGGTCGGCGCGAGGCCGGCAAGCGTGGCGATCCGCTCGACCAGCGTCTCGGGAATGGCGCCGACCCGCATCGCGGTGCCTAGACGACGGTGAAGTGGAGAAAACCGAAAAGCATTCGCGAGCTTTCCGGCACGACGCCAAGAATGCGCTGGCCGGGGCGAACACGGCCCGAGGTCATCAGCTCCTCGAGCATGATGTAGATGGCCGCCGATCCGGTATTGCCCTTGGTGGCGAGATTGGTGAACCAGCGTTCCCAGGGGACGGAGAAGCCGCTTTCGGCAAGGCCGTCAAAGAGACGCTGGCGGAACCAGTTCGAAGAGAAATGCGGGAGCAGCCAGTCGACCTCGTCAGGCTTGATGCCTCGGCGTTCACGCATTCTCGCAAACGAGAGCTTCATCAGTTCGGGGAGCCTGTCGTTGAGGACGCGGACATCCTGGGACAGGCTGAGATAGCCCCCCCGCCAGAGCCGCGCCTCATCGTCCACGGTCCGCCAACTGTTTGTCGTGCCGTCCTCGGCCTTCTGCAAGCCAAAATACATGCAGACCTCGGATTCGCTCGCATAGGAGAGGATATCAATCCAATCGATGCGGAGCGACAGCCGGCCCTTGCGCGGTTCAGGCTCGACCAGGAGAGCTCCGGCCCCGTCCGAGAGCATCCAGCGCAAGAACTCGTTCGAGAAAGGCAGCATCGGGTGGTCGTCGACTTCGCTCACATTGAGCCGGATCTGGGGCTCGAAATGCGAGGCGCGAAGACTTGGCGAGGCAAGCTCCGAGCCGGTGGCGACCGCATTGGGGAGGAGGCCGGCGGCGACGTTGAGAGCGGCATATTTGAGGGCGCTCACCCCGGCACAGCACACCCCCGTTGGGCTCAGGATTTCGCATGGCGGCGTACCGAGCTCGGCATGGACCATGCTCGCGTGACTGGGGATCACCTGGTCCGCGCTGGAGCTCCCGCACGCAAGGCAGGCAATGTCGGCCGGAGCGATCCCCGCGTTGCGACAGAGCGCCCGGATCGCCTCTGCGGTCAATTGGGCATTGGTGTGGGTTATCTCGCCGGTCGCCGGGTCGATCGCGTAGTGACGGGTCTGGATGCCGTTGTTGATGAGCACGCGACGCTTCACGGCGGCGGACTGGGCCTCGATATGGCCAAGCACCGCCTCGATACTGGCATTGTCGATGGGGGCGTTGGGAAGCGACACGCCCCAGCCGGTCACGAAGGCATCACCGGCCATGATGCCCCGTCGAATTCACTTTACGCATGCCTGCTCCGTGATCTTTGTCGGTCGGCAGGTAAACACCTGAAACCGGCTCATGTTCGACCTGCGCATCGATAGCATCGAATTCGGCCCGGCATCAGGCGCGAATTGCGGCGGCCTCGCCGGTCGGCGCGGCCAGCCGGGCAGCGGTCCGCTCGACCCATGGCTTCGCCAAAACGTAAAGAATCGGGGTGCCGATGAGGGTAAGGGCCAGGCCGACGAGAATGAGAATCGGCAGGAAGAGGGCAAAGCCCCACACGCCTATGGCGCGAGGCGTCGCCCCGAGGCGGCCAAGTCCGTCGATAAGGCGTGCCCAGCCGTGGAAACAGTACCAGCCGAGGAGTTCCGGTCCGATCAGCCAGCGCCGCACCCTGACGGCCGGTTCACCGGCGAGAAGGGAGCCGGAGACCGCGTCGCGTGAGTTGAGCCTTGTGGCGGCCAATCGGGCAAGACGGCGGACTCGTTGCCGATCGGCTTCCGCGACGCCCGATTCGGGAAATATGCCCATGAAACGGCCCTGCTTGCCGGATAGCAGCGCAAGAGGGGTGGAAATCAGTGTTGCAACCGGAGAGCCTCGATGCGTCACGACCACATTGTCGATGTGGCGGGCGCCCGCGGCCGCAAGAAGTCGCTTCAGGGTCTCCGAGCCCTGCTGCCACATGGCGCGGCTGACAGTCACGGTCAGGACCGGTGCTCCGCGGAGCGCGGCCGCTTCCGCCATGCGGAAGAAGCCCTGGACGGGTGGGGCAGGCGAGAGAAACCAGATCGGCACGACCAGAATCACGAGGTCGAAAGACGGGCTCGGGCCCAACTCCGGCAAGCTGACCGAAGGCGGCCGGCCGAGTTGGGTTTCCGGCATCACGTCAAAGAAGCGCCGGATCGAGCGCCAAGGGTAGGGATAGTCCGGCTCTGGCCGCAACCGCGCCGTAATGACAAGATGGCCTGCCGCCTCGAGCTCTTCGCGGAAAACGGCGGCTGTGCGGTCCGCCTCTCCGGACTGGGAGTAGTAGAGCAGCAAGATTCGTTTCATGCTTCTTTCCGAGGGTCAGCATTCGCCGCCCCCAAAGGCCGCGTATCGTGCATAATGGGGAGCGGCAGGTGACAGATCAAACCGCGCAAAGGGAAACTGGACGGATGACGAATGCTCCCGGCAGGGTTGTCGTAGTTGGCGCCGGGCCGACCGGGTTGACGCTTGCGCTGCTCCTTGCCCGCGCCGGGGTCCGCGTAACGCTGGTCGAACGAAACACCGCCCCCCAGGCCCACCCTGCCGCCTGTATCCTCGACACACGCACGATCGAGGTCTTCCGCGAGATCGGACAGGACGAGCGTATCCTTGCCGCGAGCCAGAATGTCTTCGAGCGGGCAAACATCACCTGGGTGACCACGCTTGCGGGGCGGGAGCTTGGCCGCTGCACGGCCCTTCCGCCCGACGTCAACGCACTCCTCTCCCTCAGTCCCGTGCACGCCACGGTCTTCCCCCAGAACAGGCTCGAACCGCTGCTGTGGCGGCAGGTGGTTCAAACGCCGGAAATCGACTTCCGCGTCGGCCACGAGTGCACCGCTGTCGTCGAAACCAGCGATGGCGTGAGTTGCACGTTGTCGTCCGGCGGGAGCCAGCTGGAGGTGAGCGCGGACTACCTCGTGGGTTGCGACGGAACCGGAAGTCCGGTGCGACATCTTGCCGGAATCGGGCATGATGGCCGCGTCATCCAGCACATGATCGGCGTCTACTTCACCGCCGATCTCGGCTCGCTGGTCAACCACCGTAAGAGCATTCTTTACTGGACGCTCAATCCCGATGCACTGGGCGTCTTGATTGCCCATTGGCTGCCCGATGAGTGGGTGCTGTTCGTACCCTATTATCCGCCGCAGCAGTCGGCTGAATCCTACACCGAAGCGCGCTGCCGGAGCCTGGTTGAGCATGCCGTTGGCCTCATGCCGCCGGACCTCAGGATCAGGCTTGTCCGGCCATGGTCCCTCGGGGCCGCCGTGGCCGAGCGCTACCGGCGCGGCCGGATCTTCCTTGCCGGCGACGCCGCCCACAGCTTCCCTCCGACCGGCGGGCTCGGCCTAAACACAGGCGTCCAGGACGCGCATAATCTCGCCTGGAAGCTTGCCGCCGTGCTTCGCGCCGAGGCCGGTCCCGACCTTCTCGACACCTATGAGGTCGAGCGGCGTCCGGTGGCACGCATCAACCTCGAGCACAGCGTCGCCAATTTCGACCAGATGAGCGATCTTCTCGGCGTCGTCGGCCTCAGCCTCAAGCAGCAGGAGCGGCTTCAGGCGGCGCAGAATTCGCGCATGTTCACGAGCCTGCCGGCGCGCTGGCAACGGAACGCCATCAACATCGCGTTGAAGCAGGCGCTTGCGCCACTCCATATCCTGTCGGAAGCCAGCGGCCGCGGCGAACACGCGCGCCACGAGTTCGAACGGCGGATTCCGGGACAGGCCCGTCACTACCGCTTTGCCGGACTTGACCTGGGCTTCGCCTATGAGCGCGGCGCGGTGATCCCCGACGGAACGCCGCGGCCGGTTGCCGACGATCCGGTCATCGACTACCGGCCGACAACCTGGCCCGGCTCCCGGCTGCCGCATTTCGCCGTCGTCCGGGCCGGCGAGAGCCTGTCCATCCACGATGCCCTTCTGCCCCATGGTTTCACGTTGCTCGCGGGCACGCAGGCGGCATCGCCCTGGCGCCAGGCAGTGCGGAGCGTGAGCGGGACGTTGCGGATGCCGGTCGCCTGCCTGGTGGTCGGGCCGGGGCCCGA
>DASSPO010000049.1:0-13914 GCA_035699585.1 Bauldia sp.
AGAATGATGAGCAACGAGATCGCCTCGCGGCCGAAAAAGCGGGTGCGCGCCAGCGCCGCGGCGGCGAGCGTGCCGAGGATCAGCGCCCCGATGGTCGCCACCGCCGCGACCTGCAGCGAAAGCAGGAGCGCGCGCCACACGTCGGCGCGCTCCCAGGCAACGGCGAACCACTGCAGCGTCAGTCCCGGCGGCGGGAACTGGTAGTTCTTCTCTTCCGTGGTGAAGGCATAGAGGATGATGAGGGCCAGCGGCACATGCAGGAAGAGAAGCCCGCCCACCGCGGCGATCGAAAGGCCGAACGGCGCCCGCCTAGGCATGGAAGGCCTCGTACCGTCCGGCGCGGCGGCACTCACAGCGCATCGAAGGCTCCGAGGCGCCGGGCAATCGTCAAGTAGACCGCCATGATGATGATGGGCACCACCGAAAAGGCGGCGGCGAGCGGGATGTTCCCGGCCGTGCCCTGGAGTGTGTAGACGGCCTGGCCGAGAAACAGCGTCGAAATGCCGACGATCTGCGGCGTGATGTAGTCGCCGAGCGTCAGCGCGAAGGTGAAGATCGACCCGGCCACCACTCCGGGAAGGGCGAGCGGCAGGATCACCGAGCGGAAGGTCCGCCCCGGGGTCGCGCCGAGATCGGCGGAGGCTTCAAGGAGAGAGCCGGGCACGCGCTCGAGTGCGGCCTGCGTCGGCAGGATCATGTAGGGGAGCCAGAGATAGACGAAGACCAGGTAGGTGCCGATGTAGCTGATCGACAGCGACGGGCCGCCGACCACGGGAAGCGAGAGGATGAGATCGAGGACGGGGGTGAGCCCGGTGCGTTCGATCACCCAGTTGAGGATGCCCTCCTTGGCAAGGATCAGCTTCCAGGCGTAGACGCGGACGAGGTAGCTCGACCAGAGCGGCAGCGTGACGGCGATGTAGAACAACGCCTTCCAACGGCCGGAGGCATAGCGCGCGGCATAGTAGGCGATGGGGAAGGCAATGAAGGCGCAGGTGAGCGTGACCGCCGCGGCCATGAGCACCGAGCGGATGATGATGTCGAGGTTGGCGGGCTGGAGAAGCTCGGCATAGGTCTTGAGCGTGAGATCGTGATTGATGAGCCCGGTGAACTCGTCGATCGAGAAGAAGCTCTGGGCAAGAAGCGCAATCAGCGAGCCGACATAGACCACGCCGAGCCAGAGGAGCGGCGGGGCGAGCAAGAGGAGCAGGAACAGGCGCGGCCGGCGCATCAGCAGGTCGGAGAAGCGGCGCAGCACGCCTTCGCGGGGGGGTGCGACCTCGATCGCGACGGCGGTCATGGCGCGTCCTCCATGCGGTGGAGCGCGTCGACGTCGAACGCAACGGTGACCGGGCTGCCGGCCTCAAGCCGGTTGCCGCCGGCGCCGACCACGGCGTTGAGCCAGAAGCCCCTGGCGTCGACCTGAATCCTGCGAACCGCGCCCTGGTAGAGGACGCTGGCGACGACGCCGGGTATGCTCCGGCGCCCCGGGGGGGCCACCGCGCCGTTGACGATGAGGTCGACCCGCTCAGGCCGCAGGCTGTAGACGCCGGGGACGAGGCCGAGGTTGGCGGCGAATGCCGGCTCGATGACGTTCGACCCGCCGACGAAATCGGCGACGAAGCGCGTCGCCGGCCGCTCGTAGACCTCGGTCGGCGTCCCGATCTGGACGATCCTGCCCTGATTGAAGACGGCGACGCGATCACTCATCGACAGCGCTTCGCCCTGGTCGTGCGTGACGTAGACGAAGGAGATGCCGACCTCGCGCTGCAACGCCTTCAGCTCCACCTGCATCTGCTCGCGCAGCTTGAGGTCGAGCGCACCGAGCGGTTCGTCGAGCAACAGCACCTTGGGCTTGACGACGAGCGCGCGGGCAAGCGCGACGCGCTGGCGCTGACCGCCCGAAAGCGCCGCCGGGCGCCGCTCCTCGAGGCCGGAAAGCTTGACGAGATCGAGCATGTCGCGCGCCGCCCGCCGCCGCTCGGCCCTCGGGACGCCGCGCACCATCAGCCCGTAGGCGACATTGTCGGCGACATTCATATGCGGGAAGAGCGCGTAGTCCTGAAACACGGTGTTGACGGCGCGCCGGTAAGGCGGCAGGCCTACCGCCGTCTCGCCGAAAATCTCGATGTGTCCGGCGTCAGGCTGCTCGAAGCCGGCGATCAGGCGAAGGCACGTCGTCTTGCCCGATCCCGACGGTCCGAGCATCGAGAAGAACTCGCCGCTGCCGACGGTGAAGCTCACGTCGTCGACGGCGCGCACCTCGCCGAAGTGACGGGAAACATGCTCGAAGCGGACAGCGGCCGGCATGGCCGTGGTCATGGGTGACGTCACGTGCCGATCTCACGGCTCATCGTCGTCCGGGGCGCACCGCAGCGCAACGCGCCGCGGTGCCCATGCGGGATGCCGAAACCATGGGACACCGGCGTCAGCGCCCGTTGCGTTTCGACATCCCGTGTCGGCGGGGCATCAGCGCGTCCGCGCCCCCGCACACGGAACGCCGTCCCGGCCTATCGTCCGCCGAGGATGGCGATGTAATCCGACACCCAGCGGTAATAAGGCACGCAACCCGTATCCGGGTTGGAGGCGCACTTCGCGACCGGGGTCTTCCAGAAGGCGATCCTGTCGAAGTTGCCTTCGCCATTGACGGCGCAGCCTTCGTCGCCGAGGAGCGCGTTGCCCTTGCAGGCAGCGAGGACCGCCGGCACCGAGCCGAACCAGGCCGCGAGGTCGCCCTGGAGCTTCGGGTTGATCGAATGCTCAAGCCACATATAGGCGCAGTTCGGATGGGCCGCCTCGGCGTGCATCATGGTGGTGTCGGCCCACCCCGTCGCGCCCTCCATGGGGATGGTGCTGGCGATCGGCTGTCCCTCCGACTTGAGGATGTTCACCTGGAACGGCCACGACGAGGAGGCGACGAAGCCCTCGTTCTTGAAGTCGTCCATCTGGACGAAGGCGTCGTGCCAGTAACGGCTGACGATCTGACGCTGCTGGCGGAGGAGCTCGAGGGCCGCCTTGTACTGGTCCTCGTTCAGTTCGTAGGGATCCTTGATGCCGAGCTCGGGCTTGTGGGTCTTGAGATAGAGCGCGGCATCGGCGATGTAGATCGGGCCGTCGAAGGCCTGAACGCGGCCGGCATTGGGCTTGCCGTCAGGCAGGTTCATGGGCTCGAAGACCACGTTCCAACTGGTCGGCGGCTCCTTGAACACCTCGGTGTTGTACATCAGCACGTTGGAGCCCCACTGGTAGGGGACGCCGTAGTGGACGCCGTCCACCGTGTGCCACGGCGCGTTCTGGAGCCGCTCGTCGACGGTGCCCCAGCTCGGGATGAGGCTGGTATTGACGGGCTGGACCGTCTCGCCGGCGATGAGGCGGAGGCTCGCGTCGCCCGAGGCGGTGACGAGGTCGAAGCCGCCTTCGTTCATCAGCGCCACCATCTCGTCGGACGTGGCGGCGGTCTTGACGTTCACCTTGCAGCCGGTCTTGGCCTCGAAGTCGGTGACCCAATCGAAATTCTTGTCGGTCTCGCCGCGCTCGATGTAGCCCGGCCAGGCGACGATATCGACCTGCCCCTCGCCCTCGCCGACCGATTGGAGCTGCGCTTGCGCCGGTATCGCAAATGCGGAAGCGGCGGCGACCGCGGCCGCGATTGTCAGAGCCTTGCTCATGGGATGGATCCCTCTCCCTCTCGCCCGCGGCCGGCAGGGCAGAGGCCACGGCGGCAACCGACCCGCCGGCCATTGGCGCAAAGTGTGACTCGCGGCCGGGTCCATCGCAAATACAAAATTCAGAACCGAGATATCGGAAAACACGAACGATGGCCCCCGGGAGCCCTCAGGAGACCGCGGCGGGGCGCGGGCCTCGCGTGTCGAGCGGCTATACCATCCGCCCTCCCTCCGGCAGCACCACGTCGAGGAACCGCGCCGCGGGCTCGGAAAGGCGCGAGCCTCGCCGCCAGACGACGCCGACCCGGACGGGGGGCAGAGGCTCGACGGTCGGCCGCGCCTCGATGCGGTCGCCCTCGAGCGACCACGGCCGGTAGACGAGGTCGGGGAGCACGGCAACGCCGGCGCCGGTGGCGACCAGGCTCCGGACGGCTTCGACCGAGCGCGTGCGGAAGGCGATCTCGGGGCGAAGGTCGTGTTCGCGCCAGAACGCCTCGGCCGATTCCTGGATTTCGTCGACGGCAAGCACGACCTGCCGCTCGCTTGCGACATCGGCGAGACTCACCGCTTCGCGTGCCGCAAGCGGGTGGCCGAGCGGCAGCCAGAGTCGCTGCGAGGACTGCTCGATGATGCGCGCCTCGAGGGCGGCGGACTGGCGCAACCGCGACAGAACCATCACCGCCACGTCGAGCTCGCCGTTGACGAGGAGATGCTCGAGATACTCCCCGATGTCCTCCACAGCGGCGACCGCGACACCGGGATAGGCGCGGCGGAAGCGCGCAAGCAGGTCGGCGAGGATGTAACCCGCCACCAGCGACGACGCGCCGAGATGCAGTTCGCCCGCAAGCGCCTCCTCGCCCGCTCCGATCCGCCGCGCGTCGGCGACCGCCTCGAGAATCCGGCCGGCATGGCGGAGGAAGAGCTGGCCGCGATGGGTGAGCGTGACCCCCCGGCCAGACCGGTCGAGGAGGTCGGCGCCGATATCCTCCTCGAGCGCCTTCACCGCTTCGGTCACTGCCGACTGGGCGATGGAGAGTTGCCGGGCCGCGCCCGAGATCGACCCCGCCTCGGCGACGGCGACGAAATAGCGGACATGGCGGAGAGAAAAGCTCATGGACGGCACGGCAATCGCGAAACACTGCCGGAGCCTAGGCTACGCCCGTCCGCCGCGCTATCGTCCAGCCACTGGTTCAGACCCGGATACAGATGTTTCAAATGGGGCAATGATGGAACGCACGCGACTCGCCGGAACCGACATCGAGGTTTCCCGCATCTCCCTCGGTACCTGGGCCTTCGGCAGCGACCCGATGTGGGGCGAGCAGGACGACAAAGCGTCGATCGACGTGGTTTCAGCCGCCCTCGATGCCGGCATCGACTTCATCGATACCGCGGCCGGCTATGCCGACGGGCGTTCCGAGGAGGTGCTCGGCCGGGGTCTCGAGGGACGCCGCGATCGGGCCGTCATCGCCACCAAGGTCTACAAGGACCTTGCCGGCGACCCGCTGATTGCCGCCTGCGAGGCGAGCCTTCTCCGTCTCGGCACCGACTATGTCGACGCCTACTACCTCCACTGGCCCAACCCGGATATTCCCGTCGAGGCGTCGCTCGAGGGCCTCCGGGCGCTCAAGGAGGCGGGCAAGATCCGCATCGCCGGGGTCTGCAATTTCGGGCCGATGAATCTCGCCGCCCTCAGGGCGGCGAAGGACGCCGGCGTCGTTGTCCTCCACCAGCTGCCCTACAGCCTCTTCTGGCGGGCGATCGAATACGACATCCTGCCCGAGACCAAGGCGATGGGACTCGACGTGGTTGCCTATTCCGTCCTTGCCCAGGGCCTTCTCACCGGACGCTACAAGTCGGCCAGCGAAGTCCCGCAGAGCCTGCACGCCACGAGATTCTACGGCGACGGAGCGCATGGCGAAGCGGGCGCCGAGGCGGAGGTCTTCGCCGCGCTTCCCGCGCTCCGCCGCCTTGCCGAGGCCTCCGGCATGTCCCTTGCCGATCTCGCCATCCAATGGGCGCTAGCCCAGCCAGGGGTGGCGGTGGTTCTCACCGGCGCGCGCAGCGTGGCCGAGATCGAGGCCAACGCCCGCGCCCTTGATCGCCAGGCCGACGCCGGGGTGCTTGCGGAAGCGACGCGGATCTCCGAGCCGGTGAAGGCAAAGCTCGGCCCCAATCCCGACATGTGGATGAACACGGCGGAGTCGCGGTTCAGCTAACGCGACGGCATCGCACGCCGATGGCGCCACCGCGCCGTCCCGCAACGCCGGCGCCTCACCGCACAACGATCGCGTAGCTCTCGACCGGCGGAACCACGTCGATGAGGCCCTTCGCCTTGAGGAACTCGGCGAAGCGGTCGTAGCGCCCGGCATCCAATGCCGCCGGGCGCTTGGCGAAGCGCGGCAAGGTCAGATCGAAGGCGCGGCGGTTGAGCTCGTCGTCAAGGTCGATGTGCGACTTCATGAACATCGTCCGCGCCTCTTCCGGGTGATTGGTGATGAAGACCGTCGCCTCTTCGACCGCGGCGAGGAAGCGGGGCAGGCGAGGGTCGTCCTTGAGCTCGGAACGGGTGACATAGATCAGCTCGTCGTAGACAGGCACTCCGTGCTCCTCGGGGAAGAAGGCGAGGCCCGGCCGTCCCTCGATCGCGAGCTGCGTAAGCTCGAAGTTGCGGTAGCCGTCGATGGCCGCATCGATCTGTCCGGCGAGCAAGGCAGAGACGAGGTTGAAATTGACGTTGACCATGGTCACGTCGTCCATGGTGAGGCCGACGGAATCGAGCATGCCGGAGAGGTAGGCGCTCTGGATGCTGGCGACGGAGTAGCCGATGCGCTTGCCCTTGAGGTCGGCGAGCGATTTGATCGGTCCGTCCGCAAGGACGATCAGGGCATTGAGCGGCGTTTCGACCAGCGTGCCGAAGCGGACGAGCGGGAGGCCTTCCTTGATCTGGAGCATGAGGTCGGGCTGGTAGGTGACCGCGACGTCGCCCTGACCGGCGGCGACGAGGCGCGGCGGGGCGCTGGGATCGGCCGGCGCGACGAGTTCGACCTCGAGGCCGTGGCGCTCGAAATAGCCGGCCTCCTTGGCGATCACCAACGGGGCATGGTCGGGATTGACGAACCAGTCGAGGAGCACGGTCAACTTGTCGGCGGCCGAGGCGGGTGCGGCAGCCAGGGCGAGGGCAACGGCAGCGGGGATCAGTCGATGAAGCATGGGTTTTCCGTTCAGGTTGATTCCGGCGCCCAGGGGGCGACGTTGCGGGTGAGAAGATCGACCGCGGCGCGAAGCAGGACGGACATCGCGGCAAGCAGAAAAAGACAGGCGAAAACGACGGCGGTCTGCGACCGGCCCTGCGCGAGCAGCATCGCATAGCCAAGGCCGGATGACGCGCCGACCCATTCGCCGATCAGGGCGCCTATCGGGGCATATACCGCGGCGAGCCGCACGCCGATGATGAGCGACGGAAGGGCCGACGGAACACGGAACATGGCCACCTCACGGATACGCCCGGCGCCATAGAGGCGCGAAAGATCGAGGAGTTGCGGGTCGGTGCGGGCGAGGCCGTCGTGATAGGCGGAGGCGACGGGGAAGAAGATGGCGATGGTCGCCATCACGATCTTGGACGCCAGGCCGAATCCAAACCAGAGCGCCAGGAGCGGCGCGATGGCGAAGACCGGCAGTGCCTGGCTCACCACCATCACGGGCAGGAGGAGACGCCTTGCCGGCGGGAGAAAGCTCATCATCAGCGCCAGTCCGGCGCCGAGCACCGTACCGGCAACAAGACCGATCACCGTTTCGGTGAGCGTCGTCAGGGCATGAACCCGCCAGAGCTCGGGCCGTTCACGCAGCGCCTCGAACACGGCGAGCGGCGACGGCAGCATGAAATGCGGCGGCTGAAAAAGCCAGATCACCGCTTGCCAGATGAGAAGCAGGCCGACAAAGACATAGAGGGCGCGAAGCGCGATCATGCGCCGGTTTCCCCATGCCCACTGGATGCTCTGCGCGCCATGACGACCGTCCTCAAGGGCCGGGTCACTGCCAAGGGCGTCTGTCTGGGAGAAGTTCCCGTCCCTTCGCCGGCATGACCCGGATCAGGTTCGAAGGGTTCGGCCGGTCAGGCCATCTCAGCTCGGGTACGAGCACCCCTCGGAACGGCCGCAATCATCGCAGGGAGGCGGCGCGAGGGCAAGCGCATTCGAGGTGGGGCGGCCATGCGCCCGCCGCGCGACAAGCGGCGGGGAGACCGAGGCGGGAGGAGGCCAGATCCGGATGAGGGGCGGAGGGACCCCCGCCCCGCGCCAGGGAGAACCTAGCCCGTGCCCCAGGCGGCGAACGCCTGCTCGAAGGCGGCTTCGCCGTCGGGACCCTTCTCGAAGGTGAGGATGGCCCGCTGGCCGTTCTCGTAGACGAAGGGCAGGTCAATCCAGTTCCGATCGCGCATCAGCGAAAGGTTGGAGGCGATGTCGGCCTCCGCCGCGGAAAGCGCGATCCAGAAGAAGCCGTCGGCGACCTTGGCGGCGGCGCCGACCAGGGGTTGGCCGCGCGCCCCCTCCGTCGGCTTCAGCACGATGCGGGGGATGCTGCCGATCGCCTTGCCCGGGAAGTCGGCCGGCGTGTCAACGACAACCTCGACCAGGTGGCTCGCCGGCAGCGTGTCGTCGGCGTTCTTGTGGAGCGAGAAGCGGATCGTCATGTTCCGCTCGGGCACCTCGAGGTTCGCCTCAACCTCCGGACCGTTCGGACCGTCGCCGACGAAGCGCCAGTTGACGGCTGCGTCGATCGCGGTCACGGCCGCGTTTTCACCGGCACCCTCGACCGGCTCTTCGTAAAGGATCGCCTTCTGCGTGCCGCTCGCCGCGCCCGGATCGGCAGAGGCGGGAATCGGCTCGGACGAGGCCATGGCCGGGCCGGAATCGGCGGTCTCGGCGCCCGACGTATCGCCGACGACGCGGACGTCGGAGCCCGGCGGCGGCGCCTCGCCGGGAAGCAGGCGGTCGGTGTTCTTGCCGGAGTCGGCCGCCGCGACGGCTTCGGGCTCATCGGGCGGCGGCGGCAGGATCGGCTGCTCGCCCTCTCCCGCCCCCGAACCGGGCTCGAAGCCGGCGATGAGATCGGTGATCACCGAGCGCTGAGACCATGCGAGCGCGCCAACTCCGCCGATCATGGCAAGGATCAAAACGGTAAGCAGGATGCCGCCGAGACGCGAGCGGCGCGGCCGCTCGGCGACCTCATCCCCGACCGGCTCGGCCCGGCCGCGACCCCGCGCCGCCCCGGCGGCGGGGCGTTCGCGCCTGGGATCGACCGGCGGAGCGGCCGCCTGGGGATGCTCCCACTCCTGGTCATACTCGGGGGCGAGCCGCGGCTCGGGGTCGTACTGGTCCTGCGCGACCTGGGCCGGGGGCTGATAGGCATCCGGCGCCGGCTGGCGGCGGCGGTCTTCGGGGGCGGCATATCGGGCAGAGTCGGCGCGCAAGGGCAGCGCACCCCGGTCCGGCGCGCCGGCTGGCGGCGGCGGCATTCGGTCGCGCGAGGGCGGCGGGCTCCGCAAGTCGGGCGCCCCTTCATAGCGGGCGACCGGTGCCGGCGGGGTCCGGTCGGTCTCGCCGCCCCGCATGCCGGCTTCCTGGATCGCGCGCCGGAATACCTCCTGCGGCGAGGTATGGGCCGGCGGCTCGTATTCGTGGACCGGCGGCATGCTGACGGCGGGCTCGGCGGCGCGTGGCGGCGGTGCCCGATTCGCAGCCGGGGGCGGCGTTGCCTGGGAACCGGCGCCGCCGGCCGCGGCTTCGCGCTCGACCCGGCGGATCGCCTCCTCGAGTTCGAGACGCTGCCGCGATATCTCGGCGGTGGTAAGCGGGGGATCGACCGCTTTAAGCTGTCCGATCAAGGCATTACGGGCTTTGTCATAGACCGCCCTGCGGGTCTCCGGCACGTTCGGATCGATGCCGGCAATCGCCCGTCTCAAGACTGTATAGTATTCGGCCATCTTTGCGCTCTGCCGAGAGTGACCCGTCTTAACCTGCCGGAGTCAGCTCTGGAAGGGATCCTGCACCAGAATCGTATCCTCACGCTCCGGGCTTGTCGAAAGTAAGGCCACCGGGGCGCCAATGAGTTCCTCAAGGTGGCGGACATACTTCACCGCCTGGGCGGGCAAATCATTCCACGTACGCGCTCCCGCCGTCGAATCTTGCCAGCCTTCCATCGTTTCGTAAACCGGTTCGACGCGCCTCTGGTCGCCTTCGGAGGGCGGGAGGTAGTCGATCTCGCGCCCGTCCAGCCGGTAGCGGACCGCGATCCTGATGCTGTCGAGACCGTCCAGCACGTCGAGCTTGGTGAGCGCGATGCCGTCGATGCCCGAGGTCTGCACCGTCTGGCGGACGAGAACGGCATCGAACCAGCCACAGCGGCGCTTGCGTCCGGTGACCGTGCCGAACTCGCGGCCGCGGCGGCCGAGGAACTCGCCGGCCTCGCCTTTGTCCTCGGTCGGGAAAGGCCCTTCGCCGACCCGCGTGGTGTAGGCCTTGGTAATGCCGAGCACGTAGCCGACCGCCCCGGGACCCAGGCCGGATCCTGCCGCCGCCTGGCCGGCAACGGTGTTCGACGAGGTGACGAAGGGGTAGGTGCCGTGGTCGATGTCCAGAAGCGCCCCCTGCGCTCCCTCGAACAGAATCCGCTTCCCCTCGCGCCGCGCCGCGGAGAGAAGCCGCCAGGCGGATCCGGCGAAGGGCAGGATGCGGGGCGCGACGTCACGAAGCGACGCAAGCAGCGCCGCGCCATCGATCTCCTCGGCGCCGACCCCTCGGCGCAGCGCATTGTGATGGGCGAGAAGCCGGTCGACCTTGGCGGAAAGGGCGGCGAAATCGGCGAGGTCGACGACGCGGATCGCGCGCCGACCGACCTTGTCCTCATAGGCCGGGCCGATGCCGCGCTTGGTGGTGCCGATCGCCTGGGCGGCGCTCGCCGTCTCCCGCGCCGCGTCAAGCTCGCGGTGGAGCGGCAGAATCAGTGCGGCGTTCTCGGCAAGGACGAGATTTTCGGGAGTCACCGCAACGCCCTGGGCCTTCAGCCGCTCGACCTCGTCGAGGAATGCCCACGGGTCGACCACGACGCCGTTGCCGATGACCGACAGCTTGCCGGGACGGACCACCCCGGATGGGAGCAGGCTCAGCTTGTAGCTCACGCCGTCGATCACCAGGGTGTGGCCGGCATTATGGCCGCCCTGGAAACGGACGACGATGTCGGCCCGCTCGGAAAGCCAGTCGACGATCTTGCCCTTGCCTTCGTCTCCCCACTGCGATCCGACGACGACGACATTGGCCATTGGATGATGCTTCCCCCACTCGACGACGCGCCGCGCGGCCCGCGGTCCGCGTGTGGCGGTACACCAGCCGGCCCGCGGTGCCAAGGCCGGCGCCGGACCGGGGAGGAGAGTTCGGCACGCCCGGGGAGCTGTCCCCGACCGCGGGAAGGGTTAGTCTTATGCGCTTCGTTAGGGGTGAAGTGGGGGATATTGCAGGGATGCCGGCCGACCAGGTGATCGTCATCCGCCACGCCGAGAAGCCGACCGCGAAGCCGAAACGCCACGGCGTGCGCGAGGACGGCACCAACGACAAGGAATCGCTCACCGTCCGCGGCTGGCAGCACGCCGGGTCGCTTGCGGCGGTCTTCGCGGCGGCGGCGACGTCGGCCGAGGGCGGCCTCGATCGCCCCGACCACATCTTCGCCGCCGGGGTCGGCAAGAAACGGGTGAGGTCGCCCGACGGCAAGACGATGACCATCGGCAGCCACAGCCGGCGACCGCTCGAGACGGTGACGCCGATGGCGGCTCGCCTCGGGCTCACCCCGGTCACGGCGCATTCCAAGGGCGAGGAGGAGGCACTGGTCAAGGATGCGCTGTCGCGGCCGGGAACGGTGCTGATTTGCTGGCAGCACGAGGATATCCCGGCGATCGGCAACCTGATCATGGGCAACACGACCAGCGTGCCGCAGCACTGGCCGGAAGACCGCTACGACCTGATTTGGGTTTTCGAACGAGAAGGGCGAGGCTGGCGATTCCGCGAGCTCAGCCATCCCAGGCTCTCGACCGGATCGACGTGAAGCCTCGGATTGAGACGATCCGACCGGATCACCTCAGCACCAGCCGCGTCAGCAGCCCCGCCAAGTCGCTTTGCCGCGATATCCCCGTCTTGGCGAAGACGCGCTTCAGCACGGTGCGCACCGTCTGCTCGGCGATGCCGAGGCGTACGGCGGCGTCCTTGGGCGGCATCCCGGCTCCAACCAGGGCCGCGACCCGAGCCTCGCCCAGGGTGAGGCTCAGCAGATCGCGAACGAGCGCAGGATCGATCGGCTCGGCCCGCGTGCCCCTGCGCACGACAACGATGGCATTGGCGTCGGACAGTGCGCGGTCGAGCGGATGATCGCGGATCGTCCGCACCGGCAGCACATAGGCGACAGCGAATCCGTTGTCACTCGCACCTTGGAGCACCACCGGGCGCGGCACGCCGTGCGGCTCTGAGGGGTCGCTTGCGACCGTCTGCTCGATCGCCTGTTGCAGAAGGGATCGCTCCGGCTCGAAAGGCGCAGCGAGCCGGCCCTGGGACACGGTGAGCATATCGCCGATCAGGCTCTCCGCGATCCGGTTGGCGACGACCACGGTCCCCGCCCCAGTGACCAGAAACACGCCGACATCGAGGCGCGTCAGCGCCTCGCCGAATGCGATCGCCGCCATCTCGGCGGTGAGCAGCCGGGCACTGAGCCGCAGCGCATGCTCCGCATGCCGGCCGAGCCAGGTGGCCAGAGCAAGCTCTTCGTCGCTGTAGGGAGGTTTCGTCGCGGCCGAGCGATGGACCGTCATCGCCAGGGCGGTTCGAGGATCGGGCGAGATTGGAACGCCCGCGAACCAGCCGAGGCCGTGCGGGCGGAGAAAATCACGATAGTAAGGGTGATTGGCGATCTCGTCGTCACTTGCAATGTGCCGGTCGGTCTTGGCGTCGACGCCCTCGGTGTAACCGTATTCGATCGCGCGCGTGGTGCGGATGTCCTCACGCCACCACCCGGCGTCGTAGTCGCGCTGCGTCTCGACAAGGGACGGCGTGACGACGATGCCATAGGAGCCATCGTCACGGACATAGAAAAGATTGGCACCCGCGTCCTCGAAGACGGCGGCGACCGCCTCCAGTGTCTGCGGCCAAAGCACGGGCGCAGTCGCGGCGGCATAAATGGCCGCGACCGCCTCCGCCAGACGTCTGTCCTGCGATGGCATGATGACTGCGCCCCTCGGCAAGATGCCAGCATGACGGGAGTGTCCGATGCAAGAGGTTATCAGGAGGATATATGACCGGGCCTCCCGACGGCCTGGTCACGGATCCCGCCAATCGGCCACCCAACCTCCCCGAGGGTAACGCACTATTCGCGGTCGCATCCCGTCAGGGTCGAGCAGGATCGCTTCCGGCCGTTATGCATCTGGATGCCCACCGGCTTGCCCGGGCCGCCGTCGACAAAGTCGAGTCCGCGCCGCTCGAGACGTGACCGGGGCGCCGTCACGTCATCTCGAACTGGAGCTTGCCGCTCGACCCGACGACCTGCTTGTCCGGAACCCGACACCGGACCGCGTACGCCGAGGTCGAGCTCCGATACTGAATTTCGTCGGTTGAGGTCGTCGCCGTTCACGCGGCCAGCTCGGACAGGGGATTCGGCGGCGCGGATACCTTTATGGACCGTCGCACATGACTGGCGAGAAGGATGCTGGCGACGATAGCCGGGATCAGCATGGCGATGCCGACGCGAAGGCTGCCGCTCCACTCCGCGCCGAAGCCGACCAGGGGCGGCTCGAACAGGAAACCGCTGAATGAGATCAGCGATAGCGCCGCGACATTGACCGCGGCCGGGCGGTCGCCCCGGCTCGCGGCAGCACTGACGGCGAGGGGCACCGCTACCGACACGCCTAGGCCAATCGCAGCAAGGCCGACGACGGCCTGAAGAAAGACGGGTGCCGTGACCAGGACCAGGAGGCCGGCGAGGGCGATAAGGCCGCAGCTCCGCGCGACGGCAACCGGCCCAAAACGCCCCGCCGCCCAGTCGCCCATGAAACGTCCGACCGCCATCGCTACGGTAAAGGCGGCAAAGCCGACGCCGGCGCGGAAAGGGGTCGCCTCCATCACCGAACGCATGAACACGGAACTCCAGTCGAGCGCGGCCGCTTCGACGAGGAGCATGCCAAAGGCGAAGATGCACAGAGGCAGGAGGCTCAATGTCG
>DASSPO010000050.1:0-2523 GCA_035699585.1 Bauldia sp.
ATTGATGATCAACTCGGTGAGCGCGCCCGGCGGCGGCGCGAGCGAACGGTCCGGCGCATAGGACGCCGGGACGAGCGCGACCAGCGCCGCGCAGCGATCGGGATGGCGGATGGCGAAGGCGGCTGCCGGGATCGCCCCGGCCGAACCGCCGACCACCGGGACCTTGTCGATGCCGAGCGCATCGAGGAGGTCGACGAAGGCGTCGGCCTGGTTCTCCGACGAGGGGTCGGCCGGAAACGAGGAGCGGAGGTAGCCGAACCGCGACGGGGCGATCACGCGGTGGCCGGCTGCGATGAGGCGGCGGGCGAAAGCCAGGCCTTGGTCGAAGCCGCCGCCAGTGCCGTGGATCATCAGGAGCGGCGGCCCCTCTCCCTCGATCGCGTATTCCATGACGCCATGGCGCGTCGTCATGGTGGTGCTGCCGGATGCGACGCGTGCGCGGGCGGCGGCGATCGCTGCCGCGTAGGACGACCAGAGAACGCCGCCGCCGATCGCCGCGGCGCCCGTGGCGATGCCGAGGGTCAGGAATGCGCGGCGTGAGATCATGGCGCTCGCTCCGGTCCTGGTGTTGGCGCCCGGAACTCTACCAATACGGGAGCGCGACCCTTGAAGAGGTCAGTCTAGCCGAGAGAACAAGACCGCAGAAGGCCGGCCATCGGCTGACGACGACAGATGCCACCGCGAGCGTGCGCCGCTCATCGCCGTATGGCGTCAACTCTGGTATTTGTCCCGTCATGCCATCCCTTCTCACCACCATCGGCTTCGATGCCGACGACACCCTCTGGCAGAACGAGCATTTCTACCGGCTGACCGAGGGGAAGTTCCTCGACCTCCTCGGCGAACACGGCGAGCGGGAGACGCTTTCGGCGCGCCTTCTCGAGGCGGAGAAGCGGAACCTCGCCCTCTACGGTTTCGGCATCAAGGGCTTCACCCTGTCGATGATCGAGACCGCGATCGAGGTGACCGACGGCCGGGTCTCCGCGGCGACCATCGCCGAGATCCTCAAGGCCGGGCGCGAGATGCTGCGTCACCCGGTCGAGACGCTGCCCAATGTGCGGGAGACGCTGGAAGCGCTCGCCGACGACTACCGCATGGTCCTGATCACCAAGGGCGACCTCTTCGATCAGGAGCGGAAGCTCGCCGAGTCGGGCCTGGGCGAGCTGTTCTCCGCCGTCGAGATCGTGACCAGGAAGGACGCCGCCACCTATGCCCGAGTCTTTTCGGAACACGGCGACGGCGCGGAACGGGCGATGATGGTGGGGAATTCGCTCCGCTCCGACATCGTGCCGGCGATCGCGGCCGGGAGCTGGGCGGTCTACGTCCCCCACCCGCTCACCTGGGTGGTCGAGCACGACGACGCGCCGGTGTCCTCGCCCCGCTACCGCCAGCTCGAGGACCTCGGCGGCCTGATCCCGCTCGTCCGGGACATCACATCGCGGAGCGCGGCTTGACCCGCGCCCGAGCGGCGGCGGACAATCGAGGCCTGCGCCGCCCGGAGCCCCGACCATGACCGACGACGAACTCTTTGCCACGATCCGCGACCGCCTGTTCACCGCCGTGATCGGGGACGTGATGGACAAGGCGGGGCTGACGCATCAGTTCCTGCCGCCGGCGATCCGTGCCATCGACCGCGACATGGTGGTGGTCGGACGGGCGATGCCGGTAATGGTCGAGGACGTGACGCCGGGAGACGGCGGCGGCGATGCCTATGGCATCATGTTCCGGGCGCTCGACGAGATGAAGCCGGGCGAGGTCTATGTCACCGCGGGCGGATCTCCGGACTACGCGCTCTGGGGCGGGCTGATGTCGACCCGCGCCATGCGGCTCGGCGCCGCGGGCGCGGTGTTCGAAGGCCTCCACCGCGACACGCGCGAGATCCTGAGACTGGGGTTTCCCGTCTTCTCGCTCGGCGCCTACGCCCAGGACCAGAAGGACCGCGGGCGCGCCGCCGACTACCGCTGCCGCATCGTCTTTTCGAACGGGACGAGCGTGTCGCCCGGCGACATCATCGCCGGGGACATCGACGGCGTCGTCGTGATCCCGAAGGACATGGCCGGGGACATCGTCCGCGACGCGCTCGCCAAAGTGACGGGCGAGGAGGACGTCCGCCGTGCCATCGAGCAGGGCGAGCCGACGGGGGACATCTTCCGGCGCACGGGGATCATGTAGACGATTCGACACCGTCGGCTTCGACGATGACGTCGAAACGCCCTCTCTCCCCTTGCGGGGTGAGGGGGCCGAAATCCACGATCGCGTTTCCGATCGGCACCTGTCGCCGGAACTTCAGGCCGCCCAACCTCCCGCCGCGAAGCCTCGCCCACAGACGCGCTTCGGCCACCGCTACCGCTATTCCCGTAACCGAAAGTTACCGTCATCTCCGCTCGGAACCTTGATTTCGCCGATCTTGGCGGGCCAAGGTCGCCGCGATTCCTGACCAGGCGCGACGACCGGGCCGATGGCCTCAACTTTCATCCCTATCGCGGCATTGCTTCTGAGCTCCGCCTTCCTGCTCATGGCGGGCGG
>DASSPO010000051.1:0-4396 GCA_035699585.1 Bauldia sp.
ACCTCGCGTACCTCCGTCCGCTGCAGGTGCCGGATCTCCGTCGCCAGCCGCTCGACCGAGGAGGCGACCACGCCCAGGGTGGCGAAGTACATGGCGTGGCGGTCGCGCGGGATCACCTGCGTCGAGATCGCCTCGGGCCGCAGGCCGAGGGCGCGAGCGACGTGGGCCTCCACCCGCGGGTCGACATTGGCAAAGGTGCCGACCGCCCCGGAGATCGCCGCCACGGCGACCTCCTCGCGCGCGGCATGAAGCCGCCGCCGGGCGCGGGCGAACTCGGCGAAGGCATAGGCGAGCTTGAGGCCGAAGGTGGTCGGCTCGGCATGGATGCCGTGGCTCCGGCCGATGGTTACGGTGTCCTTGTATTCGTGCGCCCGCCGTTTCAGTGCTGCGAGGAGCGCATCGACGTCCGCCATGAGCAGGTCGGCGGCACGGACGAGCTGCACGGCAAGGCATGTGTCGAGCACGTCCGAGGACGTCATGCCCTGGTGGACGTGGCGAGACTCGGGCCCGACGATCTCGGCGAGATGGGTGAGGAAGGCGATGACGTCATGCTTCGTCTCGCGTTCGATTTCGTCGATCCGCGCCACGTCGAACACGGCGTTTGCGCCGCGCTCGCGCACGATCCGCGCCGCTTCCTTGGGGGCGGCGCCGATCTCGGCCATGGCCTCGAGCGCCGCGGCCTCGATCTCGAACCAGATGCGGAACTTGGTTTCCGGCGACCAGATTGCCGCCATCTCGGGCCGGGAATAGCGGGGGATCATCCGTCTCTCACCTGTCCTCGAAACTCGTCGACACCGCCAGATACCGCCGGTCGAGGCCTTCGAATCCTTGCCGGATCACGTTGAGGAGCACCACCATTACCGGATCTCCCTCCGGCGGCCGGTAGATGAGCACGTCGGTGATGGCATAGTCCCTCGGGCAGAAGCGGGAGGCGGGGATCGCCGCATCCTCGTGGAGCGTGCGGGCCGTCCCCTGCGGGTCGGTCAGATCGAGCCGGAAGCCCGCGACCGGTCCGAGATTGGCGCAATTTGCGCCCTCGGCCATCGGCAAGGGCGTGAGCTCGAGGCTCCAAACCCGGTCCGTGAGGTTGGCGAAGAAGTCGCTGAGGAAGCGCACCGCATGGGGGTCCGCCGACATCTCGCTCGGCGGATTGCTGACGACGACGCGGTACTCGGCCCTGGGAAGAATGCCGAGGGAGTCGATCACCGCCTCGGCATCGCGGCGCGCCTGCGCCCGCGCCGTCGCGAGCGGCACGGTTTCGTCCTCGACGAGGACCCGGACCGGCGTGCCCTCGACCCAGGCGTCCCGTCGGATGTCGATGACGAAGACGTTGGAATAGGGAAAGCCCGACCCGTCCTGGACACCGAACTCCTCGAAGGCGAAGTAAGCGCCGTCCCTCGAGAAGCCGAGGATTTCGCGGTCGGCCCAGTCTGCCGCATCGGCCGCGAGGGCCATGAAGGCCGGCGCGACGGCGGTGATGAGCAGTCGCCCCAGGCGGTTCATCGCCGCGTTCGCTTGCCGCCGAGGGCCGCCCTCCGCAGGGCGGCGATGGTCTCGGCATAGTCGCCCTTGAACACGGCGGAGCCGGCGACGAGCACGTCGGCGCCGGCCTGGACCAGAGTCCCGGCATTGTCGGGAGTCACGCCGCCGTCGACCTCGATCCTTATGTCGCGCCGGCCCGCGAGCGCGCGCGCCGCCTTGACCTTGTCGACCGCCTCCGGGATGAAGGCCTGCCCGCCGAACCCCGGGTTGACGCTCATCACCAGGATCAGGTCGGTGAGGTCGAGGACGTGACGAACGGCGTCGACCGGCGTCCCCGGATTGAGGGCGACGCCGGCCCGCTTGCCGAGGTTCCGGATGATCTGGAGCGAACGGTGGAGGTGCGGCCCCGCCTCGGGATGGATGGTGATGTAGTCGGCGCCCGCTTCTGCGAAGGCGGCAAGGAACGGATCGGCCGGTGCGATCATCAGGTGGACGTCGAACGGTTTCGACGTCCGACGGCGGAGCGCGGCGATCACCGGCGGTCCGAACGTGATGTTGGGTACGAAATGGCCGTCCATCACGTCGAGATGAATCCAGTCGGCGCCGGCCCGATCGACGGCGGCTACCTCCTCGCCAAGACGGGCGAAATCGGAGGCAAGCATCGAGGGGGCGATGATCGTCGTCTTTTTGGCCATGGCCGGCCCGGGCTAACACGCGGCCACGCGGCAGGCAATCGCAGGCGGCGCCTGCGGGCCTTCCGTGGAACCGGGCCGAATCCGCGCTCCCTCGCCAGGCCCCGGTGAAGTGCCTAAACTCCCGGCAGTCGGTCGCGTGGCCGATTCCCGACCCGCCCCGACGTCAAGGAGGGCGACATGCCGAGGGAACTGTTCTGGCTGAGCTGGACGGTGGTGCTCACCGGCCTCATCTGGGTTCCGTACATCCTCGACCGCTTCGCGACGCGCGGCATCATGGGAACCTTCGACAACCCGATGCCCGATTCGATCGGGCCGTCGACCTGGGCCTACCGGATGCGAAACGCCCACACCAACGCGGTGGAGAACCTCGTCGTGTTCGCCCCGCTGGTGCTTATCCTCAATGCGCTTGGCATCTCGACCCCGGCGACGATCATGGCGTCGGCGATATTCTTCTGGGCCCGGCTCGCGCATGTCATCGTCTACACGATCGGCATTCCCGTGTTGCGGACCCTTCTCTTCCTCGTCGGGTTCGGCTGCCAGGTCGTCCTGGCGCTCGCGATCTTCGGCGTGATCTAGTCGCCCCCGCCGGCGGAAGGGCCGAACCGCTGGCGCCAGGTTGGTACCCTGTCCCCGGGAGCGGGTGTCGCCTCATAGACGCCGCGAGCGATGGCGCGGCTCATGCAAGCCGCCGCGGTTGCTCCGAGGGCGACGAGGTCGGGTGCCTCGCCTCGGGGCACGCGCCCGGTCGCCAGCGCGAAGACCAGGTCGCCGTCATAGGGCGTGTGCGACGGCCAGAGCGCGCGCGCGAGGCCGTCATGGGCCATGATCGCCAGGCGCTTCGCCTCGCTCTTGGTGAGACTCGCGTCGGTCGCGACGACGCCAATCGTGGTGGCTTCCCGCCGCGAGGCCTGGGCCTTGTGACGAAGCCTGACCACGTCCGGTGTAAGGCCGGGCGGCCAGCCGAGCCCGCCGAACTCACCGTCCACCTCGAACGGCGCCGCCCAGAAGTGCGGTCCGTCCGCCATCGTGGCCTGGCCGAGCGCGTTCACCGCAATGAGCGCACCGACAGTGATGCCGCCGGGGAGCGTGGCAGACGCCGAGCCGAGCCCTCCCTTGAGGTTGGCCGTGGTGGCGCCCGTCCCTGCCCCGACGGAGCCGAGGGTGAAGCCGCGGCCCGCCGCGGCAAGCGCCTCGGCGCCAAGTCTCGGATAGGGCGCCTCCTCGCCCCAGTCCTTGTCGCCGCCATTGGCGAGGTCGAACAGGATCGCGGCGGGAACGAGGGGAACCCGCACGCCGGCCGCAAGGAATCCGCGGCCGGCTCGCGCAAGGCCGGTCATCACCGAGCCGGCTGCATCGAGGCCGAAGGCCGAGCCGCCCGACAGCACCACCGCGTCGATCGCCTCGACCGTCTGCTCGGGTGCGAGCAGGTCGGTTTCCCGCGTCCCCGGTGATCCGCCCATCACGTGTACCGAGGCGACGGCGGGCGCCTCGCAAAGGACCACGGTGACGCCGGTCTTGGCCTCGGCGTCCGAGGCGTTGCCGACCAGGACGCCCTTCACGTCCGATATGAGGTTCTTCGGACCTTGATTCATGCCGCGAGGCTAAGTCTTTCCCGTCAAAAGAAAAACCCCGGCGTCTCCGCCGGGGTTCTCTGCCTCGCGGGAAGCCCGCGTCGGGCGTTACTGCATGTAGTCGTAGGCGCCGTTCTTCCACTCGTAGAACACGTAGCCCGGCAGGGTCACGTCGCCCTTGTCGTCGAAGTTCACCTTGCCGAGAACCGTGTCGAACTCGCCGGCGGCGAGCTCGGCGACCACCGGGTCGAAGTCGGTCGTGCCGGCTTTGGTGGCCGCCTGGGCCCAGGCCTGGATCGCGCCGTAAGTATAAAGCGCGTAGCCCTCGGCCGTCTTGCCGGCGGCTTCGAGCGCATCGACGACCGGCTTCGCTTCCGGGTTCTTGCGCGGATCGGGCGAGAAGGTCATGAGCGTGCCCGCCCCGGCATCGCCGGTGATCTGCCAGTACTCGTCGGTGACCAGCGCGTCGCCCGAAACGAGGATGGTGTTCATGCCCTGGTCGACCATCTGGCGTTTGATGAGGCCGGCCTCGGTGTGATAGCCGCCGACATAGACGGCATCGATGGCGCCTTCCTTGAGCTTCGAGACGAGCGCCGTGTAGTCCTTCTCGCCGGCCGTATAGCCTTCATACATGGCTTCGGTGACGCC
>DASSPO010000052.1:0-11557 GCA_035699585.1 Bauldia sp.
CCGATATCGCCGCGCTCATCACAAAGATGGATCAGGCGGCGGTCGAAGGCGCCGCCTTCATCGCTGACGGACGACCGTGGAACGACGCCGGCGCCTCCGATCTGGACGAGCTGGCCATCGTGCTCGCCTCGGCCGCCGGGATGCTGCGATTGCTCGCTGCGCAGGGGATCGGCGGCGAGCAGGCAGCGCGCCGGCTGGGGATCGCGCTCTCCGCGGATGCCGAGCAGTTCCCGACGATCGCGAAGTTCAGGGCAGTTCGGCTGCTTTTCGGGCGCCTGTTCGAGGTGGCAGGATTCGGGATTCCGCTCCCGAAGGTGCACGGCGAAACCGCGTGGCGCATGATGGCGCACCGCGAGCCCACGATGAACATGATCAGGGCGACCACCGCCGCCTTCGCCGCCGCGACCGGTGGGGCGGACTCCATCACCGTCCTGTCGCCTCTCCTCGACGGCGAAGCCTTCAGCAATCGCATGGCGCGGAACACGCAGCTTATCCTTCAGGAGGAGTCTTCGCTGTACCGCGCCGCCGACCCCGGGGCCGGCTCCGGCGCGATCGAAGCGCTCACCAACGGTCTCGCCGCGGCGGCCTGGGATCGCTTCACCGGGATCGAGGCCAAGGGCGGACTGATCGCGGT
Organism: Bauldia sp.; assembly: GCA_035699585.1. GTDB lineage: Bacteria > Pseudomonadota > Alphaproteobacteria > Rhizobiales > Kaistiaceae > Bauldia. The sequence continues at coordinate 635 of DASSPO010000052.1, forward strand.
GGTGCAATCGGGAGCGATCCAGCGCGCAGTCGCCGCCACCCGCGAGGCACGACTGGAGCAGGTGTCCCGACGGCAGATTCCGCTGGTCGGGGTCAACGTCAATGTCGATCGCGCTGCGGTGGCCTTGGATCCGGATCGGATCGCACGCGAATCACTCGGCGACGAGGTTGAGCCGTTGCGCGCCACGCGCCTGTCCGAACGTTTTGAAGCCCTCTGCCGGCGAAGCCTCGGGAAGGACGGCGGGCGGCAGCGCGTCGTCCTCGTCAATCTCGCCCACGCGACCGGCGACGCTCTTGCCGTCGTCGCCGATGCCTTTGCCGCGGGCGGGTTTGCGGTCGAGGTCGCAGACGGCCGGGATGCCGAGCGCGCCGTCGCTCCCGACGCTCCGATCGCCTGCATTCTCACCGAGGCCGGGAGCGCCGAAGCCGCCAACCGGGTGGGACAGGCGCTTCGCGCCGCCGGGGCCCGCTTCGTCATCGCGGCGGGCCATCACCCGGAGGAGCCTCCATCGCCGCCCTTCGACGCCGTTCTTTCCCGGGACTCGGATCTCATCGCCCTGTTTTCGGAAGCTCTTGACCGGATTGCCGCGGCGCAGAAAAACGGGCAGAGTTGACGCGGGGGGAGCCAGCAAGAGGTCGGGTCGTGACCGTGGCGAGACATGCGGTTGGGCGGGCCATGCGGCCCGGCGCTCTCATTCCCGTGCTCCTCATCCTGCTCTTTGGCTTTGCCGAGGGCACGAGGGCCAGCGAGAAGTACGACGGCAACTGGTCGATCTTTATCTTTGGCGCGCCGGGCCACTGCCAGTTCGGCTACCGGATGAAGATGACGATCGACAACGGCAATGTGCTCTACCGCGGCCGCCAGGTTTCCCCGCACGCAATCAACGTAAGCAGCGGCGGCGCCGTCACCCTGCGGCTCGGTACCGGCAAGTTCACGGTCATCGGCTCCGGCGAGATCGACGATCGGCGCGGCCAGGGGCGATGGACAGCCGCCGGTTTCCGCTGCACCGGCTGGTGGCGCGCCGTCCGGCAATGACTTCGGTCGCGGCGACGCGCGAGGCGAAGGCGCCGCATTCGACCCTCCCCGATTTTGCCGCCGTTCCCTGGCGGTTGCCGCAGTTGCCGGCCCTTGAGGCGGAGGCCGAGCCGTGGGTCACCCCTGAAGGCATCGCGGTCAAGCCAGCCTTCAGCGCCGAGGACATCGCCGGCATGGATTTCGTGGGCGGGTGGCCGGGCATCCCGCCCTTTGTCCGCGGCCCCTACCCCACGATGTATCTCGAGCAGCCCTGGACGATCCGCCAGTATGCCGGCTTCTCGACCGCGGAAGACTCGAACGCGTTCTACCGGCGCAACCTCGCCGCCGGGCAGAGGGGCCTTTCGGTCGCCTTCGACCTTCCGACGCATCGCGGATACGACTCCGACGATCCGCGGGTCTCCGGCGACGTCGGCATGGCCGGCGTCGCGATCGATTCGATCTACGACATGCGGACGCTGTTCGACGGAATCCCGCTCGACAAGATGAGCGTATCGATGACGATGAACGGTGCCGTGCTGCCGATCATGGCGCTTTTCATCGTTGCCGCCGAAGAGCAAGGCATAAGGCCGGAGCAGTTGTCGGGCACGATCCAGAACGACGTGCTCAAGGAATTCATGGTCCGCAACACCTTCATCTACCCGCCCGGACCGTCGATGCGCATCGTGGCGGACATCATTGCCTTCACCGCGACGCGCATGCCGAAGTTCAACTCGATTTCCGTGTCCGGCTATCACATGCAGGAGGCCGGAGCGACAGCCGACCTCGAACTCGCCTATACGCTCGCCGACGGCCTCGAATATGTCCGGGCCGGATGCGGCGCCGGCCTCGACGTCGACGCATTCGCGCCGCGCGTCTCGTTCTTCTTCGGCATCGGCATGAACTTCTTCATGGAGGTGGCGAAGCTCCGTGCCGCGCGTCTCCTCTGGTCGAAGCTGATGAAGGAGCGATTCGCGCCGAAGGACGAGCGCTCGTTGATGCTTCGCGTCCACTGCCAGACCTCGGGCTGGTCGCTCGCCGCCCAGGACGCTTTCAACAACGTGATCCGCACGACGATCGAGGCGATGGCGGCGACGCAGGGGCATACGCAGTCGCTCCACACCAACGCGCTCGACGAGGCGCTGGCGCTGCCGAGCGACTTCTCGGCGCGGATCGCCCGCAACACGCAACTCTTCCTGCAGAAGGAGTCGGGAACGACCCGCATCATCGACCCGTGGGGCGGCTCCTACCACGTGGAGCGGCTGACCTACGAACTCGCGACCCGTGCTCTCGATCATATCGCCGAGACCGATGCGCTTGGCGGCATGGCCAAGGCGATCGAGGCCGGCCTGCCCAAGCGCCGCATCGAGGAGGCCGCGGCGCGGACGCAGGCGCGGATCGACTCGGGACGGCAGACGGTCGTCGGGGTCAACCGTTACCGGCCGGAGGAGGAACCCGAGATCAGCCTTCTCCGCGTCGACAATTCCGCCGTGCTCGCTGCGCAGATCGCCAAGCTCAAACGGCTTCGCGCCGAACGCGACGAAGCCGCCACTGCAGCGGCGCTCGCCGCGCTCAGCGCCGGCGCGAGGGGCGCGGGCAACCTCCTCGCGCTCGCCGTCAATGCGGCTCGAGCCAAGGCGACGGTCGGCGAAATGAGCCGCGCGCTGGAAGAGGTGTTTGGCCGGCACGCTCCGGACATCCATGTCGCCACCGGGGTCTACGGCGCCGAGACGGGAGACGGGGCGGTGCTCGCGGCGGCGATGAGCATGGTGCGAACCTTCGCCGACCGGGACGGCGGCCCGCCCCGCGTACTGGTTGCCAAGGTCGGGCAGGACGGACACGACCGTGGGCAGAAGGTGATCGCCTCCGCCTTTGCCGACCTCGGATTCGACGTGTCTCTCGGCCCGCTCTTCCAGACGCCGGAGGAAGCGGCGGCGCTCGCCATCGAGAAGGACGTCCACATCCTCGGCATATCGACGCTCGCGGCGGGGCATCTCACCTTCGTGCCGCGGGTCAAGCGTGCGCTGGAACAAGGCGGACGGCCGGACATCATGGTGGTCGTCGGCGGCATCGTCCCGCCGGAGGATCATGAGGCCCTCCGCGATGCCGGGGCGGCGGCGATTTTCCCGCCGGGGACCGCGGTGACCGACGCCGCCGTCACACTGATCGCCGAGCTCAACCGCCGTCTCGGCTACGAGCCGCCGACAGGCCATAATCGTCCGCCGGCCTAGCTCCGCGCGGGCAGTTCGCGCCGTGTTACGACTTGGTTAACGATTCGTATCCAGAATACGAACGAGTGGCGAAGGGAACCACCGCTCGTCGCATAGGCCTTGCTTTGCGTAGCCTGCTCTGGGGAGGATGAACCGGAGTGAACGCAAATGCGCAACCATCTGTCCCGCCTGGGCCTTTCCCTCGTTGCCCTGACGCTTCCCCTCGCCGCCGAAGCCGCACCGCCCGATGAAGGCTATGTCGGGGCGATCGTCTACCGCGACGGCCGCGAGCCTGAGCGCATCGCCTGTGACACGCTCGATCTCGTGAGGATTATCTACGAGGCCGGCAAGGAGTCGGTGTTCCGAATGCATCCCAAGTTCAAGGAGCTGGCCGCCGACCAAGGGACCAACGGCAATCCGCAATGCACGGTCGGAACCTATGCCGACGTGCGGGTGCTGGAGCAGCCCCTGCTTCTTGGGCCCGTCGACAATCCGGTCGGGGATGCGGAGCTCTTTCTTTGGGCGATTCACGTCGACAACAGCCCGAAGGGCGGTAGCGCCGACTACTGGATCCTCTATCTCGACACCAAGACGGAGCGACCCTGGCTCCAGGTCGGCCGGTCGATCTGAGGAACCGGAGAGCCGCTTCCCTTCAAGGCGATGACTTGACGAAGCCCGGCATGGTGTCGACGCTTCCCGGCGATCTCGATCAGGTCCTGGCCAGTTCGCCGGTGAGCGCGTTGAGGAACTCCGGAGCGGCCCGCAGCTCGCCGACCCTGGTCTCGCGTCGGGTGTTCACCGGCGGTACGAGCCGGCGCGCGAACGCCGCGGGAACGGCGCCAGCCGGCAAGAGCAGCGCCGCGATGACCGCCGCCATCGCGACCTCGGACGCGCGCCCTGCCCCGTCGTCGATCTTGAGCGCAACGCCAAGTCCCGCCTCAGGGAAGGCGGCGCAGTAGACACCCTCGGCGCCGCCTTTGACGAAGACTCGTCCGGGGAAGAGCGGCATCACGTCGGTGCAGAAGCGCCCGCTTCCGGCGACCATGAACGGTTCCGTCATGCAGGCCTCGAGGATGCGTTTCGCGGCCGCGGCGCGGACCGGGGCGAGCTCCTTCCCCGTCGCCATTATCGCAAAGGCCCGTGCCAGCCGCTCGAGCGGAATCGCATAGGCCGGGATCGAGCAGCCGTCGACGCCGCGATTGGCCTCGCCCAGCTCGGTCCCCGTGAGGTCGGCGAGCGCTGCGGTCACTTCTCGCTGCACCGGGTGATCCGGAAGAACATAGCCCTTCGGATCGATGCCGAGATGGCAGGCGGTGCAGATGAAGCCCGCGTGCTTGCCGGAGCAGTTGTTGTGGAGCGGGCCTGGCGGATGGCCGGCCCGAATCAAGATGCGTTCGGCAAGCGAAGACATCGGCGCGTGCGCGCCGCATTCGAGTTCGGCGGCGCTCTTGCCGGCGGCCGCGAGCATCGCTGCGGCGGTCTCGACGTGGCGCGGCTCGCCGCTGTGCGACGCCGAGGCGAGCGCCAGCTCCGCCGCACCGAAGCCGTAGGCGTCGGCTGCGCCCGACTCGACCAGCGGCAGGGCCTGGATCGCCTTCACCGCCGAACGCGGGAAGACCGGCGCCGTGACGTCGCCATGTGCGGCGACCCGCCGGCCGCCCGCATCGACGACGGCCACCGCGCCGCGGTGGCGGGACTCGACGATCGCTCCTCGCGTGACTTCGACAAGGACGGGGTTGGTCATGCGGCCGGTACTAACGGAGCCAGTTTTCGATAGCGAGTATCCATCGGTTCGGCCGGAAGATGCGAAGGGCCCGGCTCCGGCCGTTGCGGAACAGGCTCACCTGGCGTTCGGGGCTTGTCATCCCGGCCCTCCTTCAATTTCGCATACGCCACGCTTGGCCGGTAGCCCAGCTCGCGCCGCCTAGCCCCCTTCGCCGTCCTTGCGCTTGACCCATCGCGCGAGCCGGTCCAGGGCGCCGTCGAGCACCGCGTCGCGCTTGGAGAAGCAGAAGCGGACGAAATGCGTCGGCGCATCGGACTGGTAGAAGGCCGAGACGGGCACGGCGGTGACGCCGGCTTCCATTGTCAGGCGTCGGCAGGCGGTCACGTCATCGTCCTCCACCCCTACGCTCCGCATGTCGGCGGTGATGAAATACGTGCCGGCGCAGGGCACGACCTCGAAGCCGATGTCGGCGAGACCGGCGGCGAAGCGGTCGCGCTTGGCCTCGAGATCGCCGGCGAGCGCGGCGTAGTACGAGTCGTCCTTGGCGAGGCCGTAGGCCACCGCCTTCTGGAGACCCGGGGGCGTGGTGAAGGTGGTGAACTGGTGGGCCTTGGTGATGGGGTCGAGAATCCCCGGCGCGGCGGTGACGTAGCCGACTTTCCACCCGGTGAGCGAAAAGGTCTTCCCCGCCGACCCGATGCGGACGGTCCGATCGCGCATTCCGGGAAGTGTCATCAGGGGCGTGTGCTTCCGGCCATCGAACAGGATGTGCTCGTAAACCTCGTCGCAGATCGCGATCGCGTCGTGCGCCGACACCAGCTCGGCGATCAGGGCGAGCTCATCGGCATCGAAGACCTTGGCTGCCGGGTTCATGGGGTTGTTGAGAAGAATCGCCTTGGTCCTGTCGCTGAAGGCCGCGGCGAGCGCCTGCGCGTCGAGCCGCCAGTCGGGTGGCGTGACGCGGACGAGGCGCGGGGTCGCGCCGGCGCGGCGCACGAGCGGCAGGTAGCAGTCATAGAGCGGCTCGATCAGCACCACCTCGTCGCCCGGCTCGATCAGTGCGGCGAGGCAATCCGAGATCGCCTCGGTCGCGCCGGAGGTGACCAGCACCTCGGTTTCCCAGTTCACGTCGAGGTCATAGAAGCGCTTGTTCGAGGCGGCGACCGCCTTCCTGAGTTCCGGGACGCCCATCATCGGCGGATACTGGTTCTTGCCGTTGATGATCTCCTCGGCGGCAAACCGGCGGATGTCCTCCGGGCCATCGACGTCGGGGAAGCCCTGACCGAGGTTGATGGCGCCGTTCTCCTTCGCCATCCGCGACATGACCTCGAAGATCGTGGTCGGCAGGCCGGTGTAGATCGGGTTGGTGGACTTCATGGCGCGCCTCATTCGGGGCCGAAGGCCTCCGTAAGGCGGGGCTACCGCAGAGCGGGGCGCTCCGCAACAGGGCGCCCGTCGCTCCCGCTCGGGCGGGGCGCATTCCCGCCGCCCTTCGCGAAATTCGGGATCCTGCGCCGTCGGCCCCGGCAGGCCGTTGGAGATCGGTTCCTCAGGTGGCGCGTCAGACGTCCGCCCTCAGGACGGACATCGATGCGAACACGGCCCAAAGATAGCTTGCAATGAACAACAGGCGATTGGCCCAGCCGACGTAGCCCGACACGCCCTCTGGCAATTCCTTCAAGGGTCCGTTCTGCCCCGACATGTCGACCCCGGCCGCCTTCAGCGCCGAGAAGAAAAGGGCGAAGGCCCCGAGCATGAGTACAAAGCTGATCCACGGGAGATGCGCGGACCACATCGGAGGAGGCTCGATCCCGGTTCGGCGCGCCAAGGCGATCGTGAGAAGGACGGCGGCGATGCAGAGAGACGGAATCCCAACCATGGCGGCGGGACCGTGAAGCCTGTGATTGATATCGAAAAGGGCTCCCATGATCTGGCCGACGCCGGCGAGGAACAGAAAGATCAAGCCGATCTTGCCGAGCAGGCTCGCCGACAAAGGCCACAGCGCTACGACGAGCGCGAAGGAGCTGACCGCCCAGCCGATGAAGACCAGCGTCAGGAGCCAATGGAAGCGCCCGTTGGCATACTCGCTCACCATGCGCCACGAAGGCGAGAACTCCGGGCTTAAAACATGCAGCAGGATGAGCGATCCGCATGAAATTGCCGTCGCCAAAATCGCGACGTAGGCTGCGGGGGCAAACCAGCCTCCGATGCCCGCATGGCCTGCCAGCGCACTCATGATCCGTCCTCGTCGTCGATCTCGGCGCAACGGCTGCCCGGCTCTGCCTTGCATGATCAAGGAAGCGGACGCGTGACACGCCATGCATGATTCAATGTAGTGTACTATATCGAATACATCAATGCCTTCCAAGCGAACCTATTCATCCCGCGTTCGGACCGAGTCCGCGGAAGACACGCGCAGGCGCATCCTTGCGTCCGCCAAGTCCCTGTTCGGCCGGAATGGGATCGACAAGGTGACGATTGCCGACATCGCTGCCAAAGCGGGGGTCGCCGCCTCGACGATCTATGCGGTCTACAAGTCCAAGGACGGGATACTGCGGACCCTGATGGAGCGAACGCTTTTCGGGCCCCAGTTCCAGATCGCGCAGCAGCTCTTGGCCGGGGTGAGCGATCCCGTCAGGCTCATCGAACTGACATCCCACGTGTCGCGCGCGATCTATGAGAGCGAAAGCAGCGACCTGGGCTTGCTGCGGCATACGTCCGGGTTCTCGCCGGCCCTTCGAAAGATGGAGGAAGAGTTCGAGCAAATCCGCTACGACATGCAGGAGAAGCGCATTCGCATGCTGTTCGATGCCGGCAAGGCCAGGAAAGGCTTGTCGATCGAAGACGCGCGGCGGATCCTCTGGATGTACACGAGCCGCGACGTCTACAGGATGCTGGTCGAGGAAGGGCGATGGACGCCGGACCGCTACCAGCAGTGGCTCTCGCAGACCCTCCTGGAGACGCTGGTCGACCCTGCCGCCCGACCGCGTGGATCGTAGTTCTCTCGGCCGCGGCTAGGTCGCCTTCCCCCACCTCAAGATCGCTCTGGATTGGGATGCGGCCGCCCCACCGCCGGCGGGCCCGCAGGCCGTCTCCGCTTCCTTCACGCCGTCGTGATCGGAAAAAATCCGCTCGCTCTGAAACCCGAGGGAAAGCCCGCCGTAGCTCCGGGCATCCCTCCGGTCGGGGGGAGAGACAGGACAACCACCCTTAGAGGAGAGAGTTAAGATGTCCCCCAGGATCCGTTCGCTGCTTCAGGCCACGGCGGTAGCCGCGATCATCGGCGCCGGCGCGGTCTACGGCACCGTTCCCGCCGTCACCGCCGAGATGACCGTCGAGGTCGGCGGCGCGCCGATGTATCCCTCCAAGAACATCATCGAGAACGCCGTCAATTCCAAGGACCACACGACCCTCGTCGCCGCGGTGCAGGCCGCCGGCCTGGTCGAGACATTGCAGGGCCCGGGGCCGTTCACGGTCTTCGCGCCGGTCAACGCAGCGTTCGAGAAGCTTCCGGCCGGCACGGTCGACATGCTCCTCAAGCCTGAGAACAAGGACAAGCTCGTCGGCGTCCTCACCTACCACGTCGTGCCGGGGAACTGGTCGGCGGAGTGGATCATGGGCGAGGTCGAGAAGATGGGCGGCAAATACGAGGCCAAGACCGTCGCCGGCGGCACGCTCACCTTCGCGATGAAGGACGGCAAGCTCTGGGTCTGGGACGAATCCGGCAACTCCGCCCTGGTCACCATCGCCGACGTCAATCAGTCGAACGGCGTCATCCACGTCATCGACACCGTGCTTCTGCCGAAGATGGGCTGAGTTCGTCGCCCCCGTCCATCGGAGACCAGAAGGAGCGGCCCGCCTTGCGGCGGGCCGCTTTATTTCTTGTCAAGGACCGACCATGCGCCTCGTCTGCGGTGATCCGCTAAGGGGGCTACTCCTCCGTCGCCACCAGCGCCCCGGTGTAGACGACCGGCCCGGTCGGGGCGCCGGTCGGTGAGCCGCCCTTGGGCTCCAGGCTGATCGCAAGCGTGAGGTCGCCCGACGGCGCCACGGGAAGCGGCTGCGTGAGGCTCGCCTGCTCGACCACGCCCAGCGATTTCGGCGCCTCGTTCGGGGCGATCGACCAGAGCTCGTAGCTCTTGTCGGGCGGAGCGGCATCGGCGACCCGGCGAACGGAGATGGTGCCGGCCGCGGTATCGACCGTGGCAACAAAGGCGGGCGACTCGCCCCCGGCGGTAAGCACGGCGACGAACTCGGTTTGAGGGACAGGCCGGAGCTGCTCGACGACCACGACCCCGGCGAGGGCCGCCGCCGCGGCCCCGACGATCGCGGACGTGATCTTCCAGCGGAGCACCGCGCGGCGCAGGGCAATCACGTTGTCGCCGGTTCCCTCGGGGCCGGAGGGAGCCGCGTCGACGCCGGCAAGGATGCGTTCGCGGAGCGCCGACCCAACCGGCGACTCGCCCGCCGCATCGGCGAGCGGCTGGAGGCGGATCTCCCACGCCGACACGGCGCGGCGGAAGGCGGGATCGGCCGCATAGCGGGCCTCGGCCGCACGGCGCTCGTCGGCCGGCAATGTGCCGAGCACGAATTCGCCCGCGAGGGCATCGAGGTCGTCAGCGTCCGCCACCAAGGCATTCCTTCAGCACAATGAGGCTCCGCCTCAGAATCGTCTTCACCGTCGCCACCGGCCGCTCGAACCGGCTCGCAAGCTCCTCCCGGCTCCACCCGTAGCAATAGGCAAGCAACACCATGCCGCGGCGGTCGGCCTCGAGCCGGTCGAGGCAGGCCCGAAGCTGATCGCCGGTCGCCAGCCGGTCAAATGCCGCGGATGGATCCGGCAGGCGGTCGGCCACATCGGCGTCTATGGCCTCGCCGGCCGCGGACACCCGCTCGGCGCTCCGTCTGGCGATGTCGATTGCGGCGTGCCGCGCAATCGTGGTCATCCAGGCAATCGGCGAGGCAATGCTCGGATCGAAATCGCCGGCGCGGCGCCAGATGCGCATGTAGGCTTCTTGCACCGCATCCTCCGCGGCAACTTCACTGCGCAAGATACGACGGACACTGGCATTGAGTTTCGCCGAGGTCCGGTCGAACAACGCTGCGAAGGCGCGGCGGTCGCCGTTCGCGACCGCGGCCATCAGCGCGACCAGCTCTTCCTGCGTTCCCCCCGCCACCGCCGCGCCCGTGTGCCAGAACCTGTCAGGAGTGTGACCTTCGTCACACCTCCCCGGTTGCGTTCGACCCTAGTTGCGAGGATATTCCGCGCGCGTCAAGCGGGGGCTTGGCGTTCCGACGACGATTGTTGAGCCGGAAACCTCCGGTCTTTCGAGCCCAGCCGGGACTGCGACGGATGCAATGCATTTGCGATATTGCATGGCAGCCGCAATTTATTCGCGATTCCCGGTTCAACTGTTGCGGCGCAATAGCTATATGAGCCGCTGACCGATTTCGGGCGGGACTTTTTTTCGGTTTCCTTGGCAACTCCGGTGACAAGTCATGGCTTCCGCCATTCTCAAGCCGAGCCGCATCATTTCTGTCCTCATTCTTCTTGGCGCGGCTGGATGGATTGCGTCCGGCGTATTTGCGCCGAACGCGCATGAGGAAGAACCGGTAGAAACACCGGTAACCCAGGAACCGGCCGTTCCGGTCCAGAAGGTGACGGTTGCGGCTGCAACGCCCGAGGAGCATCAGCGGCAGATCACGTTGTCCTGCACCACCGAGGCCGACCACAGTTCCGTTGCGGTGGCGCGGGCCGGCGGGGTCATCACCGCCCTCATGGTCGAAAGCGGCGACCAGGTGACGGCCGGCGAGACGATCGCGACGCTCTCCGACGAAGGGCGCCAGTCGGCGGTGCTTCAGGCCCAGGCGCTTCTCGACCAAAGGATCGCCGAGTACGAGGCAAACAAGGCCCTGATCGAGAAGGGCCAGGTGCCGTCGAACCAGCTTCCCGCTCTGGAGGCAGCAGTTGCCGCG
>DASSPO010000053.1:0-2897 GCA_035699585.1 Bauldia sp.
CCACCCGCATGCCCACCTTCCCGAGGATGCGCTCGAGCTGCGTCGCGGCAAGGAGGCAGGCAAGGGTGATGAGCGTCACCAAAGCGATCGCGGCGCCATGCGCCGACATGTTGTCCCACGTCGGGTGCGGGTGGTTGGCGAAAAGGATGGCTGCGGCGATCGGCCCGGGTCCAGCGATCAACGGGATGCCGAGGGGAACGATGGCGGGATCGTGTTGCGGATCGGCGGGTATGTCGGCGTCATGGCTCGCGCCAGGCCGGATCATGGAGATGGCGATGAGAAGCACGAGAAGCCCGCCGGCGACCCGGAAAAGGTCGGGCGAAATGGCGAAAAAGGAAAGAATCTCTTCGCCGAGCCAAGAGGCGACCACGAGGGTGACCAGGACGGTGGCACTCGCCACGAAGGCAACCCGCACCCGCGCCCTGGTGGTATAGCCGGGGGTCAGGGCCAGCATCAAAGGAACCGCGCTGATCGGATCGAGGAGCGCGATCATGGCGCCGACATACTTCAGGAATTCGTTGACATCGAAGCCTGGCATGGCGGCGCCTCCCAAGACCGATCCCGAAGCAATACAGGATCGGCTTCAGCGCGCCAATTCTCGCGCTCTAGGGCGAACGCCCTGACTGGTCCGCTTGTGGCGCCGGGCCAGTCGGGGAGCGACGAACCCGCCGAATCAGGGCAGCGCGGCGAAGCCCGGGCCGAATCCGGCGAGTGAAATCGGGATGCCGATCCCTTCCTCCGGCGTCTGGAAGATGATGAAGGTGGCGGTCTTTCCGTTCTGCAGCTGGGTGAGCAGCTGATCCTCGAGGATCACTTCCGCGACGCAGCCGTTCGGCAAGCAGCGCACGAAGCCGGCGCGGCCGATATCGGCATTGTCGATCTTGAGGCCGAGTCCGGAGGGGAGAAGAACCCCCAGCGGCGCGAGGATGCGCATGATCCGCGCCTTCTGGTCGGCAGTCTTGAGCACGATCACCGTGAGCCCGACATTCTCGCGGTCCTCGGCGGTGACGAACTGCATCAGCACGCACTGTTCGCCCTGGGCGCCGGCCGGCGTGTCGCACCGGACCTGCCATGCATCGTGCACCGAACGGACGGGCGGCTCGCCCTGGGCGGGCGGCGCAATCGAGACCACCGCGTCGGGGACCTCAGGGGTGGCAGCGGCCGGATCGTCCGACGGAACGTCGGGCTGCGTCGCAGCGTCCACCGATCTGACCGACGGACCGGCATCAGCCTCCGGCGGCGTGTCGAGGGCCACGTTCTCGGTCGGGGCCGAGGCGGTCCCCGCCGGGCGCTCAGAAGCATCGAAGACGCCCAGGAAATAGAGGGCGGCGACGACGCCGATCGCAACGATGAGAACGGCTGCAACGATCGTCAGGATCGGTACCAGCCGGCTCCGCCTCTCTGGCACCTCATCGTAGAACTGCCGGTCATCCTGATAATGTTCGTGGCCACGGCCGGCCTCGACATAGGCGGCCTGCTGGTCCTCGACGTAGTCCGCGTGCTGGCTCCCCCCGGCATCGTAGGGATCGCGCCCCTCGTCGACCTCCTGATAGCGCGTCCTCTGCCGGTCGGCCTGGTCGTATCGACGCCTGTCGTCTACATCGTTGTACATCTCGGCATCTTCTCTTTAGATCCGGCACGCGCCGGAAAGCTGCGCCAAAGACCGGTACGACCAGGGCGAATCACGTATCCCGCATCCTGCACCAATCCCGAGCGGCGGAAAATCCGCCGGATTCCGGCCCGAATTAGGGCGGGTGTAGCGCGATTTGCCGCACGAGGTACAAAGATCGTCCGTTGCGACCAAAATCGGCTTGTGGTTTGTGTCGAAAGCGACTCGGCGGACATGATGGGAAACGACCCATGGCTGCCAGTTCCCGCGGGACCAAACCAGCCGGTCAAAGAGGCCCGGTACGGTCCCGCCCGGAGGTGAAGGAGGGGAGCTTGAAGCAGGCAATTTCGTGGCCGGGAACACTGGTTCTGCTTTACGGCGTGGTCTTGATGGCCCTGGCCGGCCCCGCGTTCGCCGAGCAGCCCCGACCTTGGGAAATCACGCTTCAGCCGGCCGCCTCGCCGATCATGGAGATGATCCATCGTTTCAACAACGGGCTCCTCATCGTCGTCGCCCTGATCGTCGTCTTCGTCCTCGCGCTGCTGGTTGTGGTGATGGTGCGCTTCAACGCCCGGCGCAACCCGGTACCGTCCAAGACCAGCCATAACACATTGATCGAAGTGGCGTGGACCGTAGTGCCGATCCTCATTCTCGTCGGCATCGCGGTCCCGTCGTTCTCGCTGCTTATCGCCCAGCACGATCCGGCGCGCGCGGTCCCGAGCTATGATCCGGAGAAGGCAATCACCATCAAGGCGACCGGCAGCCAGTGGTTCTGGACGTACACCTATCCCGAGCACGGCGACCTCGAATTCGATTCGCTGATGGTCCCGGAGAATGAGATCACGGATCCCGTCAAGCAGCCCCGGCTCCTCGCCGTCGACAACCAGATGGTGGTTCCGACCGGGACCGTCATACGCATGCAGGTCATCGGGGCGGATGTGATCCACGCCTTCACGGTCCCCTCGCTCGGCTTCAAGATCGACGCGGTCCCGGGCCGCCTCAACGAGACGTGGTTCCTGGTTGAGCGCGAAGGTGTCTACTACGGCCAATGTTCCGAGCTCTGCGGCCGCGAGCACGCCTTCATGCCGATCGCGGTCAGGGCCGTCGCCCCGGACAAGTTCACGGCCTGGGCCGAGACTGCGGCCAACGATCTTGATGCCGCCTACGCACTTCTCGACGGCGCCGCCGGCGAGGTCGTCTCGCCGGAAGGCGCACCCGAACCCGAGGGCGGACCCGAGACGCCTCCGGCGGCAAGCGAATAGGTTTCACTGTTCTGGAATGCCGGCCG
>DASSPO010000054.1:0-3482 GCA_035699585.1 Bauldia sp.
CGCCCTGAGCGGGCTCACGCCGCGCTCGATGGCGCGGTCGATGATCGTCCGTGCTTCGTGGTCGCGCATCGCATGGTTCCTCCTGCTCGGGGGAAGACCGCGGTGAACGGCGCCTTAGAGAATCCCGGTCGCAAACAGCACGATGACCAGGATCAGCGGAACGCCGAGCAGCCAGAGAAGGCCGCCTTTCAACAGATCACCCATGGCACGTCTCCTTTCGTTGCCTCTGAAACCCCATAAGCCACGAGAGGGCGTTCGGGTTCCCCCGCCGGGGTTCCCTGGTGTGACGGCGGTCACCTCCGTCGGCCGGAAGGGCCGAGATGTGACGGGCGATTCTGCAATCGTACGGCGAGCGAAAGTGGCCGGCCTTCAGCGATAGAAGCTGGGCATGAGCAGGAGCAGGACGGAAAGAATCTCGAGCCGTCCCATGATCATGGCGACCGAGAGGATCAGTTTGGCCGCGTCGGGGAGGGACGAGAAGTTGCCGGCCGGCCCGATGATCGGACCGATGCCCGCGCCGACATTGCCCACGGCGGTGGCGGCCCCGGACAAGGCGGTCGCCGGGTCGAGGCCGATGACGGAAAGGAGCGTGGCGATCACCGCGAAGGCGGCGAAATACATGAAGACGAAGGCGCCGACGGCGCGCGTTTGTTCCTCCGACAGGGTTCGCGTGCCGTAGCGGAGCGGGACGATGGCGTGCGGGTGGATGGTCTTCCGGATGTGCTGGCCGATCATGCGGACGCTGACCTGATAACGAAAGATCTTCGGTCCGCCGGCGGTCGAGCCGGCACACCCGCCGACGAAGGTCAGCATGAAGAACCAGCTGGCGGCGAAGGCTCCCCATTGGAGGTAGTCGATGGAGGCATAGCCCGTGGTCGTCACGACCGAAATCGTGTTGAACGCGGTCTTGGTAAGGGCCGTCCCCAGCGGCACGTCGTGCACGACGTTGAGCCAGACCGCGAAGATGATGATGAGGGTTGCCACCACCGCGAAGTAGGTCGGGATCTGTGGTTCGATCCTGTCCCAGATCGAGCCGCGGCGGGCGAACTGGAGATAGGCGAGGAAGGGTAGGGCGCCCAGGAACATGAAGATCGTTCCCGCCCACTCGATGGCCGGGCTTTTGAAGTAGCCGAACGAGGTGTCGTGCGTTGAAAAGCCGGCGGTCGGCAAGGTGGTGAGCGCGTGGTTCAGCGCGTCGAAGGCGCTCATCCCGAGCAACCAGTAGGTGAGAAAGCAGGCCAGCGTGAGCAGCAGATAGACCCGGCCCACGGCCGCGGCGATCTCCCTCGTCCGGGGCAGGCCCTTTTCCGAGCGGTCGGACGACTCGAGCCGGAAGAGCTGCATGCCGCCCACTTTGAGGAACGGCAGGATGACGAGGGCAAGGCCGATGATCCCTATGCCGCCGATCCATTGCCCCGTTGAGCGCCAGAGCAGGATCGACTCCGGCATCGTGTCGAGCCCGGCCATCACTGTCGATCCGGTCGTGGTCATGCCCGAAACGAACTCGAAATAGGCGTCGACCACGGAGAGGTCGACCGGCTCGGCGAGAAGCGGGAGGCCGCCGAAGGCCGGCACCACGAACCAGGAGACGACCGTGAGCAGCGCGGCGTCGCGGAAGCGAAGCTCGAAGCGGCGGCCGCTGGTGGTGAGCACGCACGACCCGCCGAAGACAATGGTGATCGCGGCGGTAGTGCCGAAGACCTCGGCCATGCCGTCTCCGACGGCGAGGGAAAAGAGGGCCATTACCCCCTGAGCCGCGCCGACGGCGAGACAAATCCAGCCGAGGGCCAGCACAGCCGGCCAGACTTTGGGCAGCAAGCCCGTACTCCGCCTTTCCCCCCGCGATTCCCCGCGGCGGCGGCTTAATTAGCACCTGGCGCGCACGACGCCTACCGCCCGCTCCCGGATCGGGTCGGCGAATCCTCCCCGATCCGGCTCGCTGCCATAGCCAAGTGGCGCTCGCCTCCGTCTGCTGGCGGGGTTACGCTCCTCCATACGACGGCAGAGGCGAGGGGCCGATGGCTTACCGGCAGGCGGATGAGGTTCGGCGCGTTCCGGTCCACGGCTACGAGGTCGTGACCTATTCCTTCGGTACCGGAAGGGAGGTGCTGTTCTGCCTCAATGGCGGCCCCGGACTGCCTTGCGACTATGTGCGCGACGCCCATTCGCGCCTCGCTGGAGACCGGTACCGCGTCGTCTGCTTCGACCAGCTCGGCTGCGGGGCCTCCGACCATCCCGACGACGACAGCCTGTGGACATTGGAACGTTACGTCGAAGAGGTCGAGATAGTGCGGACGGCTCTCGGCCTTGGGGTCGTCCATCTGCTCGGTCAGTCTTGGGGGACGTGGCTCGGCATCGAGTATGCTCTTACCTACCCGCAGGCCTTCAAGACCCTGATCCTCGCCGACGGCTCGGCCAATATCCCGCACCTCATCACCGAACTTGAGCGACTCCGCGCGGCTCTCGGTCCGGAGACCGTGGCCATGATGCAGCGTCACGAGGCTGAGGGCAGCACCGATCATCCGGAGTACAAGGGTGCGATCGAGATCCTCAACTACCGCCACGTTTGCCGGCTTCAGACCTGGCCCGACGCGGTCAGAGCCTCGCTCGACAACTGGAACATGGCGCCATACAGGGCAATCCAGGGTCCGAACGAGTTCGTCTACATCGGCAGCATCAAGGACTGGAATCGCGTCGCGGACCTTCATCGCATCACGCAGCCGGCACTGGTCGTCTGCGGCCTCCATGACGAGCTGACGCCAGCCTGCTCCGCGCTGATTCACCGCGCGCTACCGAACAGCGAAATCCATGTATTCCCCAACTCCTCGCATTTGCCGTTCTGGGAGGAACCCGACGCATATTTCTCGGTCCTCGAGGCCTTCCTCGACAAGCATGGGCGGTGAACCGCGATAGTCGGCCCTTCAGTCGCCGGTGCCGCCGGAGGGGAGTCGAACCCGCTCATTGGACGTGCTTCAATCCGGGTGATGTCCGATTCCGCTCTTCTACCGCCACGCCCGATCGACCACGTCGTCGTCGCCGTCCGCGACCTCGAGCTGGCACGCACCGCCTATGCCCGGCTCGGCTTCACGGTAACGCCGGTCGCGCGCCATCCCTTTGGCACCGCCAATGCGCTGGTCCAGCTTGGCCGCGCTTACATCGAACTTGTCGCGGTCGTCGACGAATCCGCCATTCCTGCGCCGGTGGAGGGGGTCTACTCCTTCGGCGCCTTCATCAGAGACTACCTCGCGAAGCGCGAGGGGATCGCCATGCTTGCCCTCAACAGCCGGGATGCCGAGGCCGACCGCGCGGATTTCGCGGCGCGTGACCTTCCGGTCTACGCGCCGGTTCACTTCAAGCGCCTTGCGCGAAACCCGAAGGGTGAGGACCTCGAGGTCGCCTTCTCGGTGGCGTTCACCTCGGATGCGCGCATGCCGGACGCTGGGTTCCTCGCCTGCCAGCATCACAACCCCGGCCGCCTCTGG
>DASSPO010000055.1:0-25533 GCA_035699585.1 Bauldia sp.
ATGCCAATAGCACATGTCGATCGTCTTCTCGTCGCGCAGCGTGAAGTCGTACTGACCATCCGCATCGATGAAGATACCGCTTCGGAAGTCGGGCGGCCTTAACATGCCTACGAAGGTTTCAGTGAACTTGCCGACGGTTTCACCGGCGAAGCGCATGCCCACCTGCTCCTTCACCACGTAGGTGAATTCGATGAAATTGTCAGGGAAATTCGGACCGTTGTGCTCCGGCACGCGGTACGGATTCGGTCCGATATGCACCGCCTGGGTTTCTCCCTTCCAGGTTCCGACGAGATCTGGGATTTCCTGGGCGGCGGCGGGAATCGTCGAGGCCGCGCCGGCGGCGGCTGCCACCAAGCCAAGTAGTATCTGCGAGAAGCTCCGCATCATCTCCTCCTGTTGGATGCCAGGCGATCATAGTCACGGGATAGCCGGAGCGGAACCGGACGATCGCAACACCCAAAAACCTTGGCTAACGGACGTGCGGAAAGGGGTGGCCGACGGTCACCTGGTCGCTATGCTCGCGCTCTTGGGACGACAACGGGGTCGAAATGAAAATCGCCACGTGGAACATCAACGGCATCCGTGCGCGCCTGGATGGCGCCTTGCAGTGGACGAGCGAGGTGCAGCCGGACATCCTCTGTTTTCAGGAGATCAAGATCGAGGATCAGGCGTTTCCGCGTTCGGTCTTCGAGGATCTCGGTTACAATATCGAGACTTTCGGCCAGAAGAGCTTCAATGGTGTCGCCCTCCTTTCGAAGCTCCCGTTCGACGAAGTCTCGCGTGGCCTGCCCGGCGACGATTCGGATACGCAGGCACGCTTCATCGAAGGCGTCTTTTCGGTGAAGGGCGGTGCGGTCCGCGTCGCTTCCCTCTATCTTCCCAATGGCAACCCGATCGGCACCGACAAGTACGCCTACAAGTTTGCCTGGATGGAGCGGCTTGAGGCTTACGCGAAGGCACGGCTCGCCGCCGAAGAGCTGTTCGTTCTCGCCGGCGATTACAACGTCATCCCCGAGCCGATCGACGCACGCTACCCCGACCACTGGGTCACGGATGCTCTGTTCCAACCCGAGACGCGCGCCCGGTTCCGCCGACTTCTCAACCTCGGGCTGACCTGCGCCTTCCGGGCCTGCTCAAATGAGGGCGGCCACTACACGTTCTGGGATTACCAGGCCGGAGCGTGGCAGAAGAACAACGGCATCCGCATCGACCATCAGCTTCTTTCGCCGCTTGCCGCCGACCGCCTGGCGGGCGCCCAGATCGACAAGCGCACGCGGAGCTGGGACAAGCCTTCCGACCATGTGCCGGTCGTGATTGAACTGGACGTGTGAGGCGCATGGCGCGTCTCGCGCGTTCCGCCCGCGGCGTCTTCGCGGGACGACGGCAGGTCACCGCCGCGCGGCTATCACCCAGCGGAACCGGTTCCTCCACACCACGGTCCCGTCCGGTTGGATGAAGGGTGGGAGCGAGTCGCGGATCACTTTGGTGACGACCGGCTCCCCCGCGTGGCGAATCGCCCGCTCGGATGCGGAGAGCACGGTGCGCACCGCCGCATCGACGTCGGGAAACACGAGATCGGCCGCAACCTCGCCGGCATCCTTCGGCTCGAGGCCCGCGTCGCGCATCAGCCCCTCGATCACGCCGGGCTCATGCCAGGGTCGCGATACCGGCGCGCCCGGACGGTGGCTGGGCAGAAGGGCGAAGACCATCCTCGCCGTCCCATGGATCAGCTGGCAGTCCTCCGGCCGCCCCCAGACGAGCATGAGGAGGGTGCCATCCTTACGGAGAACCCGCCGTGCTTCGGCAAAGGCCCGCACGACATCGGCAGCGAACTGGAACGAATTGATCCCGGTTACGATATCGAAGGAATCGTCCGCGAAGGGCAAATCCTCCATGTCGCCGATCTCGATCCGCGCATCGGGGAGCCGCTCGCGAGCGATGGCCGCAAGGTTCGGCGAAGCGTCGAGACCCGCGACATACGCTCCTTGCTCCCGGGCAATGCGAAGGGCTCCGCCGGCGCCGCAGCCGACGTCGAGCAGCCGCTTTCCGGGCCCGGCCCCCGTCAATCTGAGCGCCGTCTCGAATACCGGCCCCCAGGCCGGCTCGTTGATCTCGGCCCAATCGCGGGCACGAGCACCCCACAGGTCTCCCTGGATCGCCGCGCTGCCGGCCGGTGAGGCCCGGATCTCTGCCGCCGCGATGCCCGTGCTCTGGCTCATGGAAACCTCCTCAGGGTTTGCTCCCAACACACTACCGGCTGTCGACGCATCGATCGAATAAATGCTAGTCATAGTCCTCATGCATGACGTGCATGAGGATTCGCTTCGCGGCCTCGACCTCAATCTTCTCATCGTGCTGAAGGCGCTCATCGCAGAGAAGAGCGTCACGCGCGCTGCTGCCCTCCTCGGCCTGTCGCAGCCGGCCGCCAGCCATGCCCTCGCCCGGCTCCGAAAGGCCCTTGGCGACCGGCTCCTCGTCCGGACGCCTCAAGGGATGGAGCCGACGCCACGGGCGCGAGCAATCGCCGAACCGCTGGAACGGGCCCTCGCCGATCTCGCCCGCGCGATCAACCGGCCCGGCCCCTTCGACCCGGCGCGGGCTAGGCGCCGGTTCCGCATTGCGACCGACGACTACCACGAGATAGTCCTTCTGCCGCGGCTGCTTGCGCGCCTGTGGCATGAAGCACCGGGGATCGATATCCGCGTGACACCCGTCAGCGACCGCTCGGGTCGCGACCTCGCCGAAGGCCGGATCGATCTGATCATCGATCCCGTGACCGTGCTCGGTCCTCTCCCCGGCGCCTATGCCCAGCGAATCCTCGATGAGCGTTTTGTCTGCGCTGTACGAGAGGGCCACCCTGCGGTGGGGAAGAAGCTGACGCTGGAGGTTCTGGTGAAGCTGCCCCATGTGCTGGTTGCCCCGGCCGGGCGGCCCGGCGGCGTGGTCGACGCGGCGCTCACTAAGCTCGGACTTCGCCGTCGCGTCGCGGTCGAAATCCCGCACTTCCTCGCGGTGCCCGCGATCGTGCGCGAGATCGATGCCGTCGCCACCATGCCCGAGCGCATCGCCCGCGCTTTCGGGGCGGGCCTTCGCATTCTCGCCCCGCCGATCGACCTCCCGAGCTTCACCATCGAGACGGTCTGGCACGAGCGGCACCATGGCGACCCGGCACACGCGTGGTTCCGCGGCCTCGTCGCCGAGGTGGCGCGGTCGTTATGACCGCCGGGTCTACACCAGTTCCACCTGGACCACACCCTTCACCGCGCGGATCGCGCTCGCGATCTGCGGCGTGACGGCATACCGGCCGGGGAGGCTCACCTCGACTTCCTGCCGTCCTTCCTTAAGCATCAGGATCAAGCTGACCGCACCCTCGCCCTTGCGCGAGAGATGCCGTTCCAGGCTCGGGAGCGGCGCGTCATCGCGAAGGAAGACACGCATCTGCTTGAGGCCGGCCATGAACCTGTCGAGAGGCTCGACCGACTGGATGCGGACGTTGATCCCTTCCGGCCGCTCCTCGGCACTGACCAGCACCACCACGGACCTGCCCGGTTCGAGCAGATCGCGGTACTCGGTCAGCCCCTCGGAGAAGAGCACCGCCTCGTAGGACCCGGTGGGGTCGGAAAGCTGCACCGCAGCCATCCGGTTGCCGGTGCGCATGCGGCGCTCCTGTCGCGCGGTGACGGTGCCGGCGAGGCGCCCGGCGGTGGCGCCCCGGCGAACCGATTCGGTGAAGTCCGCCCAGGTCTGCACCCGCATCTTCTGGAGGACGGAGGCGTATTCATCGAGTGGATGGGCCGATAGATAGAAGCCCACGGCATCGTGCTCGCGCTGGAGCTTCTCTGCCGGCAGCCACGGCTCGACGGCAGGAAGCAGGATGGGATCCGCCGCAACCGACGCGCCGAACAGCTCCGCCTGGCCACTCGCGGCGCTGTCCTGGAGGCGCGCGGCATGGCCGAGGATACGGTCGATGCCCGCATGCACGCTTGCACGGTCGGGCGAGAGCTCGTCGAGCGCGCCCGCGGCGACGAGGCTTTCCAGGGTGCGCTTGTTGATGATCCTCGGGTTGATGCGCCGGCCGAAATCGGCGAGGTCGCGGAAGGGCCGACCGCCCCGAACTTCGACGAGATGCTCGACCGCCTGCGCGCCGACGCCCTTGATCGCAGCCAGCGAATAGAGGATGCGGCCCTCGGCGACATCGAACTCGACCCCGGATCGGTTGACCGACGGGGGCTCGACCGGAATGCCGAGGCGAAGAGCCTCGCGACGGAACTCGGCGATCTTGTCGGTGTTGCCCGTTTCCAGCGTGAGCGAGGCGGCAAGGAACTCGACCGGATAGTTGGCCTTCATCCAGGCGGTCTGGTACGCCACCAGTGCGTAGGCCGCCGCATGACTCTTGTTGAACCCATAGTCGGCGAAGCGGGCGAGAAGGTCGAAGATCGAATCCGCGTGCTCGCGGTCGAGGCCCTGCGCCATCGCTCCTTGGACGAAGCGCCCGCGCTGGGCGTCCATTTCCGCCTTGATCTTCTTGCCCATGGCGCGGCGGAGCAGATCGGCCTCGCCAAGCGAATAGCCGGCGAGTTCCTGCGCGATCTGCATCACCTGCTCCTGATAGACGATGACGCCGTAGGTCTCCTTGAGGAATGGCTCCAAGCGAGGGTGGATGTACTCCGGCCGCTCGGTCCCGTGCTTCCGAGCGTTGTAGGTGGGAATGTTGGCCATGGGGCCGGGCCGGAAGAGGGCAACCAGAGCGATGATGTCCTCGAAGCGGTCGGGCCTCATGTCGACCAGCGCCCGCCGCATGCCCGCGCTTTCCACCTGGAACACGCCCACCGTCTCGCCGCGGGCCAGCATCTCGAACGATTTCCGATCGTCGAGCGGAATGCGCGAGAGGTCGATCTCGATCCCTCGCCGACGGACGAGGCGAACGGCGATGTCGAGCACGGTAAGCGTCTTGAGGCCGAGGAAGTCGAACTTCACCAGGCCCGCCTGCTCCACCCACTTCATGTTGAACTGGGTGACCTTCATGCCCGAACGCGGGTCGCGGTAGAGCGGCACCAGCCGGTCGAGCGGCCGGTCGCCGATGACGATACCCGCGGCATGGGTGGAGGCGTGGCGGTAAAGCCCCTCGAGCTTCTGGGCAATGGCAAGAAGCCGCGCCACGACCGGCTCCTCGTTGCGCATGGCCTGGAGGCGCGGCTCGTCTGCGATGGCTTTCTCCAAGGTAACCGGAGCGGCCGGGTTGAACGGGATCATCTTGGCGATCCGGTCCACCTGACCGTAGGGCATCTGGAGCACGCGGCCGACGTCCCGGAGCACGGCGCGGGCCTGGAGCGTTCCGAACGTGATGATCTGCGCCACCCGGTCGGCACCGTATCGGCTTTGCACGTACTGGATCACCTCGTCGCGCCGATTCTGGCAAAAGTCGATGTCGAAGTCCGGCATCGACACCCGGTCGGGATTGAGGAATCGCTCGAAGAGGAGATCAAACCGCAGCGGATCAAGGTCCGTGATGGTGAGCGACCAGGCGACCACCGACCCCGCGCCTGATCCGCGTCCCGGGCCCACGGGGATCCCCTGAGCCTTCGCCCATTGGATGAAATCGGCGACGATGAGGAAATAGCCGGGGTACTTCATCCGCTCGATCACGCCGAGCTCGAAGTCGAGACGCGTCTCGTAATCCTCGCGGGTGCGGCCTGGGGCGAGGCCGTGAGCGTCGAGGCGCCGCGCCAAGCCTTCTTTCGCCATGCGCCGGAGCAGATCGGCCTCCGCCCTCTCCGCCGCACCCGGGTCGGTGTCGCCTCCGGCGAACCGGGGAAGGATCGGCTTCCGCACCTGCGGCCAGAATGCCGCACGCATGGCTATCTCGACGCTGTTCCGGGTCGCTTCCGGCAGATCGGCGAAAAGCGCCGTCATCTCCTCGCGGGTCTTGAAGTAATGTTCGGGCGTGAGCCGCCGGCGGTTGTCGTCGGCGATCAACGCCCCCTCCGCGATGCAGATCAGCGCATCGTGAGCCTCATAGTCATCGCGGGCAGGAAAGAAGACCTCGTTGGTGGCGACGAGCGGGAGGTGGCGGGCATAGGCGAGGTCGAGAAGGTGCGGTTCGGTCGCCTCCTCGCTCGGCACCATGTGCCGCTGGAGCTCGACGTACAGCCGGTCGGGAAAGAGCGCCATGAGCCGCTCGAGGCGCGCCGCGGCGAGTTCTCCCTGCCCTGCCGCGATCGCCCGGTCGATTGGACCGCCGGGACCGCCAGTGAGTGCGATCAGCCCGGCCGAGGCCTCTTCGAACGCGGCCAACGGGAGGTGCGCGCGCTCGCCCGGATCCGTCTCCATGAAGGAAGACGATACCAGTCGCACGAGGTTCCAGTACCCGGCCTCGCTCGCCGCGATCAGCACGATCTCGGAAAGGCGCTTGTGGCGCGGCGTACCGGGCCGATCCGCCTCTAGCGCGTCGCCGAAATCGACCGCCACCTGACAGCCGACAATCGGTTGGATGCCTGCCTCGACCATCTTCTCGGCGAATTCCAGCGCACCGAAGAGGTTGCCGGTGTCGGCGAGCCCGAGAGCCGGCATGCGGTCGGCCTTGGCCAGAGCCGCCAGCTTCTTGATCTGAAGCGCGCCCTCTAGCAGCGAGTAGGCTGAATGGACCCGGAGGTGGACGAAGCCCACCTCATCGGCGATGCGACTCATGGCGCGATCCTCCTCGCACCAAGTGTCGCGGACGAGCGGCGGCAAGTCTACGCGTGAGCCCGTCTCATCCTGCAGTTAGGTGTGTCACATCAACAGGCGCACGGCCTCGTGGACGACCCCGATGGAAGCAGCGAAGGCCACAACGACGATCAACGCGGCGATGTCCTTGATGTAGGCGGTCATGCCATCAGTTCCCCGTTTGTTCACGTGGAACTTTGTTCTTGTTATGTTCCAAAGTCAAGGCCTATGTTTGACGGACGATCAGCTCAGGCCTTGCAACATGGGAAAGACTCCCGTCGTTCCGCCCCGACAGATCCAGGAGAAGATGGTCGGCCACCAGCGCGCCCAGGTCCTTGTAAGGGACGCGGAGCGTAGTGAGCGGCGGGTTGACGAGGCTCGCCACGGGCACGTCGCTGAATCCGACAAGCGATATATCCTCGCCCGGGCGATAGCCGCGACTGACGATCGCGTGCATGGCGCCGATCGCCATCGCATCGTTGGCAAACACAATCCCGTCAGGCGGGGTCGGCCGGTCGAGGAGCGACAGCGCCGCGCGGTAGCCGCCCTGCTCTGTGAGGTCGCCGGTCATCTCCGTCTGTTCCGACGGATCGAGGGCGAGCGTGGCTAAACACTCCCTGAACGCCTCGGCGCGATCGAGCCCGTAGTTGTAGTGCTGGGGTGCGTTGACATGGGCGAGTCGCCTCCGGCGCAGCCCTGCGAGGTGGGTGACCGCTAGCACCACGCCCAGGGCGGTGTCGATCTCAACTGAGGGCGCCGACGGCACGCTCCTCGACCGGCCAAGCAGCGACATGGGGATGCCCTGCTCATGAAGATAGGCGACGCGCGGGTCTTCCCGCCTGAGCCGAACGAGAATCATCGAGTCGACCTGGTCTCCCTCGATCATTCGCCGCATGGCCCTGAGCTCGTCGTCCTCCGAGGCGGCGGTTGTCACGAGGAGCTGGACGCCTTCGCGGCGCAGCCGCTGGTCGGCGCCGGCAAGAACCGACAGAAACACCGGATCGGCGAAATCCGAACCGAAGGGCGGAATGACGAACCCCACGGCATGGCTTCGTCCCTTGCGGAGCCTCAAGCCGACGCGGCTCGGCGTATAGCCCATGCGCTCCGCCTGCTCGCTTATCCTGCGCCGCGTTTCCGCGTTCACGTCGGCATAGCCGTTCAACGCTCGCGACACCGTGCTTACCGACAGTCCCAACGACTGAGCCACGTCGGTGATCTTCACTCGACGGAACTGTCTCGATCTGCTCATGGCCTGATCTGGTTCTCGCGGCAGAAGCCGTCCTCCGCCGTCACACCGGCCAAGGCGATCGCCAGCGCCCGGCTTGGTGTCGTGACGAACAGGGCGGGCCATGCGGGAAGGAAACAAAGGTTCGTCGTCATCTCGCCCAGATCGATTCGGCCCCGCAACGTGCCGTCGGCGCAGAAGCACTGGATTCCATCGCCGGCGGTGCTCCAGATGTTCCCTGCCGCGTCGATCCGGAGGCCGTCGCAGGCACCGGGAGTGATCTCTCGGACCGCCGTCAGTGTTCGCGGTCTCCCCTCAGCGATGGTGAAACCAAATATGTGGTGATTGCCGTCGGGGCGCCCGGAGTAGCCCGTGTCGGAGACGTAGAGCCGAGTCTCATCGGGGGAAAACGCCAGGCCGTTCGGCTTGTCGAGGAAGTCGATCGCGAGCACGACCTCGCCTGACTTCGGGTCGACCCGATAGACACCGCTTCCGGATTGCTCCATCCGCGCGTCTGGGCCGCATTCGCCGCGGAGAATTCCGTATGGGGGATCGGTGAACCAGATCGCCCCGTCCCGCGCCACGATCACGTCGTTGGGCGAGTTGAGACTCCGGCCGCCATAGGCTGATGCAATCACGGTCACGCTTCCATCGGCCTCTGTGCGCGTCACCCGGCGGTTGCGGTGCTCGCAAGTGATGAGACGGCCCGAATGGTCCACCGTATTGCCGTTGGCGTGGCCGGAGGGTCGGCGGAACGTCCGGATTGCGCCGTCACCGCTCCGCCACAGATACATCGTGTCCGCAGCGACATCGCTGAACACAACGCCGCCGGCGGCGGCAAGGAAGGCCGGTCCCTCCCCCCAGCCGAGACCGTCGGCGACTGGCGTCACGATCGCGGCGGTCCACGGCGCCTGCATCAGCCCACCCGCATCCGTCGCGCCTGGCGGCGGAGAATCTCGTTGAAGACAACCGCTCCGATGGTGAGCACGCCTACGGCCAGGCGAAACCAGTTCGCGTCGATCCGCGCCATCACTAAACCATTGTCGATGAGGCGGATAAGCAATGCGCCGAGTGCGGCGCCGATCGGTGTGCCGATGCCGCCCCGCAGTGCCACGCCGCCGATGACCGCGGCCGCGATCGCCTCCAGTTCAATGCCGGTGCCGAGGGACGTCAAAGCGGCGTGGACCCTGAGGCTCTGGATGAATCCGGCAAAACCTGCGAGCAGAGCACAGAGGACGAAACAGAAGGTCTTGACCGCATTGACGTTGATGCCGAGATCCTTCGCCGCTTGGTAGTCGCCGCCGGTAGCGTAGATCCAGTTGCCGAGATTGGTGCGGCCGAGCAAGTAGGACGCGGCGATCACGATTCCGGCATACCAAAGGATCGAGGCGCGGAACGGACCCACCCAGCCGACGAACACCGCTTCGGGAATGCCCTCCGGGAGCGGCGGCGGAAGTCCGCCGGCAAGAAGCACCACGACGCTCCGTACCACGAACATCGTGCCGAGCGTGATGATGAATGAGGGTAGGTCGAAGGCAAGCGTGAAGACGGCATTGACGAAGCCGACGAACATGCACGCGGCAAGGCCGATCACGATGGCCACAACCGGATCGACGCCGAGTGGCGCAAGGACAACGACGAGCATCGGCGCGAGCGCGAAGGTTGCACCGACAGAGAGATCGAATTCCCCCGCAATCATCAGCACGGCGACGCCCACCGCCACGATGCCGACCTCGGGCGCGATGCCCAGGACGACCTTCATGTTGCCGACCGTCAGGAATTGGGAAGACAGAAGGTGAAAGAGGACGAGAACAAGCAGCGTGATGACAAGCACGCTGACCTCGGTTCGCGAGAGCTGTCTCTTGGCGGCGGCGAGCATCGGTCGATCAAAATCGGCGGTGTGGCCGGTCCGGCGGTCCCTGGACCGCCGGACCTGATTCCGGCCTACCGAATGCCCTTGAGGGAGAGGTCCATGATCTGGTCAACGGCCTCCGGCGTGACGATCGCCTTGCCGGTGTCGACGTCCCAGCCGCTCAGGCCGTAAGTGTTGATGAGATAGAGCTGAATCGCAGAGAGGTAGCCTTGAAGATAGGGCTGCTGGTCCACGACGCGTTGGATGTAGCCAGCCTTCATCTGCTCAAGCGCCTGCGGGACGGTGTCGAAGCCGGCGAGGATGATCTGACCGGGCTCAAAACCGAGATCCTTGAGGGCAACGGCGGCGCCCGCCTCCCAGAAGCCGGCATCGAAGTAGGCCGTGGTGTCGGGCCGCTGCTGGAGGTAGGCAGCCACGCGCGCCCCGGTGACAGCAAGATCAAGACCCGAGTCGATGCGCTCCCAGGTCACCACGCGGCCGGGATTCGCGTCCTTGTACTCTCCCAGGTACTTCTCGATGCCGGCGATCCGCGCCTCCGCCCAGTTCTGGCCCGGCGCCGAGACACCGAGAAGCACGTGGATCGGGCCCTCGGCTGGGAATAGCGTCGCAACGTCTTTGGCGAGCGCATAGCCCGCCGCGCCGACGTTCTGGCCGATGAAGGACAGGCGGGCATTGCCTTCGGCGCCCTTGCTGTCGTCGGTCGTGACGGCGATCACCGGGATCCCGGCATCGATCGCCCGCTTCACCAGTTCGTCATAGGCATCGTCATTGACGATCGTCGCCATGATGCCGTCGACGTCCTGAGCAATGGCCGTCTCCAGGTTGGCCAGCTCCTGCTGGATGTCCATTTCATTCTGGACGTATAGCATTTGGCATTCGGCACCGACCTGCGCGCAGGCATCCGACATCCCCTTCTGCACAGCCTGATAAAACACGTTGGACGTGTTCGACGGGTGAACGAAGGTGAACTGAAGCGCGTCCTCAGCATGGGCCGGCGCGGCGAGCGCGAGGATGCCAAGGGCGGTCATGGTGCGAATACGGGGCATTTCGGTCTTCCTCCCGGTTTGGCTGCCTGGTTCGGTGCGGCAGCGTTCGATGTGACGCTCGGGCCGGTCCTCGGCCTTCAGAGCAAGGCGCTAACCTCCTCTGGACTCGTGTCGACGACGCGCCGATCGGCAACGATTTCTCCGCGCGCCATCGCGACGACGCGGTCACAACATGCGAAGACGTGCTGAATGTTGTGGCTGATGAAGATCGTGGTGATCTTCTGGTCGCGGAGGCCCCGCACGAAGCCGATCACCTTCTCGGTTTCCCTGACCGACAGGTGGTTGGTGGGTTCGTCGAGAATGAAGAGGCGGGACTTGAAGTGGATGGCCCGCGCGATGGCGACGCCCTGCCGCTGGCCGCCCGAGAGTTCGCTTACCTTGGCGTCGGCCGACCGGATGTGAAGATCGACGTCGCGTATCGCCTGGAGGCTCTCACGGCGCATCCGCGGCAAATCGAGCGGCCCGATCCCGAACAGCGACCACTTTGTCGGCTCACGACCGATGAACAGGTTCCGCGCCACCGACATGTTCGCAACCAGCGAGTTGTATTGATAGATCGTCTCGATCCCCAAGCGCATGGCACTCCGGGGATTTCGAATGTCGACAAGTTCTCCATCGAGCCGAATCTCACCCGAGTCGGGACGGTGCACGCCGGACAGGATCTTAATCAGCGTGGACTTCCCCGCGCCGTTGTCACCCACCAGACCGACGCATTCGCAGCTCCCGATGGAGAGATTGACGTTTCGCAATGCGTGTACCCCGCCATACCACTTCTCGAGGCGACGGCATTCCACGGCAGGCGAAACGGACGTCATAAGATCTCCCGAAATCGATTTTGATCGTCTCCAGAATCGATTTTGGAGTCAAGACGAAAAAAGGCCGCCTCCCCCTGCGTGAGCTGAAGGGGAAGCGGCCTAGTGCACGCCCGTCAGGAACGCGGGCTGGGGGGCTACGACGCTCCTGACGGGCCACATAACGCGAAGATTCGGCGCCGGTTCCCAACTTTCTTCCTGGCGCCACCACCGTAACGAGAAGGCTGCCTGCAGGAGGCCGTCCCGTTCGGAACGCAGGCCCGCTCCGTCCGTTGTCGCGATCGGGTGGCGGTTTCATGGAAGGAGACGACAATGAGCATCATTCGGACGTTTGCTTTGGCAGGGGCGATCCTCGTCGGCGGCGTCGCCGCCGGCGCCGGCCCTGCCCTTGCGGAGACCCTTGATGCGGCGCAGTGCGCCACGGCCAAGGGTAGCGGCGACCAGACCGCGATCCGCCAGTTCTGTCCTGAATCCGATTGGCCCCAGACGGTCGAGCCGGGCGCAGTGATCGATGACTCGGCCGCCAGCGCGGTCAATGACGCGCAGTGCGCCGACGCCAAGGGAAGCGGCGACCTCAACGCCATCAAGCAGTTCTGCCCGCAGTCGGAGTGGCCGGACACCATGAGCACTGGGTCGACCGCCCCGGCCGGCAGCACGGTCGATGCCGCCCAGTGCAACGACGCCAAGAACACCGGCGACCAGAACGCGATCCGTCAGTTCTGCCCGGAGTCCGACTGGCCGCAGACGGTCGAGTAGCTGGCACCGTCCCGACCAAAGTCCGCCGCGCCCCGGCGACAGCCGGGCCGCGGCTTGGGCGTTTTCCATCGCCGGGTCAATAGCCGGAGAATTCAGTGCACCACTTGTCCGATGCGCCCCGCCCCGCCAAAGTGAGGCTCGAAGGCGGTTTAGAGGCGGGTGGGGATGACGGAAAGATTCAGGCAGGTCTTCGGTACCGGCAAGGTGGCAATCGCCATGGTGCATCTCGGAGCGCTGCCGGGATCGCCGCTTTACGATCCTGATGCCGGTCTCCAGGGCCTGATCGACGAAGCGCGAAAGGACCTCAAGGCCCTGCAGGCGGCCGGGTTCGATGCGCTCATGTTTGGAAACGAGAACGATCGCCCGTACGAGTTCAAGGTCGACACGGCGTCCACGGCGACCATGGCCTACGTCATCGGTGCGCTCCGCTCCGAGATCATGGTGCCTTTCGGGGTCAATGTCCTTTGGGATCCGATGAGCACGATGGCCCTCGCCGCGGCAACCGGCGCGGCTTTTGTAAGGGAGATATTCACCGGCACTTATGCCTCCGACATGGGCCCCTGGGCCCCGGACGCCGGAGCGGCCCTCCGCTACCGTGATCGGCTCGGGCGGAAAGATCTCGCGGTCCTCTACAACGTCTCCGCCGAGTTTGCCTGGTCGCTTGACCGGCGAAGTCTTGCCGACCGTGCCCGAAGCGCGGTGTTCTCATCGATTCCCGACGCGATTCTTGTTTCGGGCACGATCACCGGCGAAGCCGCCGCGATGTCCGACCTCGAGGCGGTAAAGTCGGTTCTCCCGGATACCCCGGTTCTTGCCAACACGGGTGTCAAGCACGACACCGTGGCCGACGTGCTCAGGATCGCAGACGGCTGTATCGTTGGATCCTCGCTGAAGGTCGACGGCAACACCTGGAACCCGGTCGATCCCGACCGCGCGACCGAATTCATGCGGCTCGTCCGCGCCGCGCGGAGCGGCTGACGATGGCCAAGGCAAGAACCAGGGGCGATGTACTCAAGGAGCGCCTTCGGGGACTGACCTCGTCGCTCATGCTCGTTCCCGGACTGAGCGGCCACGAGGGTCGCGTCCGCCGTGCGATCGCGGCGGAACTCAAGGCGCTCGGCATCGCCTCGCACTCCGACCGGCTCGGCAACCTGATCGCGACGCTTCCCGGCGCCGAGGACTCGCCGAGCGTCATGCTCTTCGCTCACATGGACCAGCTCGGTCTGATCGTGCGGAAGATCGAGGCGAGTGGACTGATACGCGTCGAGCGGCTTGGCGGCGTGCCGGAGAAGGCCCTACCGTCGCAAGCGGTGCTGTTCTGCGTCGGTCAAGGCCGAGACGTTCCGGGCGTCATCGCCAACAAGAGCCACCATGCGACTCTGCCGGAAGAGAAATACCGGGTCCTCCCCTATCCCGAGCTTTACGTCGACGCGGGATTCGGCAGCGCGGCGGAGGTGGTTGCCGCCGGCATCGATGTCGGCACGCCGGTCGTCTACGCGCCAAAGGTCGTGGAGCTTGCCGGCGATCGGCTCGCCGGCACGTCCGTCGACGATCGCGCCGCCTGCGCCGTGATGATCGAGGCCACGCGCTCTCTCATGGACACGAAGCGGCGGCCGACGATCCACCTGGTCTTTTCGGTGCTCGAGGAATTCAACCTTCGCGGCGCGGTCACCGCAGCCAACGTGCTGCTTCCGGATATCGCTATCCAGCTCGACCTGATCCTCGCCACCGACACGCCCGACATGGCCGTGCGCGGCGACGTGCGGCTCGGCGGCGGTCCCGCGATGAGCCTCTACAGCTTCCACGGGCGTGGCACGCTGAACGGCACCATCCCGCACCCGGCCCTGGTGCGGCATTTCGAAAAGACCGCCGCCCGGGAGAAGATTTCGCTGCAGCGAAGCGCGCATATTGGGGCTCTCACCGACTCGTCCTACGTCCAGCTCATCCACGGCGGCGTCGCCGTCATCGACCTCGGCTTTCCTGCGCGCTACACGCATTCGTCGCTGGAAGTTTGTGACCTCTCCGACCTCGCCGGCCTGACGCGATTGTTGGTGGCCGGCATCAAGGGGATCGACGGCAGGCTCAGCCTCGACCGCGACGACTACCCCGAATGAGGGCTTACCTCGGCATCGACATCGGCACCTTCGAATCGAAGGGCGTGCTCGTCGACGGGGAGGGCCGAACCCTGGCTTCCGCCGCCAAACCCCACAAGATGCTGGTGCCGCAGCCGGGCTGGGCGGAGCACCGGCCACGCGAGGACTGGTGGGACGACGTTACCTTCATCTCGCGGAAGCTGATCGCCGACAGCGGCATCGCGCCGACCGACATCCGCGCCGTGGGAACGAGCGCCATCGGCCCGTGCATGTTGCCGCTCGATGCCGAGGGCGAGCCCCTGATGAATGCGGTCCTCTACGGCGTCGACACCCGCGCGGCGGCGGAGATCGAGGAGCTCACCGCAGCCATCGGCGAGGACATGATCCTCGACCGTTGCGGCAATGCGCTGACCTCACAGTCGGTCGGGCCGAAGATCCTGTGGCTCAGGCGAAAGCGACCGGACATCTTCGCCCGCACCCGGAAAATCCTGACCTCGACCTCATATCTCGTCCATCGACTGACCGGCGCCTACACGATCGACCACTACTCGGCCGCGAATTCCAGCCCGCTCTACCTCGCGGACGAGCTCGCCTATAGCGACGCCCTGACCCCGGACATCGCCGACCTCGACCTGCTGCCCCAGCCGGCCTGGACGACCGATATCGCCGGCACGGTCACGGCGCGGGCGGCGGAGGAGACCGGGCTCGCGGAAGGAACGCCGGTGATCGTCGGCACCATCGATGCCGCTGCGGAGGCAATAAGCGTCGGAGTGCTCGACGCGGGCGACATGATGGTGATGTACGGCTCGACCATCTTCATCATCATGCTGACCGCCTCTCGGGTCAGGGACCGTCGGCTATGGTACGCACCGTGGCTGTTTCCGGGCGAACACGCCTCGATGTCGGGGCTCGCGACGAGCGGCACGCTGACCCATTGGTTTCGCGATGCCTTCGGCCGCGATCTCGATCCCGCGACCGCAATGGTGTCACTCGCGACCGAGGCCGCAGGATCGCCGCCCGGCGCAAAAGGTCTCGTTCTCCTCCCCTACTTTTCGGGAGAACGGACGCCGATCCACGATCCGCATGCCCGGGGCGTGCTGTTCGGTCTCAACCTCACTCACACCCGCGGCGATATCTACCGGGCGTTGCTCGAAGGCATCGCCAACGGCACCAACCACATTTTCGAGACCTACATCGAGGCCGGTGCCAGCCCGAATGCAGTCTACGCCGTCGGCGGCGGGACCAAGAATCGCGTCTGGGCACAGGCGACCTCGGACATCTCGGGCCGTACGCAGATCATCCGCGACAAGACCATGGGCGCGAGTTACGGCGACGCTTTCCTCGCTGCGGTTTCGATCGGCGATGCTCGCAAGGAAGACATTCGAAACTGGAATCCGGTGGCGTCTGAGATCGTTGCCGATCCCTCCGCCGCCGCGGTCTATGCCCGGCAGTACGAGGTCTTCAAAAATATCTATGCCCGCACCCATGACCTGATGCGGCGGCTCGAGGGGTGAGGACAATGATGACCGGGGACGAGCTTGCCTACGCGAGTGCCGCGGAGCTCGCCACGCTCATCCGGCGGCGCGAGTTGTCGCCGGTTGAGGTCATGGACGCAACCCTCACCCGGATCGAGAAGCGCAACCCCAGCCTCAATGCTCTGATTTTCATCGACGCCGAGGGCGCCCGGAAGCAGGCGAAACGCGCGGAAGAAGCGCTGATGGGAAAAAACGCCGTCGGCCCGCTACACGGCGTGCCCGCGGCGATCAAGGATCTTTTCGACTTCAAGCCCGGCTGGCCCGCGACCTTCGGCGGTGTCCGCGCGCTCAAGGACAACATCGCTCAGTGGTACTGCCCCTTTGCGGAGCGGATCGAGAAAGCGGGCGCCATCCTTGTCGGCAAAACCAATGCGCCGGTCATGGGACTTCGCGGCACGTGCGACAATCCCCTCTTCGGCCCGACCCGGAACCCGTTCGACACGCGTCTCAATGCCGGCGGCTCGTCGGGCGGAAGCGCCGCGGCGGTCGCCGACGGGCTTCTGCCCCTTGCCGAGGGCACCGATGCCGGTGGCTCCATCCGCATCCCGGCGGCCTGGTGCGGCGTCTACGGGTACAAAGCCTCCTATGGCCGAATCCCGGTGGTCATCCGGCCGAACGCCTTCGCCGGCGATCTGCCCTTCGTCTTTGAAGGTCCGATCACGCGGACGGTTGAGGATGCCGCGATCGCGCTTACGGCCCTCGCCGGCTACGACCCTCGCGATCCGCTCAGTCTCGATGAAACAACTGATTTCGTTCCCGCGACGAGACGCTCGGTAAAGGGTTGGAAGATCGGATACAGCGCCGATTTCGATGTCTTTCCGGTCGATCCTCGCATCGCCGAAGTGGTCGCAGCTGCCGTCGGCGCCTTTGAGGAACTCGGCGCCCATGTCGAACCGGTGAAGCTCGGCATCAAGCGCAGCCAGCGCGAACTGAGCGACGCATGGTCGCGCCTGATGATGCCTCTCAACCTCGGGGCATTCGAGGCGGTCAAGGCCGCGGGGCTCGATCTTCTCGCCCACCATGCGGATGATTTCCCATCCGAGTACCTCCGCTGGATCGAGATCGGACGGCGAATGACGATCACCGACCTGATCGGCGACCAGGCGATCCGCACCGAGATCTATGACGCCATTCAGACGGCTTTCGCCTCGCATGACCTCATCGTCACCCCGACGCTTGCGGCAATGCCGGTGCCGAACCGCGACGACGGCAACACGGTCGGACCGAGTGAAATCAACGGCGAACCGGTCGACCCGCTGATCGGCTGGTGTCTCACCTACCCCATAAATTTCACGGGCCATCCGGCGGCTTCAGTGCCGGCGGGCGAGGTCGGCGGCTTGCCGGTCGGCATGCAGATCATCGGCCGACGCTACGCGGACGCCGACGTGTTGGCGGC
This sequence comes from Bauldia sp., assembly GCA_035699585.1. GTDB lineage: Bacteria > Pseudomonadota > Alphaproteobacteria > Rhizobiales > Kaistiaceae > Bauldia. Next base: position 17,442 of record DASSPO010000055.1, read on the forward strand.
AAGTGCCGCTTTCGAGGCGCTCAGGCCGTGGGTCGGCCGCTATGGGCTGTGCGCCAATCGATCCCTGTAGTCCGAACCGCCACTCTCCTGCTATGGCTCTCGCCGCGAAGAGCCGTCCGACGCAAGACCCAACTGAGCCGACCATGGGCCACCGCATCGCCGATCCCCGCCCGACCACCGCCTTTGCCACGGTGGACTTCGACAAGCCGGGCAAGCAGGTCGGCTTCGTCATGATCCCGCACTCGCCGCATGATGACGCCTGGGGCGTAACCCGCATTCCCATTGCAGTCATCGCCGGCGGCACCGGGCCGACGGCGATCGTCAGTGGCGGCAACCATGGCGACGAGTACGAGGGACCGATCGTCATCTCGGAGATGATCCGGGAACTCGATCCCGATGTCGTGAGCGGGCGGATAATCTTGATGCCGTCGCTGAATGCGCCTGCGGCATTTGCCGGAACCCGCACCTCGCCGATCGATGGAAAGAACTTCAACCGCACCTTCCCGGGTAACCCTCACGGCACGATGACCGAGCAGATCTCGGCCTATCTGTGCGACTCGATCTTTCCCATCGCCGATGCATTTGTTGATCTCCATTCAGGAGGCTCGTCGCTGTCGATCATCCCGAGCGCGATCGTCGAGCCCACCCTGGATCGGGAGCTTGAGAAGAAGAACATTGCCGCGGCGCTTGCCTTCGGCGCGCCCAAGACCGTGGTGATTGCCAATCTCGGCGACCCGCGAACCTCGACCGCTGCTGCCTGCCGCGCCGGGCTCGTCACGGTCGGCACCGAGATGGGCGGCGGGGGCACCGTATCGCCGGAAGCGCTCCGCATCTGCCGGCAGGGGGTGCGGAACCTGCTCGCCCATCACGGCATACTTCCGCCAACGGTGGCCGTGCCGCCCAGGGGCGACGCCCAGGTTCTGGAGCTGCCGGGTGCCGACGCTTATGTCTTTGCGTCGATGGACGGTGTCTTTGAGCCGTTTCATCAACATGGCCGCGAGGTACGAGCTGGAGAGCCGGCCGGCCGAATTCACGCGCCTTGGGACCCGGCGCGCGAGCCTGACGTGCTCACCTATCGCGCCGACGGCATCCTCTATGGCATTCGCCAGCCGGGCCGGGTCAAGCCGGGAAACTGTTGCCTGGTCGTGGCCTCGCCATATGGAGGCACGCTCCCCTAGCCACAGTCCGAAGGCGTCACGCGGCCTGGCGCCCGAGAAATGCGTCGACATCCGCCCGCGTCGGTAGCGCCTCGTACACGCCGCGCCGTGACACCGCGATCGCTCCGGCCGCGGCGCCACGACGGAGCGCCTCGCCGAGAGGCCGGCCTTCAAGCAGCGCCACCACAGCCGTGCCGAGGAAGGCATCCCCTGCCCCAACCGTGTCGACGATCTCGGTCGGGAACGCAGGCTGCTCCACCGTCATACCGTGAGCGTACCCGATTGCGCCGCCGGCGCCGAGAGTGAGAAGAACCGTGTCCGCGCCGGTCCGTGACGCGACGGAAGCGGCAAGTGAGCTTGGCTTGGCGTCTGCATCGTGGCCGGTGATTCGACCTGCTTCCATTCGGTTCACCACCACCACCGACACTGTTTGCCGCAAGTCTTCCGGGATCGCCGCCCACCCCTCCGGTGCCGGCGATGCATTGAGCACCACCGTTCGTCCGGCGCGCGAGGCGATTGCCGCCGCGACGGCCGATGTCTTCACTGGAATCTCGAGCTGGAGGATCAAAGCATCGGCCGCCTCGATCGCAGGCCGAGCCTGCTCGATGTCGTCGATGGTAAGTCTTCCGGCCGCGCCGGGGGCAATGATCGATTGATAGTCGCCCTCGGCAGCAAGTACCGTGCTTGCTCCCGTCGGCGCCTCCCTGTCGAGGACGACGACCGATGTGTCGACACCGCGCCGCTCCAGTGCCGAGCGCAACGTGCGGCCAAACGTGTCGTCGCCCAGACGCGTCACGATGTGTGTTCCGGCTCCGGCAAGCGCACACTGGCAGGCCTGGTTGCCGGCCTTGCCGCCGGGCGCCATGGCAAAGGTTCCGCCCGACACCGACTCCCCGCGTCCCGGCAGCCGCTCGGCCGAGGCAATGAGATCCATGTGGACACTGCCGATCACCACGATCCGCGGCGCGCGACCCTCAGCCATCGCCGGCCCCGAAGGCAACCTCCTGGATAAGCCGTGTCACCGCGACCGCGTCCTGAGCGTTTCTTGCGCGCTCGAACTCCTGGATCGGAATCCGGTCGAGCATCCGTTCAAACCGACGGATCGAAGCGACGTTCGCAGCCGCCTCTGCTGCGGGATCGAGACGATCGGGAAACGTGTCGAAGTAGATCGTGCCGGTAAATCCGCCGCGCCGCATCTCGAAGAGAAGTTCGAGGACGTGCCAGGGGTGAACCGAGCCGACCATCATGCCGTCGTCGGCTGGCCCATAGCCGTCGTTGAGGTGGACGCCGAAGAGTTTCCCGCGATGGATCGCGAGGGCGGCGGCAGCCGCCGGCTGTTCGCCGGCCATCAAGGCGTGGCAGAGGTCGAGAGTGACCCCAAAGTTGGCAAGACCTACGTCCGCGACGGCCAGCAGCGACTCCGGCATCGACCGGATCAGCGAGACGCGGCGAGGGTCGCTTGGCTTGTATTCGACGCTGACCCGGATCGCCGGGTTTCGGGCCGCAACGCGACGAAAGCCGTCGACTTCCGTGTCCCAAAGCGCGCGGTAGTCGACCTGGAACGGGTAATCGAAGCCATCTGGCCCCATCCACAGAATGACGTGATCGATGCCCTTGGCTGAGGCAAGATCGACCGCTTCGCTCGCGACGCGTATCGCTGCTTCGCGAGAACTTCGTTCGGGATTGGTGAATGCCCCCAGCGCGAACCGCGGGCCGTCGTAGCGTAGATTAAGCGCGGTCACGGCGAGACCCTCCCCGGTCGCAAGCGCAAGGATGTCTTCGCCGTCGGAAGCGTCGAAATGCTGCGGGTAATTCAGTTCTACGGCCGAGATGCCGGGCACCGCCGCGATGGCGCGGATCGCTTCGCCGACAGGAACCCGGCCGCCCCCGCGCATTCTGAACGAGTTGAGCCGCGTCGCGAAACGATAGTCGCTCATCCAGTTCCGATCCTTCCATGCGCGTCAGCACATGGCGGGATTTGTTGACACCAATCGGAGCGGCTGCATACTAAAATGTCGCTTTTCGGCGCCCGATCGAGCACCTGCATGTCTTTCGACGGCGAAGAGGAAAGGCGAAGCCGGCAGGGGTAGTCCCTGCCCAATAGGGAGGGGTTTCAACGTGAGAGTCGACATCTACAACAGGCTGCTCGCCATGCAAGCGAGCCGGCGCAAGTTCCTGGGCGGTGCGGCCACCGCCGCGTCTGTCGCCGCCCTGGGTTCCACCGGCATCCTCGGCAAGGTGTCCACGGCTTTCGCCCAGGACAATCTCCGCGCCGAGATTCTCAAGATCCCCGGCGTCGGCAAGGGCTCGCCAACCGATGCCGACTGGCAGAAGGTCGGTGAAATGTGCCTCGGACCGACCAAGGCGTCCGTGCAGGAGGGCGAGTTTGCCGGCGTCGAACTAACCTTCATGGGACTCAACAACCAGAACCTTCATAACTTCCTGTTCCGCGGCTTCCTGAAGCCGTGGGAGGCCTATACCGGCGCCAAGATCAACTGGATCGATCTCGCCCAGGCGGACTACAACCCGCGCCTCCAGCAGTCGATCGCAACCGGCACCGTCGACTTCGACATCATCGAAATGGGTGCACCGTTCGAGGGCGACACCGCCGGCAAGGGCCTGCTCGACGAAATGCCCGACTGGGTCAAGACCCAGATCGACATGGATGACTACGTGAACTACCTCAAGGCGCCGGTCGGGACCTGGGATGGGAAGACCTACCGCATTTCCATCGACGGCGACTGCCACACCTTCGCTTACCGTACCGACTATTTCGGTGACGGATCGGTCAGCGGCATGGCCGAGGCGCCGACCACCTGGGACCAGGTCGACGAGATTTCGAAGAAGGTGAAGGGGCAGAAGGACCCGCTCACCGGGCTCGACGCCTTCGGCTTCCTCGATCCGCTCAAGGGCTGGGGCGGCTTCGGCTTCTACTTCCTCGAGGACCGCGCGACCGCATACGTCAAGCACCCCGACGACAAGGCCTGGCTCTTCGATCCCGACACCATGAAGCCGCGCGTCAACAACCCCGGCTGGGTGCAGGCGATTCAGGACGTCCTGGACCTCATCGCCGCCGGCGCCTATCCACCCGATCAGATCAACGCCGACCCGGGTACCACCGGCTTCCAGCAGTTCCTGGCCGGCACCGGGTCGATGCTCTGCTGGTGGGGCGACATCGGTTCGAACGCCCGCACCTCCGACACCTCGGTCGTCGGCGACGTCGTGGGCTTCTCGATCAATCCCGGTTCCAAGAAGGTCTACAATGCCAAGGCCGGCCAGTGGGAGACTCCGGCGGAGCCGAACTTCGCGCCGAACATGGCCTATATCGGCTGGGGCATCTACGTAACCAGCCGCGTCTCCGGCGACGAGAAGAAGCGGAAGGCGGCGTGGAGCGCTGCGGCCCACCTCGGCGGAAAGGACATCTCGCTGTGGATGGCGGCCTATCCGTCGGGCTTCCAGCCGTACCGCAACTCCCACTTCAACTACGACGAATGGGAGGCGGCAGGCTATGACCGGGCGTTCATCGAGGACTATCTCGGCTCGAATGCAGACAGCTACAACCATCCGAATGCCGCCATCGAGCCGCGCATCCCCGGCATCTTCCAGTACTACTCGGTCGCCGAGGACGAACTGGCGAAGGGATATGCCGGCCAGTACAAGTCGGCGCAGGAGACTGCCGATGCGATCGCGGCCGCCTGGGAGAAAATCACCGACCAGATCGGACGCGAGAGCCAGATCAAGCTCTACAAGGCCTCGTTGGGCATGTAGTCGCGGCCGGCTGGCCGAGCTTCGTTGAATCCGGACTGGTGGCGCGGACCGCGCCACCAGTCCACCTGTTGTTACCGGACGGTCTCGTCGATCACATTAGGCCATCATGACGACTACGACATCGCCGGGCGTCGCCCACACCTTCGAAACCGTCGGAGGCGGAACGACGGCGAGCCGGAAGTCGATCGGTAAGCTGATCATCGCGGCAGGCTCGGCGCTTTTTGCCGCGGTTCTCGTCTTCCAGGTTCTGTACGCGTCGGGCGTTATCCAATCCGGCTTCGCGAGCTGGCGGCCGGTGTTCTACGCTTACTTCCTCTGGGGCGCCGCCGTCACCTTCGGCCAGATCCTTATCCTTGGCGAGCGCGGCGAGCGCGCCGCGTTCGTGCTGCCTGCCGTGTTTTTCACCGTCGCAATGGTGATCTTCCCGACAATTTTCGGGCTCTACATCGCCTTCACGGACTGGAACCTTAGCGCTGCCGTCGGCCGACGGTTCAACGGCCTCGCCAACATCCGCGCGCTCTGGAGCGACCCGTTCTACTGGAACGCGCTCAACAACATGATCTACTACGTGATCTTCGTATTCTTCGAGTACGCGATCGCCTTTGGCCTGGCCGTGCTCCTCAATGCCGAGATAAGGGCACGTCGTTTCTTCCGAGTGGTCTTCCTCCTCCCCTTCATGCTCTCGCCGGTGGCCGTGAGCTGGATGGTCGGCAAGTCGATCATGGAAAACCGCTTCGGCCCGGCCGCCCGGCTCGCCCGTGCCCTCGGCTGGGATAATCCCGCGTTCTTCACGGATCCCTGGATCGCGCGGCTCTCGATCGAGGTGATGGACGCCTGGGTGTTCATCCCGCTGATGATGATCCTCCTGCTCGCCGGGCTTCAGGCGCTGCCGAAGGAAATCCTGGAGGCGGCGAAGGTCGACGGCGCGAGTTCGTGGCAGACGTTCTGGCGGATCATCTTTCCGCTGATGCTGCCGGTCAGCATCACGGCGATCCTCATTCGGATCATCTTCAAGCTGAAGCTCGCCGACATCGTCATCAACGTCACGGCCGGCGGGCCGGGAGGGGCGACCGATACCGTGTCGAGCTTCATCTATCGAGAATACCGCGACCGTTCCAATGTCGGCTACGGTACGGCGCTGGCCGAGTTCTACCTGATCGTGATCGTCGTGTTCATCACGCTGGCGCTGCTCTTCACCACGCGCTGGGTCAGTCGCTACTCGACCGCCAAGCTGGTTGAGCGAGGTTAGGAGGCGGGTTTGGCAAGCTACGCGCCCACGGCCGATCGCGCCATCGAGTCGCAAGGAAGGCAGCGCGCCCGTTTCATCGCGTCGCGCGTGGTGATCTACGGAATCCTCATTCTCTGGGCCTTCATCTGCCTCTTCCCGATCTACTGGACGCTGACGACCTCGTTCAAGTCGGCGCCGGACGTCATGCAGGGCCACCTCGTTCCCTTCGTCGACTTCAGCCCGGACTGGAAGGGATGGAGATCCCTCGGGCTCTCTCCCGACACGATTCTCGAGACGTCGACGGTGCGGGAGCAGTTCCTGGCGCGCTTCACCAACAGCCTGATCGCATCGCTCGGCGGCTCGTTTCTCGCCGTCGCGATCGGCTCGCTCGCTGGCTACGGTCTCGCCCGGTTCCCCTATCGCTTCGGACCGATGCGCAACAACGACATCTCCTTCTTCTTCCTTTCGCAGCTGATCCTGCCGCCGGTGGTGCTCGCGATGCCGTTCCTCGTGCTCTACAAGGAGCTGATGCTTCTCGACTCCCTGCCGGGGCTGATTCTCGTCTACACGCTCATGGTGCTTCCGATCGTCATCTGGATCATGCGCGACCAGTTCATGACGATTCCGATCGAGCTCGAGGAGGCGGCGCTGGTGGACGGCCTTTCGATCTGGGGAACGTTCATCCGGATTGTACTGCCGCTGGCGCTTCCCGGAGTCGTGGCGGGCCTGATCCTCGCCCTGGTGCTTTGCTGGAACGAGTATTTCTTCGCCGCACTCCTTACCGGCGCCAACGCCAAAACCCTCCCGGTGATGGTCGCGAGCCAAACCGGCTCGCAGGGCATCAGCTGGTGGTCGATGGCAGCACTGTCTACGGCGGCGATCCTGCCGCTCATCATCGTCGGCGTTCTGCTCGAGCGCTATATCGTGAAGGGCCTGACCGCCGGTGCGGTGAAGTAGCCGCCTTGGTGCGTCAGGCGATGCACTCGCCGCCGTCGACCACGAGCGCATGCCCGGTCATGAAGGACGAGCGATCGGAGGCGAGGAACAAGATCGATTCCGCGATCTCTTCGACGGTAGCGAAGCGGCCGAGTGGGATCTTTTCCTTGATGTAGCGGATGAGCGCATCGCGCCCGCCCATTTGGCGGGTGAAGGCGTCGTTGAACGGCGTGTCCACCCAGCCGGGGCAGAGTGCATTCACGCGCACCCCGTATTTTCCATAGTCGATGGCGATCTGCTTCACCATCGCCACTGCCGCATGCTTCGAGGTCGCGTAGGCGATCATCTCGTGGTCGTAGAAAACACCCGAGTTCGAAGACGTGACGATGATCGAGCCGCTTCCCTGCTTCTGCATGTGCGGCATCACCAGCCGCGCGAGCCGGAAGTGCGCTGCGACGTTGATCTGCCACGACGCCTCCATGCCGCCGGGATCGACCTCGGTGAGGGGTCCTTCGATCTGGATGCCTGCATGACTGTGGAGGATGTCGATCCGGCCATAAGCCTCTATTGTCCCTGCCACAAGCCGTTCCAATGCCACGGGGTCGGCAACGTCGGTCGCAATTGCCTTCGCCCGGCCGCTGCTCCTCACAATCGTCCGCGCTGTGGACTCGCCCGCCACCGCGTCACGATCGGCTACGACTACGGCAGCGCCCTCCCGTGCCATCGCAATCGCTCCGGCGCGGCCGATTCCGGATCCGGCTCCGGTTACGATAGCAACCCGCCCTGCAAGGATCATCCACCCCTCCTTCGCCGGCCGGAGCATGCGTCCGGTCCCGCCCGAGGTGTCAATTCCACGACGGGTCGTGTCAAGTCGGGCAAACCCCGGCAGCCTAGTATCGCGCCAGGATCGGAGGGTTGCGCGATGAGCCAGGCCAAGGACGAGTTCATCCAGAGAACCATCCAGTTCTGGAATCCCGGCAAGACGCTGGAATGGCAGCGCCAG
>DASSPO010000056.1:0-5681 GCA_035699585.1 Bauldia sp.
CCGGCTGGTACCTTGCAACCGGAGCATCCACTCGTTCGAGGAAAGCCCCGGAATCGTCGAAGACGAAAGCGGTTACCTCAGACAGCGTCATCCCGTCGTCAGAGGTCTTGAGCGCGCCAATGATCGATTCGCGTCCTTCCGCCGCCTGACGGATCCAGATTGGTCCGCTATCTCGCTGCGACCCTCGCTTTTCCGCCAATTTGGATCGAATCTCATCCGAAATTTCGCGCAATTCGGTCGAGATGGGGTTGTATACGGTGGTCGCGACGAGCCCGATGAGCAGTCCGACGATGCAGGCTGGCAACAGAAACTGCCACGCCGACACTCCCGCAGCGCGGGCAATAACCACTTCCAGTCGACGATTGGCCAAGATAAACGCCGCAATCGAACCAAACAAAGTGGTGAAGGGAAGGATTTCTTCGGCGATGCTCGGAACTCGGTAAAGAGTGAGAAGAAACACTTTGGTCGGATCGAAATCCTTTGTGCCCAGAGTACGAGTGAAGAATTCTAGATAAGTGATTACAAAGACGAGGAAAAAGAAAAACAGGAATATAGAGATTACCAACACGGCGAATTGCCGTGCAAAGTAGAAACCCAGCGTTCTACCAATCACGAGCCGATCGTCCTAGCTGCTAGGTGTGGCTGTCGCGGGCTTTCGGCGGAAGATTCCGCGAAAGCCATCGGCGACCTTCTCGATCCAGGCGATCAGGCCGTCGGGCGCCCGAGGCTGTATGCCAAAAAGAATCAGCGCAGCGCTGGCAATCACCGCAATGATCGGTACGAAATACATCGCGAGCGGGGTGAGTACCTGGTCGCGAGCCGCAATGCTCAGGACGAATTGAAGCCCTGCCAGAAAAAAGGCCGATGTCGCCGCGAGGGCGATCGTCGCCGATCGCTTTTGGCGAACGGTCTCGGCCTGGCTGAGGAACAGAAGTGGAATGATGGCGAAGACGAAAGCGTTGATGGGGGTGGTGAATCGCGTGTGAAGTTCCGAGACGAATTTGCCCGGATGCTTCTGGTAGTAGCGGTCATCCGGATCGGGGCTAAAGAGATAGGTCGTCGGCCGCTCGTTGGGCATGTAGGCGGGTGCTTTGGATGGGCTCGAAAACGTGGAAAGGTCGAAGGCATAGGAGGTGAACTGGATGATCGAGAGCGAGGTATCCTTCTCGCCTTCCTCCTTCTTCCCTTCCTCATCTTTCCGGGTCTGAATAGTGCCGTCGCTCATCACCAGAAACATTCCGAGAGGGTTATCGAGCACCGCCCCTCGTTCCGCAATGTAATCAACGTTCTCTCCGTCTTCTCTGCTGTCGGACAGAAAGATGCCGCGCAGCGTCCCGTCGGGACGCCGCTCACGAAGTTGAAAAAACAGCCGGTCTTCGATCTCGATGAACTCGCCTTCGCGGAGGATTGAGGTGAGCAGGTTCCCGTTCACTTCAGACCGCAATTCCCGCCACATGCGAAGTGAGAGGGGCGACAGATAGAGACTCATCGTCGCCATGAAGATGGCAACACCGAGCGCGGCTACGAGCACCGGTTTCAACAGCCACCATTGCTTGGCACCGGCGGCATTGATCACGACGAGCTCTGAGCCCTGGTTCAGCGAGTTGAAGGTGAAGACGACCGCGAGCAGAAGAGCCATCGGGGCCGTCACCATGGTCAGCGACGGCAGGAGAAGGAGAGTGATCTTAAAGAACGTGATGAGCGTCTGGCCCATTGCCGAGACAAGGTCGAACTGACGGAGAGCCTGTGTGAGCCAGACCGTCATTGTCAGCGCGGCAAAGCTCAACAGAAAGGCGCGGGCAATCTTCTGGAGGATATATGTTTCGATTTGCGTCATCACATCAATCGCTTGGCCGGACCTATCCAGCCTTCATATCGGCGCTTCCTCCTATGCCGCCTATAGCGGAACCGGGGTCGCTGGACACTCTCCCACCGAACGGATATGGACACAATATTGTATCCGGCCGCGCCTTTGCCGGTAGTTTTTGGCTCAAAAAGGGGAAGCTCGGCCTTGGCGAATGACGGCTTGTTAGCCGGAGATGCGGCCAGGTCCAGTAGCGTGCCGACCCGAAGGCAGGAAAGTCGCGCGGGACAGATGGCGGACGAGGGCCCCGTTGTCCGGCTCCAGGACGATTCGGTTCTGACTGACGGGCCTGCCGAGTTTGCAGTGGTCATACCTACGCTCAACGAGCGCGAGAACGTCCCGATTCTGGCGGCGCGGCTCGCAGCCGCGCTCGACGGGATAGCGTGGGAGGCGATCTTCGTCGACGACGATTCGACGGACGGCACCATCGACGCGATTCGTGCCCTGTCCCGCGACTCGACCCGAATCCGCGGTTTGCGACGTGTACACCGGCGAGGGCTTGCCGGTGCTTCCCTCGAGGGAATGCTTGCGACATCCGCCCCTTACGTCGCGTTGATCGATGCCGACCTGCAGCACGACGAGACCCGACTTCGGGAGATGCTCGCCGTTCTTCGCGCCGGCGAGGCGGATGTCGTGGTGGCGAGTCGTTACGTAGACGCCGGAACATCGGACGGTCTGAGCCAGGTACGCCACGCCGGAAGCCGGCTCGCGAATTGGTTCGCGCGAACCCTGCTCAAGACCCCGCTCACCGACCCGATGAGCGGCTTCTTTGCGATTCGCCGTGACGTCGTCGAGAAGATCGCGCCGCGTCTCTCGGATCAAGGGTTCAAGATCCTGTTGGACATCCTTGTTTCGGCGCCCGCGCCGTTGAGAATCCGGGAGATTCCTTACGTCTTTCAGCCACGCCTGCATGGTGAGAGCAAGCTCGATGCCGCGATCGTCCTCGAATATTTGGGCCTGATCGTCGCAAAGCTCACCGGTGACCTCATCTCGATCCGGTTTGTGATGTTTGCCTTCGTTGGCGCTTCCGGCGTGGTCGTGAATCTCGCCGCCCTGTGGTTTCTTCTTGCTCAGAACATCGAGTTCTCGATCGCCCAGACCGGCGCCATGCTCACCGCACTGACCTGGAACTACACGCTTAACAACGCTCTCACCTACCGTGACCGTCGTCGGAGAGGCTGGCGGTTCCTTACTGGCCTTGTGATGTTCGCCGGACTCTGCAGCGTCGGATTGGTCGGAGGCGTCGGCGTTTCGACCTTCATCTACCACCAGGAGCCGCGCTGGTGGTTGGCTGGCCTTGCCGGGGCCGCAGTCGGCACGATGTGGAACTACATCACAAGCACGGCGATCACCTGGCGCGTCCGTTGACTGAATCCCAATCCGAGGGTCGCGCGCGGATGGCCGCTATCGCGATCATCGCGGCGCTCACCATAGTTCGATTCTGGGCTTCGGCGAGGATCGACCTTGCCCCGGACGAAGCGTACTACTGGCTCTGGTCACGGATCCCGTCAGCCGGCTACTTCGACCACCCGCCGATGGTCGCTTGGTGGATCTGGGCATCGACCGCGATCTTTGGAGACACGGGGTTCGGTGTCCGCGCCGTTTCGATCGTCGCCGGTGCTGTGACCTCCTACGCGGTCTACGCTACCGCCCGAAACCTCGGCCTTTTCGATGTTCTGGCCACCCGAGGCGCGATCTGGTTCAACGCCACCATCCTCGTCGGCGTCGGCACAATTCTCATGTCGCCGGACTCGCCATCAGTTCTGTTCTGGGCGGTCGCCACTTGGGTTCTCTCCGACATTCGGCGAAGTGGCGATGGCTGGCTATGGGTCATCGTCGGACTTTTCGCCGGGCTTGGTTGCCTTTCGAAATATTCCAACCTGTTTTTCGGGCTCGGTGTACTTCTGTGGCTGCTTCTCGACCGGGACGCACGCCGATGGTTCCTGAGCCCGTGGCCTTACATCGGTGCCGGTGTCGCCCTCCTTGTCTTCATTCCCGTCCTTTGGTGGAACGCCGAACACAACTGGATTTCCTTCGCCAAGCAGTTCGGCCGCATCTCCACCGATGGGATCGAACTGCGCTATGTCGGAGAGTTTCTCGCCGGCCAGGTCGGATTGCTCAACCCGCTGATTGCCATCTTCGTCGGCCTGGGTTTGTGGCGCGGTGCTCAGTCGGTCGCGGGGGACGACACTCCCCATCGCGGGGCGCTCGTGTTCTTCCTCTCCATCTCTGCCCCGCTAGTCCTTTACATGTTCATCCATTCATTCCACGCGAGCGTTCAGGGCAACTGGCTCGCCCCTGCCTATCCCACCTTGGTGCTGATCGGGGCCGTCGCGGCAAGCGACGTATCCGCCCGTCCGCTTCAGGGCCTGGCGAGGCTGGCGGCGCCGGTAGGCATCGTTACTTCGGTTCTGGCGTTGGGATTCTTCGTGGCGCCGACGCCCACTCCCTTCGGCTTTCAGACCCCTGCGGAACGACTGATCGGCTGGCGCGACCTCGCAGGACGCATCGAGCAGATCCGGCAATCCTCCGGCGCCCAGTGGATCGCGACCGGCGACTATGGTCTGACCGGAGAACTCGCGTTCTATGGCGCTGGGCCGAAAATCGTCCAGCAGGTGGACGAGCGGCAGCGCTACCTCTTTGACTCCGTCGACCCACGCCTCGCTGAAGCGCCGGCGCTGCTCGTGCTCCGCAAAGGCAAGGGCGACTTACGGAAATTCCGCCGCTGCTTCGAGTCGGTCGAGCATATCGCCGACGTCGAGCGGGTTGGCCCTGATGGACCGGTTGCGATCTATGGCACCTGGCTCGCCGTCGGAGCCGATGCGGACATCCTGACCGAAGGATGCCGCTGATCCTCGGCGTCCGATTTGGCCAGTGGCGGGAAGGAACGGTAGACTTCGATGGCGCGAAGTCGCAGGAAGAGAATTCCGGCCCGCCGGTGCGCTGAGGGCCGACCGTGATGGGGATGAGCCGATGACCGACCGAGCCAGAATCGTCTTTGCCAAGCCGCCGTCGAAGCCGGCGGGGACTGTTGTGGCGTTTGCCGGACCGGAGGTCGCGCTCGGTCCGCTCCTTCGGTCGCTTGGCATTGACGGGTTGGTCCGGCGAGCCGCGGATACGGCCGCGTTCACCGGTAAGGCCATGACTACGCTCGACCTGATCGCTCCAGCGGGGGCCGGGCTCGACCGGCTGGTTGTCGTCGGTACGGGCAAGCTCGCCGATCTCAAGGAGAAGGACTGGCTTCGACTCGGCGGCGCGGCAATGGGAGCGCTCGGCAAGACCAAGACTGCGACGGTCCTTTTCGAACGCCCCGATGGGCGAAAGGTAGCGCCCGGGCAAGCGGCCGATTTCGCCCTTGGAATGCGCCTCCGCGGCTATGGCTTCGACAAGTACAAGCAGCCCAAGGACGACAACGGAGACACCGCCCGGCAGCCCCTAGACGTCACTATCGCCGTGGCCGAGCCGGCTGCCGCGCGAAGTGCCTGGTCGTCGCGCTCAGCCGTCGCCGACGGCGTCCTCCTGGCCCGTGATCTCGTCAACGAGCCGGCGAACGTGCTCGGGCCTGTCGAGTTCGCAGAGCGGGCAGGGGAGCTGTCGAAGCTCGGTGTCGAGGTCGAGATCCTTGACGAAAAGGACCTCCGTAGGCTCCACATGCGCGCGCTCCTCGGCGTGGCGCAAGGCTCGCCGCGACCGCCTCGGGTGGTGGTGATGGGTTGGAACGGCGGCAGGGCCAAGGACCAGCCCCTTTGCTTCATTGGCAAGGGCGTGGTTTTCGATACCGGAGGCATCTCGATCAAGCCCGCGGCGAGCATGGAGG
>DASSPO010000057.1:0-5667 GCA_035699585.1 Bauldia sp.
GATGAAGGGCGCCACCACCGCGCCACGATGGGCGGTCACGGCGACATACCCCTGCGCCTCGAGGAGGCGCAACGCCTCCCGCACCGGCGTGATCGACACGCCGAGCATCGTCGCGATCTCCGCCTGTTTCAGCTTCTGCCCGCGAGCGATGCTGCCGACGATGATCTTCTCGCGGAGGACTTCGGCGATCTGGTGCTCGACGGTGACCTTGGACCGCAGTACCCAGTCGCCGCTCTCATCAGCAAGGCGGGGCTTCTTGCTCTCTCGACGGGGCAGCCGCTCGAGTAGCATGAGATTGGCCATCCATGTCCCTTCCGGATGGTGACTGGAATTCAGGTATCCGCCGATTCGCCTTCGGCGGAGAAGCTGCTTGGCATGGCGCGCCTTTCAACAGGAAACGGCCGACTCGTGGCAAATATCACGTTTGTGATCCCAGTCTATGCGCCCCATGCGTCTTTCACCACGACATCGAGCAGGCGAAGTAGGCCGGCGCGCTCGCCGGGTAGACGCCCTGCGGCAACGCCGAGACCAATTGCCGCCGAAACGCCCAGCTGCATCGGCAGCCGCACGGCGAGCACTTGATCGCCGGGAACGCACTGGTCCTCGCGCTCGGCAAAGCCACAGCCCCGGTCGCGCTGAAGGTCATCGAGGAAGGCCGCGACATTCACCGCACCAGTTCCACCGGCTACCGCATTGGCGTGACGCACGATGCCGCGGATGTCGCGATCGTTCTCCGACGCCAAGAGCATGACGCCCAGCGCATCGTGACAGATCGGTACAGTCATGCCTGGGTGAAGGCCGGCCTCGTCCGGATTACCGGTAGGCCACGACACGTGGACGTACTGCACATGAATGCCGTTCCGGACACCCAGCCTGACATTTGCGCCGGTCGTTTCGCTGAGCGTATCGAGCGCGCGCAAAAGGCTTCCGCGACGGAAGAGCGTGTCGTGAATCCAGTTACCGAGGAACACCGAGCGGACGCTCGGCAGATATTTGCGCGTCTGCCGGTCGCGGTCGATGAAGCCGGCTCGGTTCATTGCCTGGAGGAGCACCGACGAACTCGACTGGGGGATCGCCAGCGCATTGGCGATTTCGGTGACCGACAGTGGATGACGGTGAACCGCGAAGAGCTCGATGATTTCAAGCGCCCGAGTGGCCGACTTGACGACGCTCTCATGCGGCGGCTGAGATCTCGCCCGCGGACGCCTGACGGCGGGATGACGAGGCTGCGGGCCGCTATCGGCATTGATGTAACCAGCATCGTTGAACATGGCTGCGAAGAGCGTAGCGCCCTCCTCCCTAGTCGAACGTGAACTTCGGCAGAGCTATCTCGCTCGAAATGCGCTCGAAAATGACGCGGAGCCGAGCGCCGATCCTGGCCGTGGCCGGATCGCCAACGAGATTGCTAACGATGAGCGGACCTTCGTCGAGGCGGACGAGGCATGTGCGGTAGGGGAGTTCGTCCTTGAAACCGTCCCAATAGGCGCGATGGAAATCGGCCCAGGACTCCAGTGTTCCCGCGCCTTTCGATGGTCGCCAGGACTGTTCGCGGCTCAGGCAGCGGGGGCAGACCGGCGACTCAGGAAGATGGGCGTGGCCGCATACCCCGCAGACCTGGAGCGCAAAGATCGACTGTCTTGCGTAGTCCCAGAACGGCCTGTTCAAGGGCGTGATGCGAGGGAAAGGCTTCCGGTATTCGCCTGGAATAGCCCGTTCCACGTTCCATTCCATCGCTTGTCTCAAGCCCGTGTATAAACGATGGCCCGCGTGCACGGGGTAGCCTGCACATAGGTCACGACCTCGCAGTCGGGGACCTGGCGGTCGCCGCACTCGCCGCGGAGCTGGCGCACCGCCTCGACGTTGAGCGCCCAGCCCTGCATGTACGAATTGGAGAGATGGCCGCCGTCGGTGTTGGTGGGGAGCCGTCCGCCGAGCTTCAGCGTACCGCCCTCGACGAACCGACCGCCATCGCCACGCGGACAGAAGCCAAGACCCTCGAGGCTAAACAGGACCGTCGGACTGAAATTGTCGTAGCACATGAGGGCATCGACATCGTCGCGGTCGACGCCGGCCATTGCGAAGGCCTCGCGCCCCGAGGCCGAGACCTGATCGAACCAGAAGCCGAAATCGAAGTTCTCAATCGAAGCGGTGCGATAGGCCTCGCGCCCACCGAAACCGCTGACGTAGACCGGAGGCTTCCCTAGGTCCGCGGCGCGCTCGCGGGTGGTCAGGATCAGGCATACGGCGCCGTCATTGATGAGGCAGTAGTCGAGAAGGCGGAGCGGCGCCACGATCGGACGCGAGGCCTCATGATCGTCGATGGTCACGGGCGCCTTCATCACGGCGCCGGGATTGAGGCGTGCATGCTCACGGAAGGCGACCGACACCTCGGCGAGTTGGCGAGTGGTCGTCCCGTAGAGTTCCATGTGCCGGCGGAACATCATTGCGTGGGCGCCGCCGGGGGAGGTGAAACCCCAAGGATCCCAATAGCCCGGCATCTCGTCGCCGCCATAAAAGACGCGGCGCGAGCGGCCAATATTGGCATAGAGAAGCGCCACATAGCACGCTTGGCCGATGGCCAGGGCGATGGTCGCCTCGATGATTCCGATGCCGGACATCCGACCGTGGCCCGGTAGGGTGACGGTCCAGCGCGGATCCAGACCGAGCACCTCGCCCATCCGGCTGTAGCTCGGAATGCGGCAGGTGAGCAGTCCGTCGATCCTGCTCTTGTCGAGGCCGCAATCGGCGACGGCGTTGCCGAAGGCTTCGGCGGCAAGACCATATTCGTCAGTGTCGGGAAACGACCCGTAGGCCGTCGTTCCCACACCGACGACAGCGACGCGATCGCGAAGATCGGCGAACTCGTGCATCACTCCTCCCGCAAGAAATGATGCATTTTACATGATATGGGTCAAGCGAGCGTCGTTGTTTTCGTCACAGGGGCAGCCCGCGTGTCCCGACATGCACGGAATAGAGGGACGAAGCGGCGGTGATGAACAGGCGATTCCGCTTCGGCCCGCCGAAGGTGAGATTGGTCACGGTCTCCGGCACGAGGATTTTTCCGATCAACTCGCCGTCGGGCGTGAAGCAGTGGACGCCGTCCGCAGCGCTCGTCCAGATGTTGCCGTCGACGTCGACGCGGAATCCGTCGGGCACGCCGGGATCGATGACCGCGAAGGTGCGCCGGCGGCTCAGCGTGCCATCGGCCGAGACGTCGAAGGCAACGATCTCGTGCGGGCCGCCCGGATCGTGGGTCGCACCGGAGTCTGCGACATAGAGAATCCGTTCGTCGGGGGAGAAGGCGAGGCCGTTCGGCTTGTCGAGCTCATCGGTCGCGACTGTCGTTCCACTGCGGGGATCGATACGGAAAACGCAGCGCCTGCCGAGCTCGCTGTGGGCCCGATTTCCCGTGTAATCGCTGAGGATTCCGTAGTCCGGATCGGTAAACCAGACGGAGTCGTCGGAGCGCACCACGATATCGTTGGGCGAGTTGAGGCGCTTGCCGTCATGGCTGTCGGCTAGCACGGTCTGCCGCCCGTCGAGCTCGGTCCGGACGACACGCCGGTTGCCGCTCTCGCAGGTGATCAGGCGGCCCTGGCGGTCGCGCGTATTGCCGTTTGCATTGCCAGACGGCGCCCGGAAGACGGTCGGCGGTTGGCCATCAACGAAGCGCAGGATCTGCTCGCTCGGAACATCGCTGACAAGAAGAATGCCGAGGTCCGCGAACCAGACCGGACCCTCGGCCCACAGCATTCCCGTGTGCAAGCGGAGTAGCGGCGCATTGGCGACGACATAGGTCCGGAACCGCTTGTAGTTCAGGATCACGAACTCCTTTTGCATGCGCCGATGCCTCCCCCATCACATGCCGGATATCGTGCGACGGCACCATCTCCGCGATTGACTCCACCATGCCATCAACGGCTATGATTTCATATAATGCATTTTGTCTGGTGTCATATTTTGGCTGGTGTCATAACGCCCGCCGCGGCGGATCAGCCGGAACGTTCCCTTCCCGAAAACGGCATCGCATGACGGAAGCTACGCCCGGACCGGGCAGACCAGACGACTCGCCCAATGGCCCGGCGCCTGCGGATGCGCCGGGGATGTTGAGCGGACTTCGCGTCATCGAGTTTGCGGACGAAACGGCGGAGTATTCAGGCCTGCTGCTCGCGGGCCTGGGCGCCGATGTGGTCAAGGTCGAGCCGCCGGGCGGCTCCCCGACACGATGGATCGCCCCTTTCTGGCAAGACAGGCCCGACCCCGAGAAGTCGCTATATTTCTGGGCCTACAATCGCGGTAAGCGATCGATCGTCGCCGATCCCGATACCAAGGCAGGACGCGAGACCATCCTGTCGCTCCTTGAGGGCGCGGATGTCTTGCTCGACTCAAGCTGCGGCCGGCTGAACCGGTCCATCGGTCTCGATCGCGCGGCGCTCGGCGCGCGCATCCCATCGCTGATCGTCGCCCGGATGACGCCCTTTGGCGACGACGGCCCGTGGAGCGGCTTCAAGGGATCGGACCTCGTTCATCTCGCCCTCGGGGGGGTGATGATGAACTGCGGCTACGATCCGGGCCCGGGCAACCACTACGACCTGCCGCCGATCGCGCCGCAGATCCGGCATGCCTATCACATCGCAGGCGAACAACTCGTCATCGGGATCCTCGCAGCGCTGATCGAGCGGCTCGACTCGGGACTCGGACAGGACGTCTCCTGCGCCATTCACGAGGCGGTCGCCAAGAACACCGAACTCGACCTGATGTCGTGGGTCATGCGGCGGGCGCCGCTCTTCCGCCTGACCTGCCGGCATGCGTCGGAGTCGGTCTCGCGCGTCCCCAATGTCAGCCATACCAAGGATGGCCGCTGGTACATGACCTGGGGCGTCGGGGCGCGCGACCGCGCCAATCTGGTGCCATTCCTCCAACGCTACGACATGGCTGCGGACCTCCAGCCCCCGAATGCCGACGTTGACCTCATCGCGCGGAACATTCCCGGTTCCTCGGTCGGCGATGAAGCAAGCGCCCATACACTCGAGGTGATTCAACGATTCGTTCGGGCGCATATCTATGAGACGATGCCATGGCACGAGGCGCAGGCGGCTGGGCTGCTTTGGGCGCCGCTCCGCAAGCCGCACGAGAACGCCGAGGACGAACACTGGCTGAGGCGGCGGAGCATCACCGAGATTCAACATCCCGAGGTCGGCCACTCCTTCACCTACGCCACCAGCAAATGGCTGAGTTCGGAAACGAGTTGGCAGGCCAGCCGACGGGCGCCACTGCCCGGCGAACACACGAGAGAGATCCTGCAGGAAAGGCGGCCCAAGCCGCGCATCGCGGCGGGCGGTTCCCGCCGCGATCCTCTCCGTTCGGCGCGCGGCCGTCCTTTTCCGCTTCAAGACGTCCGCATCCTCGATTTCTCGTGGTTCCTTGCTTCTGCCGGCGGCACGCGCTTTGCCGCCGCGCTCGGCGCCGAGTGCATCAAGGTCGAATGGAAGGAGAATCCCGACACGAGGCTCGCCGCCATGGCGCCGGTAGGCGGACGGACGGCGCGCGATGCGGCGACGGCGCCGCTCCGCGGCGTCGACGATCCCGACATGGGCGGCCAGTACAACAACAAGAACTCGGGCAAGCGCGGCCTGTCGCTCAACATCCGCCATCCCAAGGGTCTCG
>DASSPO010000058.1:0-34850 GCA_035699585.1 Bauldia sp.
GATGAAGGCGCCGCGCCCCGAGAAGACGTGGCTGAAGCCATAGGCCGCGAGGACGATCAGCGCGAAGACCAGGACGGCAAGGACCGCCGGATTCCGTCCGAGGGGCGATTTGCAGATGCCGTCATAGACGAACCATCCGGCAGCCAGACTGAGGATGGAAATAACCACGGCCTGCGCCGGCAGGAGCGGCATCACCGACGGGTCGATCAGGTAGGCGCGGGCGTTGACGTAATACTGGACGATCAGCAGACCGAAACCGGTGACCCAGGTGAGATAAGCCTCCCATTTGAACCAGACGAGGTCAGGCGGAAGCGTCTTCGGGGCGACCAGGTATTTCTGAACATGATAGAAGCCGCCGCCGTGCACCTGCCACGCCGTGCCGTAGACGCCCTCCGGCATGTCGGCCCGCTTCCTGAGGCTGAGATCGAGCGCGATGAAGTAGAACGAGGTCCCGATCCAGCCGATGCCCACCACGAGATGAGCCCAGCGGATGATCAGGTTCAGCCATTCGAGCAGGAAGGCGGACATGCGCGAGGCCGGCTGTTCGTGGAACGGGCGCGCCCCTCTCCGGAGCGCGCCCGCGTATCGTGCGGGACCTGTGCGGCGGCCTAGTTGGTTCCCGGCGTGCCGTCGACGCCCTTGACGTAATAGTCCATGGTGAGCAGCGACCCGTCGTCCATGACCTGCCCGGCCGGAACGACCTCGGTACCGTCCTGCTTGTAGATCGGGCCGGTGAACGGATGGAAGGCGCCGGTCCGGATCTTCTCCTCCATCTCCTTGGCGGCGGCCGCTACGTCGTCGGGCATGTTGGTGTAGGGGGCCATTTGCACGGTACCCTCGGCAAGGCCGTCCCAGCTGGCCTGCGACTTCCAAGTCCCGTCCATGGCAGCCTTGGTGCGTGCGATGTAGTACGGCCCCCAATTGTCGATGATCGAGGTGAGCTGGGCCTTGGGCGCCGCGTCGATCATGTCGTGCGACTGGCCGAAGCCGAGCAGGCCGCGCTCCTGCGCGATCTTGAGCGGCTCCGTCGAGTCGGTGTGCTGGGTGATGATATCGACGCCCTGGTCGAACAGCGCCTTGGCGGCGTCGCCTTCCTTGGCCGGATCCATCCAGGTGTTGATCCAGATGATCTTGAGCTTGAAGTCGGGATTGACCGATTGCGCCCCGAGCATGAAGGAGTTGATGCCCATGATCACTTCGGGAATCGGGAAGGAGACGATGTAGCCGGCGGTTCCGGTCTTGGACATCTTTGCGGCGATCTGCCCGATAATGTAGCGGCCCTCATAGAAGCGGGCGTTGTAGGTCGTGACATTGGGCGCGGTCTTGAAGCCGGTGGCGTGCTCGAACATCACGTCCGGGTACTTGGCCGCGACCTTCAGAGTCGGCTCCATGTAGCCGAAGGACGTCGTGAAGATCAGCTTGTTGCCGGCCTGGACGAGGCCCTCGATGGCGCGCTCGGCGTCAGGCCCCTCCGGAACACTCTCGAGGAAGGTCACCTCGATCTTGTCGCCGAGCTCCTTCTGGAGCGCCTCGACGCCGGTCCAGTGGGCCTGCGTCCACCCGCCGTCGTTTTTCGGTCCGATGGCAACGAAGCCGACCTTGAACTTCTCCTGCGCCTCGGCAACGCCCATCGTGAGGGCGACCCCCAGCGCCGCCCCTGCGATCATCAGCCGTTTCAACATGCACTTTCTCCCTGTTCTGTGCGCCCTTGAGCGCACCCCTTGGATTCCACTCTATCAATGCAAAGGCCGGGCCGTCGAGACGGCTCAACGATCGGGGACGAAAGACTGGCCAAGCATCGCGGGAGTATTCGAGCGCATCAGCATGCGGTTTCCCGAGATGAGCACCAGGACGACGATCGTGATGAGGTAAGGCAACGCCGACAGGAACTGAGCAGGCACCCGGACGCCCAAGGCCTGGGCATGAAACTGAAGGATTCCGACCGCGCCAAAGAGCAGCGCGCCGACCGCAAGGCGCCACGGCAGCCAGGTGGCGAAAACCACAAGAGCAAGGGCGATCCAGCCCCGTCCGGCGGTCATGTTGTCGAGCCATTGCGAGGTCGAGACAAGCGAAAGATAGGCACCGGCGAGGCCGGCGCATGCGCCGCCGAACAGCACAGCCAAGAATCGCACGCGTACCACGCCGTAGCCAAGAGCGTGGGCGGAGACGTGATTGTCGCCGACGGCGCGGAGGACGAGACCGCCGCGAGTCCGGAACAGGAACCAGGAGACGCCAACGGTGAGGGCCACGGTGACGTAGACGAGCGGGTCCTGGCCGAACAGGATCGGGCCGACGAAGGGGA
This sequence comes from Bauldia sp., assembly GCA_035699585.1. Taxonomy (GTDB): domain Bacteria; phylum Pseudomonadota; class Alphaproteobacteria; order Rhizobiales; family Kaistiaceae; genus Bauldia. The sequence continues at coordinate 2,303 of DASSPO010000058.1, forward strand.
TGTCACTCAGGCCAGGAATGTGGATCTGCGCGAGCCTGACGCCGGGCTTGCTCGCATAGGATTCGCCGATCAGGGCCGAGAAGCCGATGCCGAGCAACGTCAGCGCGAGGCCGCTCGCCACCTGGTTCGCGACGAGCACCAGCGTGACGAAGGCAAACAGCGATGCGGTGAGCATGCCGGCGGCAAGCGAGGCGAGGATGCCGAAGATCGGCTGTCCGGTCTCGTAGCTCGCGATGAAGCCAGTGACCGCTCCCATGATCATCATCCCCTCGACGCCGAGATTGAGCACGCCCGAACGCTCGGCGACGAGCTCGCCGAGCGCGGCGAGCAGGAGCGGCGTCGACGCGATGACGATGGTGACGATGATCGCTTCGGCCATGCTCATTCGGCGGACCTCGCCAGAGGAGCATGGGGCGTGCGAACGAACCGCAGGCGGTAGAGAATGAAGGTATCGCAGGCGAGTACGAAAAAGAGCAGCATACCCTGGAAGACCCGGCCGGTCTGGCTCGACATGCCGAGCACGATCTGGGCGCGCTCGCTGCCGATGAAGGAGAGCGCGAGCACCAGACCGGCGACCACGATCGCCGCGGGATTGAGCCGCCCGAGGAAGGCGACGATGATCGCGGTGAAGCCGTAGCCGGGCGAGATGACGACCTCGAGCTTGCCGACGGGCCCCGCCACCTCCGCGATGCCGGCAAGACCCGCAAGACCGCCCGAGATCAGGAACACGAGCATGGTCATGCGCCGGCGGCTGAAGCCGGCGAACGCCCCGGCCCGCGGCGCCTGGCCGAGGGTGGTGATCGCAAAGCCGGTGATGGTGCGGTGGAGAATGAACCAGGCGCCGACGACCACGACCAGGGCAAAAACCAGGCCGAGGTGGACGCGGCTGCCGGGGAACAGGATCGGCATGACCTGGAAGTCGGTGAACGGACGGCTTCCCGGAAAACCGAAGCCTTGCGGGTCGCGGAGCGGCCCACGGACCAGCCAGTCAAGCAGGTATGCCGCGACATAGACCAGCATCAGGCTGGTCAGGATCTCGTTGGTGCCGAAGCGGGACTTGAGCACCGCCGGGATCGCCGCATAGAGCGCGCCGCCGAGGATGCCCATGAGGAGCATGATCGGCAGGGTGAGAACATTCTGGAAGTCGGGAAAGAGGATCGGGAGCAGCGAACCGGTGATCGCGCCCACGGTGAGCTGACCCTCGGCGCCGATGTTCCAGACGTTCGACAGGTAGCAGAGGGCGAGGCCGACGGCGATGATGATGATCGGAATCGCCTTCACCACCAGCTCGTAAAGGGTGAAGGGCAGCGTAAGCGGCTCGAGGAAGTAGACATAGAGCCCCTGCAGCGGGTCGATGCCATTGGCGGCGAAGATGATCGCCCCGGCGACCAGGGTGAGGACTACGGCGATCACCGGCGAGAGCCAGGCCATCGCCGCCGAGCGCTCGGGGCGGCGGATCAGTTCAATGCGCATGGCGCCCCTCCGGCTCGATCATGCCGATGCCGGTCATCATCAGACCGATCGCCTCGCGCGGCAGCTCGCTCCGCGGCCGCGGGCTCGAAAGGCGGCCGAGGGCGATGACGGCGATGCGGTCGGAAATCTCGAGAACCTCGTCGAGATCCTGGCTGATCATCAAGACCGCCGACCCGGCCCGGGCGAGGTCGACCAATGCCTGGCGGATGGTGGTCGCGGCGCCGGCGTCGACGCCCCAGGTCGGCTGGCTCACGACGAGGACCGTCGGTTGCCGATCGATCTCGCGCCCGACCACGAACTTCTGCAGGTTGCCGCCGGAAAGGGCGCTCGCCTCGGGATCGGGCGAGCCCTTGCGGACGTCGAAGGCCTGCGAAACACGGTTGGCGATGGCGAGCGCGTCGTTCCGGTTGATCACGCCCGCCGGAGCAAGGCCGGGGTCGGTGGCGTAGCGGGTGAGCACGACGTTGGAGGAGAGGCGCAGGCGCGGTACGGCGCCGTGACCGAGCCGCTCCTCGGGCACGAAGGCGGCGCCAAGCCTGCGGCGGGCGGTGATGTCGCGCCGCCCGCAGGGCTCGCCGTTGATCCGGACATCGGCCTCGCCGGGCGCCAGCCGCTCGCCGGAGAGCGCCGCGAACAGCTCATCCTGGCCGTTGCCGGCGATGCCCGCGATTCCGACGATCTCCCCCGCCCTCACCTCGAGGCTCACGTCCTTGAGATCGACGGCAAAGGGATGGGGCTTGTCCAGCGACAGGCGAGTGACCGACAACCGCACCGCGGCTCCTTCCGGTACGGGGTCGGGTGGCCGCACGGCGTGGACCTCGGAACCGACCATGAGGCTCGCGAGGCGCCGCGCGGTCTCCTTCTGCGGGTCGCATTCGGCCACCACTTTGCCGTGCCGGAGGATGGTCGCGTGGTGGCAGAGCCCGCGCACTTCCTCGAGCCGGTGGCTGATATAGAGGACGGAGCAGCCCTCCCCGGCAAGGCGCTTCAAGGTGACGAACAGGTCGTCCGCCTCCTGCGGGGTGAGCACCGACGTCGGCTCGTCCATGATGATGAGCTGCGGTTCCTGGAGGAGGCAGCGGACGATCTCGACGCGCTGACGCTCGCCGACGGAGAGGTCGGCGACAACCGAGTCCGGGCGGAGGGGCAGGCCGTAGTCCTTCGAGACGGACTCGATGCGCGACCTGAGGCCGTCGAGGCGGGTGGTCCCGGACAGCGCCAGCGAGATGTTCTCGGCGACGGTGAGCGAATCGAAAAGCGAGAAGTGCTGGAACACCATGCCGATGCCGAGCCGGCGGGCGGCGGCGGGGTTGGGGATCACGACCGGCCGGCCGCGCCAGCGGATCTCGCCGGAAGTCGGCTGGAGCGCGCCATAGAGGATCTTGACCAGCGTCGACTTGCCGGCACCGTTCTCGCCGAGAAGCGCGTGGATCTCGCCCGGGCGGATGGCGAAGTCGACATTGTCGTTGGCGCGGAGGGTGGCGAAGTCCTTGGTGATGCCGATGGCGGCAAGGGTCGGCTCGCCCTCGGGCCGACGGAATTCGCTGACGGCTTTCGTTTCTGACTCGGCGCCCACCGGAGGCAAGCTTAACCGGCCGCACGACGGACGGGAAGCCCGCCCTGCCCCGCTGCCGTGGCGCGAAGCGCCTCGTCGCGGACGAGGAGCTCCGCCGCCGTGGCGGCGGCGATGACCGCGGGCACCTTGGAACGGATGCCGCCGACGCCGATCGGGCAGACGAGCGAAGCAATACGAGCCGCGGCAACGCCGGTCTCGCGCAGCCGCTTTTCGAAACGGGCCCGCTTGGTGGCCGATCCGATCAGCCCGACGTAAGGGAAGCGGTCGTCGCGGAGCGCGGCGTCGACCAGCGCCAGATCCAACGGGTGGCTGTGGGTCATGACCAGCACGAAGGTACCGGCCGCGGCCGGACCGAGCGCCGCAGCCGGGTCGTCAAGACGGCGGACGGTGGTGGCGGCCGGGACAAGGCTCGGGAAAGCCTCTGGTCGGGAATCGACCCAGGTGACGGCGAACGGCAGCGGGGCAAGCGCCAGCACCAGAGCCCGCCCGACATGGCCGGCGCCGAACAGGATCAGCGGACGCCGTTCGTCGCCGAAACCCTCGCGGAGCACGCCGTCGGCAAGGGACGCGGCGCCGGGCGGGATCGGGTCGTCGACGATCCGGCGGGCGACACCCGCGGGCGCCACGGCGGCGATGGTGGCGAAGGAACCGGCGGTCTCGCGGGCAGCGAAAGCGGCGACGGCCTCGCGGTCGGCGGCGGAGAAGGCTTCGACCAGGAGATCGACCTGGCCGCCGCAGCACTGCCCCAGCTCCGGGCCGAGGGCGAAGCGGCGGAACTCGGCCCTTGCGCCCCCGGCGCGACCGAGCGCGGCCTGGGCCAACGCGATCGCCTGCCATTCGAGCGCCCCGCCGCCAATCGTGCCGGTGAAGGTGCCGTCCGGGTTGACGATCATCCGCGCCCCCGGCTCCCGGGGCGAGGAGCCTCGCGCCGCCGCAAGCGTCACCATGGCCGCGGCGCCGTGGCGGTCGATGGCTTCGAGGAGGCGGACCCAGACCGGCATCAGAGGTCGCCTCCGGTCGTGGCGCGGATCGCCCGCATGATCGCCTCGGGCGTCGCTGGAGCATCAAGCCGCGGCATCACTGCCGGCTTGAGGCTGGCGATGGCGTCGGTGATGGCCGAGAAGACCGAGATTGCGAGCATCAGCGGCGGTTCTCCTACCGCCTTGGAACGATAGATCGCATCCTCGCGATTTCCACCGGACTCGTAAAGCGCGACGCGGAAATCCTTCGGCACGTCCGAGGCCGCCGGAATCTTGTAGGTCGACGGCGCATGGGTCTGCAGCCGCCCGGCCGAATCCCAAACCAGCTGCTCGGTCGTCAGCCAGCCCATGCCTTGGATGAAGCCACCCTCGATCTGTCCGATGTCGATCGCCGGATTGATCGACTTGCCCACGTCGTGAAGGATGTCGACCCGATCGACCTTCATCTCCCCGGTCATGGTGTCGACCGTCACCTCCGAGCAGGCGGCGCCATAGGCGAAATAGTAGAATGGCCGGCCGGATGCCTTGGCACGATCCCAGTGAATCTTCGGCGTCTTGTAAAAGCCGGTCGAGGAGAGCGACACGCGGGCAAGGTGAGCCTCATTGGCAAGCTGACCGAATTCCATCGCCTCATTGCCGATCAGCACCTTGCCTTCGCGGAACTGGATGCGGTCGCGGCCGACGCCGTACTTCTCCTGGATGAAGTCGAAGAGCCGCTCCTTGATCGCCCGGCAGGCGGCGAGGGCGGCCTGGGCATTGAGGTCAGTACCGGCGGAGGCGGCGGTGGGCGCCGTATTGGGGACCTTCGCAGTCGAGGTCGCGGTGATCTTGACCTTGTCAAGGCCGACGCCGAACTCCTCGGCCACCACCTGGGCAACCTTGACGAAGAGTCCCTGGCCCATCTCGGTGCCGCCGTGGTTCAGGCTGATCGATCCGTCGCGATAGACATGAACCAGCGCACCGGCCTGATTGAGGTGGATCAGCGTGAACGAGATGCCGAACTTCACGGGAGTGAGCGCGATGCCCTTCTTGAGCACCGGGCTCGAGGCGTTGAAGTCGGCGATTTCGCGCCGCCGCGCCCAATAATCGCTGGTCCGCTCGAGGTCATTGATGATCTCGGGAAGGATGTTGTCCTCGACCCGCATGTTGTACGGCGTGCGGTCCCGTCCGGCGCCGGCGTAGATGTTCGCCTTCCGCACGTCGAGGGGATCGCGGCCGATCGCATAGGCGATGTGATCCATCATCCGTTCGGCGAAGAGTTTGCCCTGTGGTCCGCCGAACCCGCGGAACGCCGTGTTGGACACAGTGTTGGTCCGCATCCTGCGGGTGACGATGCGGCACGTCGGATAGAAATAAGCGCCGTCGGCGTGAAAGGCCGTCCGGTCGACGACGCCGAGAGAGAGGTCCTCGGAATATCCGCAGCGCGCGGAGAACGTCACGTCCACGGCACGGAGCACGCCGTCCTTGCCGACGCCGACCCGGTAGTCGACCCGAAAGTCGTGGCGCTTCCCGGTCATGATCATATCGTCGTCGCGGTCGAGGCGGAGCTTGCAAGGACGGCCGGTCTTTCGCGCGCCCAAGGCGGCGAGCACCGCCCATTGCGTCGCCTGGCTTTCCTTGCCGCCGAAACCGCCGCCCATGCGACGCACTTCGACAGTCACCTGGTTCGAGGCAAGACCGAGGACATGGGCCGTGACGTGCTGCACCTCGCTCGGGTGCTGCGTCGAGGAATAGATCATCATGTCCCCGTCCTCGCCGGGGATGGCGAGCGCGGCCTGGCCTTCGAGATAGAAGTGCTCCTGGCCGCCCATCCGGAACTCGCCGGTGATCTCCTTGGGCGCGCGAGAAATCTCCTCCGCCGGGTCGCCGCGCGTGAACCCATAGTCGGCATGGATCTTGGTGTCGGCGACGATCGCGTCGTCGACATCGATGACCGGCATTGCCGGAGCCGTCGAGATGCGGGCGAGCTTGACTGCGCGCCGGGCCTGATCGCGAGTTTCGGCCAGCACGACGAACAGCACCTGGCCGTAGAACATCACCTTGTCAGGCGTGATCGCGGGATCGTCGCCGAGATGCTTCGGGCTGATGTCGTTGACACCCGGAATGTCCTCAGCGGTGAGCACGTCGACCACGCCGGGAGCCTTCTTCACGGCCTCCAGGTCGAGCCGCGTCACGCGGCCGGCCGCGATCGGCGCATAGCCCGGGGCGGCGTGGAGGGTTCCGACCGGCTCCCGGATATCGTCGACGTAGACGGCCGCGCCGGTCATGTGCTTCTCGGCGCTGTCATGGGCCGTCGGCTGGCGGACGACGGTGAGCGGCTTCTGGCCGTTGATGATGTCGGCGAGATCCATCAGGCGACCTCGCGGCGACCGACGAGCCGTGTCCGGGTCGAGGCGGTGCCCGCCGCCTCGATCAGAGCCTTGCCAAGGAGCGCATGCGCGGTTTCGGTGCGGTAGCGAGCGCTGGCGCGGTGGTCGTCGATGGGCGTGAAATCCTCGCGGAGCGCAGCGAAGGCGCGCGCCCAGGCGCGCGAGTCGCGAAGCTGGGCGCCGGTCAACGCCTGCTCCGCCCGCTTCGCCCGCTTCGGTATCGGCGCCATGCCGCCATAAGCGATCCGCGCCTCGCTGATCGCGCCGTCCTCGCCCACCGTGAAGCGAAATGCGCCCATTACCGAGGAGATGTCCTGGTCGAACCGCTTGGACACCTTGAAGCAGCGGAAAATCTGGTTGGCGGAGAGCTTGGGGATGAGGATGCCTGTGACCAGCTCACCCCGCTCCCGGCTCTGCTTGCCGTAGTCGATGAAGAAACTCTCGATCGGAATCGAGCGCTCCTGCTTCCCCTTGCGAAGCTCGAGCGTCGCATCGAGCGCTATCAGCGCCGGCGGCGTGTCGCCGATCGGCGAGCCGTTGGCGATGTTGCCGCCGACCGTGCCGACGGCCCGCACCTGTTTCGATCCGAGGCGGCGAAGAAGCTCGCCGAGGTCGGGATCAAGCGCCCGGAAATAGGGCTCGACCTCGGCATAGGTCGCGCCGGCACCGATCATCAGCTCGTAGCCCGTGTCGGCAATGTGGTCGAAGCCGCGCGCCCGCCCGGTGAGGATGATCTTGGGCAGATCGCGCATCTGCTTCGTCACCCACAGCCCCACGTCGGTCGCGCCCGAGACGATGGTGGCATCCGGGTGCCGTTCGTAGAGCGCCGCGAGGCTGTCGATGCTCCCCGGCGCGGCGATGAAGCGATCCTCGTCACCAACAAAGACGTCGTCCGTGTCGGCGAGGAACGAGAGAAGACCCGCCGTGTCGCCGGCATTGACGGCGAAGCGGTCGCGCCGCGTCTTGCCGCAGGCCGCGATTGCGGCGTCGACGATCGGCCGGTACCCGGTGCAGCGGCAGAGATTGCCGGCGATCCAGTCGTTGACCTGATCGCGGGTGAGCGCCCCCTTCGTGCCCTGGTAGAGCGTGAACAGGCTCATCACGAAGCCCGGGGTGCAGAACCCGCATTGGGAGCCGTGATGCTCGACCATCGCCGCCTGGACGGGATGGAGCGTGCCATCCTCGGAGGCAAGGTCTTCAACCGTCACCACCTCGCAGCCGTCGACCTGACCGACGAAATGGATGCAGGAATTCACCGGCTCGTAGGCGAGCCGGCCGTCGCGGAGCTTGCCGATCGCAACGGTGCAGGCGCCGCAGTCACCTTCGCGGCAGCCCTCCTTGGTACCCTTGGCCCCTTCGACCTCGCGCAGGTAGTCGAGAAGCATCGCCGTCGGTTCGACCGCGCCGAGCTCAACCATGCGCCCCTTGCGAATGAAACGGATCGTATTGCGCATCGGGTCGGTCAGCTTCCGCGGTAGGTGCTGTAGCCGTAGGGGGAGAGCAGAAGCGGCACATGGTAGTGTTCGTCCGCCGAGGCAATGCCGAAGCGGACAGGGATCACGTCGAGGAAGAGAGGGTTCGGCGGGTTGCCGGTGCCCCTCAGATAGTCGCCGGCATGGAAGCGGATCTCGTAGGTACCAGGAACGAAATCCTGGCCGTCGAGGAGCGGCCGGTCGACGCGTCCATCGGAATTGGTGGCGACCGCCGTCAACCGCTCTTCGCCGCCCTTGCCGAGCCGATAGAGTTCGACCGCCAGGCCCGCCGCCGGCCGGCCCCGCGCCGTATCGAGAACATGTGTGGTCAGCCGCCCCATGCGCGACACCTACTCATACTCAACGCCGCCACGCCCGGCGCCTTCCGGCCCGCAAGAAGCGGGCATCCGCCGCTGCTGACCATGGATTATGCCCAAAACCTGATCAAACGCTAATTTTCCTCAAGACGCCGGTCGAAACGGCGAGAATCTCACGGCACGAGCACCGTCGCCCCCGTCGTTTCCCGGGCCTCAAGGGCCCGATGAGCCTCGGCCGCGTCGCTGAGCGGGAGCACCCGGCCGACTGCAATCTTGATCGTGCCGCTCCGGAGCACCTCGAAAAGCTCGGCCGCCGACGCCTCGAGGTCCCGCCGCTTGGCGAGATAGGTCATGATCGTCGGCCGGGTAGCGAAAAGCGCGCCCTTCTGCTGAAGCATGGCCAGCGTGAACGGCGGCGGGAGGCCGGACGATTGGCCGAAGGACACGAACATGCCCAAGGGCTTGAGGCAGTCGAGCGAGGCGGGGAACGTATCCTTGCCGACGGAATCGTAAACGCAGTCGACGCCCTCGCCGTTCGTGATCTCCTTCACCCGCGCGACGAAATCCTCGGTGCGGTAGTTGATGACATGGGCGCACCCATTGGCCTTGGCCAGGGCAATCTTGCGGTCGTCGCCGACCGTACCGATCACGGTTGCTCCGAGCGCGGAAACCCATTGCGAGGCGATCGTGCCGACGCCGCCGGCCACCGCGTGCCAAAGAATGGTCTGGCCCTTCTCGACCTTGAAAGTGCGGCGCACGAGGCATTGGACGGTGAGGCCCTTGAGGAACGCGGCGGCAACCACCTTCGGATCGAGCCCGTCGGGCAACTTGACGGCACGGGCGGCGGGAAGCAGGCGCTCCTCGGCGTAGGCGCCGACACTTCCCTGATAGGCGACACGATCGCCGACGTTCAGCTCGGTTACCCCCTCCCCGACCGCCTCCACCACGCCGACTCCCTCGGCCCCGGGGACGAGCGGATAGCCGCCAGGCGGCGGGTAAAGCCCTTTCCGGTAGTAACAGTCGATGAAGTTCACGCCGATCGCGAGATGCCGGAGCCTGATCTCGCCAGGACCGGGGTCCCCAACCGCGACCTCGACCGACTTCAACGCTTCGGGCCCGCCGGCCTCAGCGACCTGGATGGCACGAACCATGTTTGCCTCTTCCTCCACCGCGCCGCCCCTCAGCGGCCAATTCGCCCGGGATACGATTATTCACGGCGGTTTTCCACGCCGTAGCGCCCCGCCGGGCGATATCCTTATCCTCCGGGAGGCGACGCCGCCTTCCGCCGGAGCTCGCCGGCGAGAAGGAGGCTGGCAAGAATCATGGGCAGGACCACGGCGATCCCGACGCGAAGCCCGGCGAGCTCGGCGATGCCGCCGATGAGCGGCGGCGTGAACAGGAAAGCGCCGACGCCGATAACCTGCAAGGCCGCCACATTGACCGCCGGGGGGAGATCACCGCGGCCGGCCGCCGCGGTCGCCGACAATGGGAACCCCGTGGCAACGCCGAGACCGGCGGCGGCGAAGCCGATGACGACCTGGATGGGCGAGCCGGCGAAGACAACCAGCGCCAGGCCGACAAGGGCGATCAGGCACGAAACCCGCGCCACCGCGACCGGGCCGAAGCGATCGACCAGCCGGTCGCCGGCAAAGCGCGCGACCGCCATGGCAAGAGCGAAGGCACTGTAGGTCAGCCCGGCATAGACGGCCGGGGCCTCAAGCACATCGGTGACAAAGACCGCGCCCCAGTTGCGCGCCGTCACTTCGACCATGAGCGTCCCGAACAGGAAGAAGCAGAGGCCGATGATGCCTCTTGAGGGCAGCGCCAGGGCGACGCGGCCCGCCCGCACCCCGCCGTCCAGCTCGGGCAGCGCCTGCGGAATCGAAAACGCCAACGGCAGGATCGCGAGTGCCACGATCACCAGGTGCCAGCCCGGCGAAACCCCGGCGCCGGCGAAAGCGGTGGCGACCAGGCCACCGGTCACCGAGCCGACGCTCCAGCAACCGTGGCAGGTGCTCATGATGCGCCGGCCGCCGGTCCGCTCGATGCGGTCGGCCTCGACGTTCATCGCGATATCGACCACCGGATAGGTGAGGCCGATGAGGAAAAGCGCGGCGAACAGCGTCGCCACGTCGAAGGACCAGCCGGGCAAGGCGATGCTGAGGGTGGTAAGCGGCAAAGCAAGCGTGAGCATGCGCCGCGCCCCGAACTTGGCGATCAGGCTTCCGGCAAAGGGAACCGCGAAGACGGTCGCAAGCGGCATGCCGAGCATGGCAATCGACAATTCACCGGGACCTACGGCGAGCCTCGACTGAAGGTCGGGGACACGCGGCCAGAAATTCGACAGCCCGACGGCGTGCAGGAAGAACACCGACATGATGAGGCGTTGCGGGGTGAACAGCCGGGCGAACGCTCCGGCCGGCTGCAAGCCGGCCGGCGCCGAGGCCGGAGACGCCTCCCCGCTCATCCCTTGTGCCTGGCGCGGTTGCGCCGGGCGAGGACGTTGAGGAATTCGACGATCGCCGAGAAGGTCATCGCCGCGTAGAGGTAGCCGCGCGGGATATGGAAGCCGAGGCCGTCGGCAACCAGCGCGAGGCCGATCATCAGCAGGAACGACAGCGCCAGCATCCGGGTCGTCGGGTGGCGTTCGATGAAGCCCGCGACCGGCCCCGAGGCGAGGTACATGATGGCGATGGCGATGATCACCGCGGCGATCATCACGCCGATATAGTCGGCCATGCCGATGGCGGTGAGGATCGAGTCGATCGAGAAGACCATGTCGATCACCGCGATCTGGCTGACCACCGCGCCGAAGCCGGCGTAGACCTTGGGTCCGGTGTCGACCTTGTGCGGGCCGCTTTCCACGTCCTGGTGGATCTCGACGGTCGCCTTGTAGATGAGAAACATGCCGCCGGCGATGAGCACGAGATCGCGCCACGAGAACGGTTCACCGAACAAGGTGAAGACCGCGGTCTCGAGATGGGTCAGCCAGAACAGCGAGAAGAGGAGGATGATCCGGAAGACGAGGGCCAGCAGGAGGCCGATCTGACGGGCGCGGGTCGCCTGCTCCGGCGGAAGCTTGCCGACGATGACCGAGATGAAAACGATGTTGTCGATACCGAGAACAACCTCCATCGCCGTCAGCGTGACCAGGCTGGCCCATACGGCGGGATCCGCAATCCAGTCGAACATCCCTCACCCCTTGTGGCGCCCGCCGGGATTGGCGGACATCCGGCTGCGCCGGAGCTGCAGCACGGCCCCGATCCCGGCCAGGTAGAGCGTGGCAAGGCCGAGGGCGATCTTCACCGGCACAGACGGATCGAGATCGTCAATCAGTGCGATGATTGCAAGTACCGACCAAAGGGCCGTGACCATCAGCGTGAGCGGCCGCAGCGCCACGACCCGCACCGGGTGGACGAACTCCACCGGCGCGAAGGTCAAGATGGCGCAGAGCGCGATGACGACAAGGGTGACCCATTCCGGCGGCGAGAAGACGATCAGAATGAACACCAGGCCGTTCCACACCGCGGGGAAGCCGCGGAAGGCCTGGTCCTCGGTCTTCATGCGGCGGTCGGCGAAATAGAGGGCGCCGACAATCGCCACGACCACGCCGACCACGAGGTCGACGGGCCGCGAGAGAAGCGAAGAGGTGGCGAGAATAAAGGCCGGGACAAAGACATAGGTTGAATAGTCGACGACGAAATCGAGAGCTGCGCCGTCGAACCAGGGGAGCCGCGACTTGATGTCGAAGCGGCGGGCGAGCGGCCCGTCGACCGCATCGACGATCAGGGCAATGCCAAGACACAGGAAGACGAACCGCCACTCCCCCCGCGCCGCGCCCAGCGCCGCCGCCAGCGCCAAGGCCGCTCCCGCCGCGGTCAGGAGATGGACCGCAAAAGCCCCCACCTTATCCATGTCCGGAAAGCGCGCTCCTCCCCGTCAAGAACGAACGACCTGCATGTCCGATCGGCCGGTCCGTGGCAAGTCCCGATCCATCCGGGTTGATCCGTCCCCTGTTCGGAGGGCGTCCGGCGCGATATGCCTTGGGCAGGAAAACAAGTAAGGTCAACGTACCATGGAACATTTCACGCCACTGAGCGCCGCGATCGGAGGTGCGCTCATAGGCCTTGCGGCAACAATTCTCTGGGCTTTCAACGGTCGGACGGCGGGCGTCTCGGGGGTCTTCGGCGGCCTCTATCCCCCACGGCAAGGCGATGTCTGGTGGCGTCTTGCCTTCCTCGTCGGCCTGCCGGTGGGCGCCGTCATCGGCGCGAACGTCGCACCGCGCGTTCTGGCGGAGGTGGCGACCACCCTGCCGGCGGTCGATCTACCCGTGATCGGCATGGTCGTCGCCGGCCTTCTGGTCGGGATAGGGACCCGCCTCGGCCGAGGCTGCACATCGGGCCACGGCATCTGCGGTCTAGCGCGACTGTCGCGGCGCTCTTTCGTCGCGGTGGCGATCTTCATGGCAACCGCCATCGCCACCGTCTTCATCACGCGGCACGTCATCTGATGTCCCGCCCCGTCACCGGTCTCGTCGCCGTCGTCGCCTCGGCACTGAGCGGCGTCATCTTCGGCCTCGGGCTTGCTGTCGCGCGCATGACCGACCCACAAAAGATAAAGGATTTCCTCGATATAGCGGCAATTCCTGAAGGCGGATGGGATCCGAGCCTCGCCTTCGTCATGGGCGGTGCCGCGATCGTCGCGTTCTTCGGGCTCCGGCTCGACCGCCTGCTCCGCAAGCCGCTCGCCGCAGCGGCGTTCGCGCCCAGCCCTGCGCCCCGCATCGATCGTCCCCTGGTCGTCGGGTCGGCGATATTCGGCGTGGGATGGGGCCTGTCCGGCCTCTGCCCGGGTCCGGCCATCGCCGATCTCGGACTCATCGCCGGTGGCGTCTTGCCGTTCGTCCTGGCCATGCTGGCGGGCTCATGGCTTGCCGAAGCCTTCCCGATCCCGAGGATCGGGAATAACTCGGCCAAGATGGCTGTCGAATGAGCCTCGAGCAGGACATCATCGTCGTCGGCGTCGGTCCCGCCGGCCTGGCAGCCGCCATCGAAGCCCACCGTCGCGGGCACAGCGTCGCAGTCGTCGCCCCCGCCCGCGCCGGCCGCGATGAGCGCACAGCCGCGCTTCTGGCGGGATCCATCGATCTTCTGGACGGGATCGGGATCTGGCCCCTTGTCGCCGACAAGGCCGCCCCGCTCCGTACGCTCCGCATCGTCGATGCGACCCGGCGGCTGTTCCGGGCACCCGAAGTGACGTTCCATGCGAGCGAAATCGGGCTGACGGGGTTCGGGTTCAACGTGGCGAACGCCGACCTGGTCGAGGCACTGGAAACGCGGGTCAGCCAACTCGGGATTGGCCGCTACGCCACCACCGTGGAAGGCGTTTTCCCCGGCGTGAACGATATCGCACTCGCTCTCGCCTCGGGCGCACAGGCGAGAGCCAGGCTCGTCGTTGCAGCCGACGGCCGCCGTTCGACCATTCGCGACCGCCTCGGCATCGGCACGCGGGAATGGCGCTACGACCAATCGGCACTCGTGGCGAATCTCACCCACAGCCTGCCCCACAACGACACCTCGACCGAGTTCCACACCGAAGCGGGCCCGTTCACGCTCGTTCCACTCCCCGGCCGGCGCTCCAGCCTGGTCTGGGTCGATCGGCCGGACGAGGTGACACGGCGGCTTGGCCTGCCCGAGGCGGCCCTGGCGCAGGAGATCGAGGAACAGTCTTCCTCGCTCCTCGGCGCAATCGGGATCGAGGGGCCACGCCAAGCCTTCCCGCTATCGGGCATGACCGCCAATGCCTTTGCGGCATCGCGCACCGTCCTGGTCGGCGAAGCCGCTCACGTCTTCCCGCCAATCGGGGCGCAAGGGCTCAACCTCGGTTACCGCGACGTCGCCGCCCTTGGCGACATCCTGCCCGGTCCGGGTCGCGACCCCGGCGCGCCGGCGCGGCTCGCCGCCTATGAGCGTGCCCGTCGGGCCGACGTGCTGACGCGAACCGCCGCGGTCGATGCGCTCAATCGCACCCTTCTCACCGGGTTTCTGCCGGTTCAGGCCTTGCGCGGGTTTGGACTGTTCCTCCTCGACCGCATCCCGTCGTTGCGGCAGGCGGTGATGCGGCAAGGCATCGCGCCGGGGCGCCCGGCCGCCCGTCTCAGTTGAACGGATCGAGCGGCAGCCCGTCGGTGAATATCAGCGCCACCGCCGCGGTAATCGTCACCACAGAGGCCGCTGCGCCGAGAACGATCGCGGTAACCGACGGCTCGCGATAGGAGTCGTACTTCTGGGCAAGGGCAAGCACGTTTGCCGCGGGCGGTAACGCCGCCATCAGCACCGCGGCAAAGAGCCAGGTCCGGTCGAAACCGCCGATCCAGGAGAGCAGCAGGTAGACGATCAGCGGGTGGACAACGAGCTTGACCACAAGCAGGATCGGCATCTCCAGCGTGACCTTGCCGATCTGTTTCTGGGCCAGGCTCGCGCCGACGGCGAAGAGCGCAACCGGCGGCGCAGCCGAGCTTAGAAAGACGAGAATACCGTCGATCGGGCCTGGCATGGCAATGCCGATCGCAGAAACGAAAAGACCGGCAAAGGCGGCGAGGATGAACGGGTGCAGGAAGACGCGGCGAAGGATGTCGCGGCCCATGGTGGAGCCATTCGTCCGCGCGGTTCCGCCGAGCGCCATCATCAACGGCACGATGGTGAAAAGCATCGCGTGGTCGAAAGCGAAGACCAGGGCGGTCGCCGCACCTGCCGGCGGTCCGAGCGCAGCGACCGTCAGCGCCGGTGCCATGTAGCCGATGTTGGCATACGACCCGACCAGGCCCTCGATCGTGGCATCCGGCACGTTGCCGCGGTTCAAGAGGGCACCGAACGAGAAGGCGATGGCGAAAGCGCAATAAGTGGCGAAGGTCGTTGCAATCAGGAACGACCAGTGTTCGATGTCTTGGAAGGGAATGGTCGCGACCAGCTGGAAGAACCACGCCGGCATGGCGAAATAATAGACGAACAGATTGAGTCCGGAGACACCTTGCGCGGGAAGCCGCATGAGCCTGGTGGCGCCGAAGCCGAAAGCGATCAACCCGAAGAAAGGCAGGATGACCGTCGCGATCTCGCTCATGGCAGGCCGGGCTTCCGAATAACCACCTCGGGCGGGACCGGGACCGGATTAGCCGGGGTTGGCCGGTGCTATCGGTTTCGGCGGTAGCGGTCAATCATGCACCAGCGCTACGCGGCCCGCGGCGTTCGGCCAATTGACTTATCCGGCGCAAAATGGCCCATAGCGCCCCGAAGGGGCGAAAAGAGCTGAAATGAAAGAAAACACGCGCGCAGCCAAGTTCGGAATCGGACAGGTCGTCCGCCACCGGATCTTCCCGTTCCGGGGCGTCGTCTTCGACGTCGACCCGGTGTTCAACAACACCGAGGAGTGGTGGCTGGCGATTCCCGAAGAGATCAGGCCGGCGAAGGACCAGCCATACTACCATCTCTTCGCCGAGAACGACGAGAGCGAGTACATCGCCTACGTATCCGAGCAGAACCTGGTCGCCGACGATTCAGGCAAGCCGCTCCGTCACCCGCAGATCAAGGAGTTCTTCGCAACCCGCGAGGGCGACATCTATGTCGCGCGCGACCTGGGCATGAACTGAGGCCGCTCCGCGCCCTCCACCCCGCGGCGCTCAGTTGGCGCCGCTTTCCTTCTGCTGCTGCTCGATGAGCTTCTGGCGCGCGCTTTCCGCCCGCCGGGCAAGCGCATCCGCGAGTTCGTTCTGCCGTTCCTGCTGGGCGGCCTGGTCGAGGCCGGCACCGTCATAGGCCTTGGTGAACCCCGACAGCGTCATCGGGAAATTGACCGGCTTGGCCTGCTGGTTGAGCGTCGTCACCGTGAGCCTGCCGCCGCCCTTGAGCGCGGTGATGAACTCGTCGTTGATCTCGAGCTCGCCGTAACAGGCATTGGGAAAACAAATGCCGTACTTCATCTCGTACTGCTGGCCGTCGTCGATCTGAACGCGCAAGCCGGGTTGAATGAGCATCCCGGGCGGCACGGCGGTGATGAGCGACTTCTTCGCCTCACCCTCGATGGTCCGCACCGTGGCGGAGGCGATGAACTGGCCCGTATCGGCGCGGATCTCCTGGATTGTCAGGCAGAGTTCCTTGCCGGTTGCCGGGTCGGCGTTGCAGAGCTTTGCCCATGGCGACTCGGGCCCGGCAGGAGGAGCGGCTGCCGGGGCCTCCGCCTCCTGGGCGCTTGCCGCGATCGGCGCGCCGATCGCCAGAAACGCCAACGCCAGCCACTTGGTGAGGTGTCTCGTCGGATATGCCATCGTGGGTCCCTGGGCTCCATCGCCTTGCGGCCATGCCGCGGCGGGTAGAATTCGTCACCGGCGTTTGGTGGCCATCAAATACGGCGACTTGTTGGCTGTCCGGCGCGGCCATGCATAGCCAACCTTACGGCCGATTTCCAGCGCGCATCCCGGGCCGCGCCGGGCAAGGACCGGCAACACGTTTCCGGCGCCGCGAAGGCGTATGCTAGACTCTCCTTCTCCTATTCCGGGTCGAATCGCAATCATTGAGGGAAACGGCGGGCTTGGCCATGGCTGCTACCATCTTCTCCATTGCGCTCCGCCGACAGGTAGCGGCAGCGATCGCGGCGACCTTCGGGGTTGGCCTCGTGCCACAGATCTCCTACGCCGAGCCGATGCATGGCATCGCCATGATCGGGGAACCGGCGCTGCCGGCGGATTTCGAGCACCTGCCCTATGTCAACCCGGATGCCCCGAAGGGCGGCAGGATCACCTACGGCGTGGTCGGCACGTTCGACAGCATGAATCCGATGATCGTGCAGGGCGGCCTGACCTCCGCCCGCGGGCTTTCCTCCGATCCGCTGCTCGGCAATCTCGTTTTCGAAAGCCTTCTGATGCGGAGCGCCGACGAGCCGTTCACGCTCTACGGCTTCATCGCGGAGACCGTGGAGACGCCTCCCGACCGGAGCTGGGTCGAGTTCACCATCAATCCGAAGGCCAAGTTCTCCGATGGCAAGCCGGTCACCGTCGACGACGTAGTCTTCAGCCTCGAGCTTCTGCGCGACAAGGGCCGGCCGAACTACCGCTCCTACTATTCCAAGGTGGAGCGGATCGAGCGGATCGGCGACCGCGGGGTCCGCTTTCATATCGAAAACGCCGACGACCGCGAACTGCCCCTGATTCTCGGGTTGATGCCGGTGCTTCCCAAGCACGCCATCGATCCGGAGACCTTCGACAAATCGACGCTGAAGACGCCGGTCGGCACCGGGCCCTACCTGGTCGCCGAAGTGAGCGCGCCCAACTACGTGCTCTACAAGCGCAACCCCGACTACTGGGCCAAGGACCTTCCGATCAAGCGCGGCTTCGACAACTACGATGAGATCCGCGTCGACTACTATCGCGACGCCAACTCGATGTTCGAGGCGTTCAAGAAGGGCCTCTACCAGGTCAACCCCGAGGGCGACCCGGCGCAGTGGCACACCGCTTACGATTTCCCGGCCGTCAAGGACGGGCGCGTGGTCAAGGAGACCTTCAAGACCGGCACGCCCAAGGGGATGTCGGGCTTCGTGTTCAACACGCGCCGGCCGGTCTTTGCCGACCCGGCGGTGCGGAAGGCGCTCGCCAAGGTCTTCGACTTCGAATGGGTCAATCACAACCTGTACTACGACGCCTACGTTCGCTCGGCGGGCTACTTCAACGACTCTGAACTTTCGTCGATCGGGCGTCCGGCCGACGAGCGGGAGAAGGCGCTTCTCGCCCCCTTCCCCGGCGTCGTGGCCCCGGAGGTGATGGACGGCAGCTACAGGCCCGCGGTCAGTGACGGCACCGGCGCCGACCGGAAGGTGCTCCGCGCGGCGCTCTCCGAACTCCAGGCGGCCGGCTACGAGCTCAACGACCAGAACACGCTGATCAGCAAGGCGACCGGCCAGCCCCTCGCCTTCGAAATTCTCGTGACGACCAAGGAAGACGAGCGGCTGGCCCTCGCCTATCAGCGCACTCTCGACCGGATCGGTATCAAGGCGACGATCCGGAGTGTCGACGCCGCCCAGTTCCAGCAGCGGCGGCAGACCTTCGACTTCGACATGACGCGGAATACCTGGGCCGCCTCGCTGTCGCCGGGCAACGAGCAGAACTTCCGCTGGAGCCAGGCCGCGGCCGACACCGAGGGCTCGTTCAACTTCCCCGGGGCCAAGGAGCCCGCGATCGACGCCATGATCCAGGCGATGCTCGCGGCGCCGAGCCGCGAGGACTTCGTCGCCGCGGTGCGCGCGCTCGACCGGGTGCTGATCTCCGGGTACTACGTGGTGCCGCTGTTCTACCTGCCCGAGATCTGGATCGCCCGCTGGAACACGGTCGAACATCCGGAGACGACGGCGCTCACCGGGCCGCGGTTGGAGACCTGGTACGCCAAGCAGTAGGTGCGCAAGGCCGTCAGGCCGCCGCCTTTTCTCCCTCCTCGGCGAGGCGGGCGAGAACGATCATCAGCGCCGCCGTGCCCTTGAGGCGCTTCGTCGGATCGTCCCAGTCGCGCATGATGACGACTTTCTGGTCGGGCCGGACCTTGGCGAGGGAGCCCTCGCGCGCGATCCAGCCCATGAGCCCCGCCGGATTGGGGAAGCGGTTGTTGCGGAAGGCGATGACCGCACCTTTCGGCCCGGCGTCGACCTTCTCGACATTGGCGCGCCGGCAGAGCGACTTGATGGTCACGAGTTCGAGGAGGTGGCGAACCTCGTCGGGAAGCGGTCCGAAGCGGTCGATGAGCTCGGCCGCAAAGGCCTCGATCTCCGGCTGGTCCTTGAGGTCGGCAAGGCGCCGGTAGAGACCGAGGCGGAGCTGGAGATCGGCGACATAGGTCTCCGGGATCATCACGGCGGAGCCGATGGTGATCTGCGGCGACCATTCGGCTTCCCTCTCCGGTTGCCCGGTCTTCAATGAGGCGACCGCCTCCTCGAGCATCTGCTGGTAGAGCTCGTAGCCGACTTCCTTGATGTGGCCGGATTGCTCCTCGCCGAGAAGGTTGCCGGCGCCGCGGATGTCGAGATCGTGGCTCGCGAGCTGGAAGCCCGCGCCGAGGGTGTCGAGCGACTGCAGGACCTTGAGCCGGCGCTCGGCGTTGCCGGTCAGGATGCGCTCGGCCGGAACGGTGAACAGGGCATAGGCCCGCTGTTTCGAGCGGCCGACGCGGCCGCGGAGCTGGTAGAGCTGCGCCAGCCCGAACATGTCGGCGCGGTGGACGATGAGGGTGTTGGCGGTCGGGATGTCGAGACCGGACTCGACGATCGAGGTCGAGAGCAGGACGTCATAGGCGCCGTCGTAGAAGGCATTCATGATGTCCTCGAGTTCGCTCGCCGGCATCTGCCCGTGGGCGACGGCGACCTTCACCTCCGGCACCGTCTCGGCGAGGAAGGCGCGCTGCTCGGCGAGGTCCGAGATCCGCGGGCACACATAGAAGCTCTGACCGCCGCGATAACGCTCGCGAAGCAGTGCCTCGCGCACGACGAGCCCGTCGAAGGGGGCGATGAAGGTGCGGACGGCAAGACGATCGATCGGCGGCGTCGTGATCAGCGACAGCTCGCGGACACCGGTCAGCGCCAGTTGCAGGGTGCGCGGAATCGGCGTCGCGGAAAGCGTCAGTACGTGGACGTCGGCCTTGAGTTCCTTGAGCCGCTCCTTGTGCTTGACGCCGAAGTGCTGCTCTTCGTCGACGATGAGCAGCGCCAGATCGCGGAACCTGATCGATTTCGAAAGGAGCGCATGGGTGCCGATGACGATGTCGATCGAACCGTCGGCGACCCCGGCCTTGACCGCGGCAAGCTCCCTCGCGCCGACCAGGCGCGAGGCATGGCCGATCCTGACCGGCAGGCCGGCAAAGCGGGTTGCGAAAGTCTTGTAGTGCTGTCGGGCGAGCAGCGTGGTGGGAACGATCACCGCGACCTGCTTTCCCGTCATCGCGGTAATGAACGCGGCGCGAAGCGCGACCTCGGTCTTGCCAAAGCCGACATCGCCGCAGATCAGACGGTCCATCGGCCGGCCCGCGGCAAGATCCTCGAGCACCGCGTCGATCGCAGCGTCCTGGTCCTCGGTTTCCTCGTAGGGGAAGCGCGCGGCGAACTCGTCGTAGAGACCCTCGGGCGGGGTAAGCACCGGCGCGGCGCGCGTGGCGCGTTCCGCCGCGACGCGCATCAAAGCCTCGGCCATGTCGCGGATGCGTTTCTTGAGCCGCGCCTTGCGGGTCTGCCAGCCGACCCCGCCAAGCTTGTCGAGCGGAACCTCGGTCTCCGCCGAGCCATAGCGCGACAGGAGCTCGATGTTCTCGACCGGGAGATAGACCCGGTCGCCGCCGGCATAGACGATCTCGAGGCAGTCGTGCGGCGCGCCGGCCGCCTCGATGGTGCGCAGCCCATTGAAGCGGCCGATGCCGTGATCGATGTGGACCACGAGGTCGCCTTCGGCGAGGCTGGTGGCGTCCGACAGGTAGTCGGCGGCGCGGCGCTTCTGATGCGGCCGGACGAGGCGGTCGCCGAGGATGTCCTGCTCGCCGATGACGGCGAGATCGGGAGTCTCGAATCCGGCTTCGAGCCCGAGGACCCCGACGCCGACCATGTTCGGCGGAAGGGCTGCCGCCTCCGGCCAGGTCGAGACCGGCTTGAGGCGCGTCAGCCCGTGATCGACAAGCACCTGCGCGGTACGCTCGCGGGAGCCCTCGCTCCACCCGGCGACGACAACCCGCTTGCCCTGCTTCTCCAGGGTCTCGATGTGGCGGATCGCCGCGTCGAAGACGTTTACGTCGCCGGCATTGCGTTCGGCCGCGAAGGTACGGCCGCCGCGCCCCTGAAGGTCGATGATGCCCGGCGCCGCGGGCTGCGCGAAGGGAGAAATGCGGACGAGCGGCAGGGCCGCCAGCCGGTCCGGCCACTCGCTTCGGGTGAGGTACAGATTCTCGGGGCGTAGCGGCTTGTAGGGCACGGAGCTCGCCATCCCCTGCCCTTCCATTGCCTGGAGACGAGCCTGGTAGTGATCGGCAATCTGGTCGAGGCGCTCCGCCACCGCCTCGTCGGCGAGGTGATCGAGGACGACAGGCGCATCGCCCACGTGATCGAACAAGGTTTCAAGCGTCTCGAAGAAAAGCGGCAGCCAGTGCTCCATCCCGACGTAGCGGCGGCCTTCGCTGACCGACTGGTAGAGGAGGTCGGCACGGTCCGCCGCACCGAAAAGCGAAACGTAACGCTCGCGGAAACGGGCGATCGACTCCGCCGTTAGCAGCATCTCGTTGGCGGGAACGAGATCGATGCGCCTCCGGGGGCCGGTGCTTCGCTGGGTTTCGGGATCGAAGTTCCGGATCGTCTCCAGAACGTCGCCGAAGAAGTCGAGACGGACGGGATCCGCCTCACCCGCCGGGTAAAGGTCGAGGATGCCGCCGCGGACGGCGTACTCTCCCGGTTCGCGGACGGTGGCACTCCTCAGGAAACCGTTGTCCTCGAGCCAGCGGACGATCCCATCCATCGGCTTCTGCGTGCCCGCCGAAAGCGACAGCGATCCCTTGGCAACGAAGGCCCGATCGGGAACGCGCTGGAGGATGGCGTTGACGGTGGTAAGCACGATCTGCGGCGTCGCAGCCGGTTTCTGCAGCGCGGCCAGGGTTGCCATGCGGGTCGCGACCACCGCGGCGTTTGGCGAAGCGCGGTCGTAAGGCAGGCAGTCCCATGCAGGGAAATCGAGAACGTCGACGGCAGGTGCGAAGAATCGGACTGTCCGTTCGACCTCGGCCAGCCGCTGGCCGTCGCGCGCGACGAAGACAAGGCGGCCGCCGCCCTGCTCGGCGAGGTCGCCGAGAACCTTGCCGGTCATCCCGTCGGGAACCGAGGCGAAAGTCACGGCCTCGCGGCGTTTGAGGCTCGCAATCAAAGCGGCCTTGCTGGGGGCGGTCATGATCAGCGGGTTCCGTGGAAGGCTAGAATGCGGCCGAGCATGGGTGTCATGGCGTCCTTTGGAACGGGCGACGCCCCGGTCACCCAATCGAGGATGTCGCGGTCCGGTATTTCCAGAAGCCGTTCAAAATCGGCCATTTCTTCCACCGTGAAAGTTTCGATATAGGCATCGGCGAAGCGGCCCATGATCAAATCGGTTTCGCGAATACCGCGATGCCAAGCGCGAAAGCGGAGCCTTCGCCGCCGGGTGTCGATATCGAGATTCGCCGCCAAGGTCTGGCCCGTCCGCCAATAGCCATTCGCCGCCGGGCCGATCCACGGCCCGTCGCTTAGGGGTCTCATATAGCCACGCCGGGGCGCGATGTCAGCGGCCAACGGCGGAAACCGATCCGAACCAGATGGCGTAGCTGCCGAAAGGCCGTGGCAACCGCTAGTATCGACGGAAGGAGGCCATATGGCTCTCGCTGCTGCAATCGTTCTTGCTTTTGTGCTCGGCTTTGCCGCGCACCGGGCAAGCGTCTGTGCGGTCCGCGCGGTCGCCGAGTTTCAGCACGCCGGGACCGCTTTCATGGCCGCGAGCATCGGCAAGAGCATGTTGTGGGTCCTGCTCGTCACCCTCCCCTTTTTCCTGCTGACCATGCCGAGCGGCCCCTATCTCGGCGGCTGGGCATTGACCGCAACCGCCGTCGCCGGAGGTTTCCTTTTCGGAATCGGCGCGGGCATCAATGGCGCCTGCGCCTACTCGACCATGACACGGCTCGCCGACGGCGAGGGTCGGATGGCCGCAACGGTCGCCGGCTTCGCCCTTGGCGTATTCGCATTCACCCAGCTCGTGACGCTCGGCACTGTCGAACGGCCGGTCGCGGCGCCAACGCATTTCGGACAGGTCGCCGGCTGGGCTGTCGTGATTCTTGTCGTGCTCGTCGCGCTCGCCCTATACGAGCTCGCGCGGATCTGGCGTCGACGCGACCGGAGCCTCCCCTTTCGCGACCGCATTCTCGCCCGGCAGTACCGACTTTCGACCGCGGCACTGATTGTCGGGCTGTGCGGTGCCGGCATCTATCTGCTCTTTGGCTCAGCCGGCTACACCTCGACCTTCGAGCTGGTGATCGAGGGCGCGCTGGGGACGCGGGACTGGCCCGCGACGGGACGCTGGCTGCTCCTCATCGCCGTGCTCGCCGGGATGCTCTTCTCGACGCTTCAACGACGCAGCTTTCGCCCAGATCTTCGGCCGCGGGCCGACTGGCTCAGGAATATCGGTGGCGGGGTGTTCATGGGGCTCGGCGCGGCCATGGCGCCAGGCGGCAATGATGTGCTCGTCCTCTACGCTGTCCCGACCTTCTCGCCGCACGCCATTCCGGCCCTGGTCGCCATGGTGATCGGGGTATTCGGAGGACTCGCCTTCATGAAGGCGGTGTTCGGCATCGAAATGCAGGTATCCTGCAAGAACGACTGTTACATCAGCGGCTGAGCCACCTCCGGCATGTGTCCGGCGCCGGCACGCCGGCGAAGCGGTCCCTGATCCAGGCGACAGCAGCTGGCGCCGCGGCCTTGCGAACGCTCCGGTGGGTCTTGCCGGGAAACATCTCAAGCCGCACGACGGAGCCGGCGGCACACATCCGCTCGACGAAGTTCTCGGTGACGGGCGGGTCGACGGTCGTGTCGGCCGTTCCCTGGCCGATGTAATAGGGCACGCCGCTGGGATCGACGGCGGGCCGGTTGGCGGCGACCAGGGAACGCCAGGGTTCGACCTCGGTCGGCGACGCCTTGAGGAAATCGGCCGGTATGCGCTTGTTGGCCCGGAGGTCGCCCAGTTCGCCGGCGAGCTGGTCGATGCAGTTATCCGCAATTCTGGCAATAGCGCCGTCCTCGCTTTGCGGAAGGATGAGGTCGAGCGGAGCGCCGTAGATCCCGGGACTGGACCACGAGCCCATCACCAGGGCGCTCAGGATGCGACCGGCGAGGCGGTGAATGTCGTCGCTGAAGAGATGGCCAAGTTCGGTGGCCGGGGCGAGCGCCGCCGTACCGACAAGTTCGAGTTCAGGCGCGTAGCGGCGCCAAATCTGCGTCGCCCACAACACGGCGTGACCGCCCTGAGAATGGCCGATCAGCGCAATCCGGTTTCCGGCTCGGGCACCCTGAAGCGCGCGGACAGCCCGGACGGAATCGAGGACCGCGCGCCCCTCGCTGACGCCAACCAGGTATGGGTGGATCGTGCCGGCGCCAAGACCGGGATAGTCGGTCGCGGCAAGCACGAAGTCACCCGAGATGATTTCGTTTATCCCGGGAATCCCCTTGATCGGCTCCGGGCGAAGCGACGGCGCACATTTCGGCACGATGCCGGTGGTGCCGTGGGCCCATGCCACGATCGGCCAACCCGCGGCAGGCGGCGCGCGAAACGGCACGACGGCAAGTCCGGAGACGGCGATCGGCTCTCCGCGGAGACCCGTCGAGCGGTAGAGGATGCGGTAGGCCATGGCACGGGTGAGCTCCACGTGCGGAAGACCCTCAACCCGGATGAGCGAACCTGGCGGCCCGGCAAGATCGGCGGGTGAAACCTCGTAGAAGCGACCGCCGTCCGCCGACGCGTTCACCACGGACAGAGCTCCAAGGATCGCAGCGGCCGCCACCAGGATCCGAAGCACGCCGAAGCTCCTCCGTCTCAGGGCAAACCAGGCGCCCAAAACCACGCCGGAACCCGCATTCGGCAGGGCGGCCAGCCGGACGATAACACCCGGTCGGCTCAGCGCTCCGGCGGCGTTCCAGTGCAGCCGACGGCCGGACAGTTCGCAGCGAAGCCTCGCTCGTCCCAGTCGCAACGAACGAGCGATTCTCCACGATACGGCATCGCGAAGCACTGCGGATCGGCCCGGCACGAAGCCTCGTCCAGGTGAAAGCCGCATGGATCGCCTTCCGGCGCTGGGCACCAATCGTCCGGTTTGAGGCCACATGGCGAACCGTGCTCGGCAGCGAAGCCTGACCCCACGCCGACAGCGAACGCGACGATCGCGACAGGAATGCGCATCCTGGCTCATTCGTCCCATGCGGGGGCGATCGAGGGATCTGCCACCCGGTGGCGATGGCTTCGGCCGAGATGCGAGATCGCGGCCATTTCGCTATCGGAAAGCGAGAAATCGAAGATGTCGAGGTTCGACCGAATCCGATCCGGCCGCGCGCTCTTCGGGATGGTGACGATGCCCGGCTGCTGGATATCCCAGCGCAGGACGATCTGCGCCGGCGTCTTGCCCTTCCGCGCGGCAATCTCGGCGATCACCGGGTCGTCGAGCACAGCCTCGCGGCCAAGCGGCGAGAAGGCGGTGAAGGCCATCCCCCACTCCCGACAGGCAGCGATAAGGCGGTCCTGGGCGAGGTAGGGGTGGTATTCACACTGGTTGGTGACCAACGGAGCGTCGGTCGCCGCCCAAGCCTCGCGAAGGAGCGCGATCGTGAAGTTCGAGACCCCGATATGGCGGGTCGCGCCGCGAGCCCTGGCCTTGTTGAGCGAGGCGATGGTGGTCGCCACGGGAAGGGTCCGGCTCGGCCAATGGATGAGCACGAGATCGACCTGATCGAGACCGAGCTGTTCTAGGCTCCGGTCGACCGAACGTTGAAAGGCGCGGTCGTCGAGGTGTTCCGGCGGCACCTTGGTGGTGACGAAGATCTCGTCGCGCGGGACACCGGAAGCGCGGATGCCTTCCCCCACTCGATCCTCGTTGCCGTAGCCCGCCGCACCGTCGATATGGCGGTAGCCGACGCGCAGGGCCTCCGCGACCGCCCGGGCGCAAGTCTCTCCACTGAGCCGCCACGTGCCGAAACCGACGACGGGAATGGCGGCGCCGTGCGCCGTCACGGTGTGCATGATCCCCCTCCACGCGGATGACCGGCGGGCACGATGAGGGTATCCGCCAACGCGGTCAACGCCAGCTCCTATTCCGCGGTCCTGAGGACGATGCAGGCACCGCCGCCGGCCTTGAGCCGGCCGCAGATGTCGCCGGCTTCCTCGCGTGACCCGGCCGGCACGCGAAGCTGGAAGAGCGGCGCGCTGCCCCGGCTCCGGTTGAACGCACGGACGACCATGGGCGGCTGGTCTCCAAGCACCTCGGGGTGGCGCTTCTGGAGCGCCGAGTAGCTCGCCATCGCGCGGTTGAGGGAGAAATTGCCCGCGACCTGAACGCCCCACGGCGCCCAGTCAGCCTTCGGGTAGCTGGCCGCTACCACCTCCATGCCGGCGCGCGATTTGCCGAGGAGAGCAGCGACACCCAGGCACGTCGCCGGCGGCCGCTCGTCCGGCGGCAAACCGCGATCCGCCGGCTTCAAGGCGGCGCCGGGCATGTTCCAGTCCTCGGCATTGAGGCCGGTGATCGAAACGACGTAATCACGCGTCTCCCATGGCAAACCGCCAATGCCGGCGGTCCAATCGGAGACCCGCTTCTCGCCGGCATTGTAGGCCGCCGCGGCGAGGCCGAGATTGCCAAAGCGGTCGACGAGGTCGCGGAGGTAGTGGGCCGAGGCGGGAATAGCCGCGACGGGATCGAAGGGATCGTCGAGCCCCCGAAGCGCCGCCGTGCCCGGCATGAACTGGGCAATCCCCTGGGCCCCCTTCGGGCTCACGGCGTTCTGCCGGAAACGGCTCTCCTTCCAGATCAGGCGGGTGAAGAAGTCGACCGGCAGCCGGTGGCGCGCAGCGGATTGGTCGATGAGGGCGCAGATCGTGGTCCTGGTGATCTCGGGCTTCGCCGCAGCCGGATCAGCTTCGGCTTCGGCCGAGGCAATCGCGGTCGCCGGCGCATCGTCGCCCGCTTGCGCCGATACGAGGCCCGCCGCGACCAGCACGAGAGAGATGAGCGCGAGAACGAGGCGGAACAACACGGGCGCGAGCCCCCTATTCCATTTCCACCACCTTACCCTGCCGGAGCGTGATGCGGCGGTCCATCCGCGCCGCAAGCTCATGGTTGTGCGTGGCGATGAGCGCAGCGACCTTCGACGCGCGGACGAGCTTGGCCAGCGCCTCGAAGACGTAGCCGGCGGTGGTCGGATCAAGGTTCCCCGTCGGCTCGTCGGCGAGGAGGAGCCGCGGCGCATTGGCGACGGCGCGGGCAATCGCGACGCGCTGCTGCTCGCCGCCGGAGAGTTCCGCCGGGCGGTGGGTCGCGCGTTCCTTGACCCGCATATAGGAGAGGAGCTGCATGGCGCGCTGCTCGGCGAGCTTCCGCGACAGCCCGCGGATGAGCTGCGGAATGACCACGTTCTCGAGCGCGCTGAACTCGCCGAGGAGGTGGTGGAACTGGTAGACGAAGCCGATCTGCACGCGGCGGATCGCCGTCCGCTCGGTGTCGGAGAGGCGCCCGGCCGCTCGGCCGCCGATGACCACGTCCCCGCCATCGGGGCGCTCGAGCAGGCCGGCAATATGAAGGAGCGTCGACTTGCCGGCGCCCGACGGCGCCGCCAGCGCCACGAGTTCGCCCGGAAAGACCTCGAGATCGGCGCCGGCAAGGACGGTCAACCGGCCGGCGGCGTCGCTGTAGTGGCGCTCGACCCCGATCAATCTCAGGGTCGGCACCCGCGTCCGTGCCGTGGCCGCCTGCGGTTGCGCGTTCATTCGTAGCGGAGCGCCTCGACCGGATCGAGGCGCGCTGCGCGCCAGGCGGGGTAGATGGTGGCGAGAAACGACAAGGCAAGCGCCATGACGATGACCGAGATCGTCTCGGTCGGATCCATGTCGGCGGGAAGCTGGCTCAGAAAATAGAGCTCCGGCGAGAAGACGTCGGCACTGGTGAGGCCGGCAATCCAGCCGCGGATCGTCTCGATGTTGAGCGAGATGACGACGCCGAGAGCAAAGCCGCCGAAGGTGCCGATGGTGCCGATCGACGAGCCGATGATGAAGAAGATCCGCATGATCGCGCCCCGAGTCGCCCCCATGGTGCGGAGAATGGCAATGGCATGGCCCTTCTCCTTCACCAGCATGGTCAGCCCGGAGATTATGTTGAGGGCCGCGATCAGGATGATGAGGCTGAGGATCAGGAACATGACGTTCCGCTCGACCTGAAGGGCGGAGAAGAACGTCGAATTCCGCTGCTGCCAGTCGGTGAGCAGGATCTGCCGCTCGGCGGCGGCTTCGATGGCCGGACGAAGCGCATCGACGCGATCGGGATTCTCGAGATAGACCTCGATCGCTGTCGCCTCGTCCTCGAGATTGAAGTAGGCCTGAGCCTCGGTGAAGGGAATGAAGACGAAACTCGAGTCGTATTCCGACATCCCGATCTCGAAGATCGCGACCACCGGGTAGGCCTTGATTCGCGGGGTCACGCCGAGCGGGGTGACGTTGCCGCGTGGCGAAACCAGGGTCAGGCTGCTGCCGATCGACAATCCGAGGGATGCCGCCAGGCGCGTTCCGATCGCGATGCCCTCGGAAGCGGAGAAATTCTCCAAGGTGCCGAGCTTGACGTTGTCGGCTATGCCGCGCACCCGCGGCATGTCGGCGTCGCGGATGCCACGGACCAGGACCCCACTCGAGGTGTTGCTGCCGCTTGCCAGCGCCTGGCCCTCCACCAGCGGGACCGCCGAGAGGACGCCGTCGACCGCCGCAATCCGGTCGGAGACGGCGGCATAGTCGGTGAGCGGCGAGTCTATCGGCTGGACGATGAGATGGCCGTTGAGCCCCAGGATCTTGTCGATGAGCTGGGCACGGAAACCGTTCATCACCGCCATGACGATGATGAGCGTCGCAACGCCGAGCATGATGCCGAGGAACGAGAAGCCGGCGATGACCGAGATGAAAGCCTCACGGCGACGGGCGCGAAGATAGCGCAGCGCAATCAGCCACTCGAAACGGGCGAACGGCCGCGTCCCGACCCGCGGCGCGGCCTTTGCCGGCGCCTTCGGCCGGCTCGCAGGATGGCCTTCAGCCACCCGCGCCGGCAACGAGTCGGTTGACTGCACCATCGATGCTCAGCGTCTCCCGCTCTCCGGTGGCGCGACGTTTGACCTCAACCTCGCCCGAAGCGATTCCCTTCGGCCCCACAATGACCTGCCACGGCAGGCCAATCAAATCCAACGTCGCGAATTTGGCCCCGGCGCGATTGTCGAGGTCATCGTAGAGTACCTCGATTCCGGCGTTCGTAAGGCGCTCGTAGATTCCTTCGGCCGCGGCGTCGGTCGGGGCGTCCCCGGGCTTGAGGTTGATCAGGCCGACGGCGAAGGGCGCAACGCTGTCCGGCCAAACGATGCCCGCGTCGTCGTGGGACGCTTCGATGATCGCTCCGACGAGCCGGGAGACGCCGATGCCGTAGGAGCCGCCATGAATCGGCCTTTCGACGCCGTCGGGCCCGGCGACCATCGCTTTCATCGGTACCGAATACTTGGTGCCGAAGTAGAAGATCTGTCCCACTTCGATGCCGCGGGTGTGAAGACGCTTTTCTTCCGGTACCTCACGGGCAAAACGCTCGGCGTCGTGCACATCCTCAGTCGCGGCGTAGAGCGAGGTCCACGGCGCGATGATCGGCGTCAGGTCTCCCTGATAATCGACATCCTCGCCGGGGACCGGCATGCCCAGCAGATCGCGGTGGCAATAAACGCCGGACTCGCCGGTCTCGGCAAGGACAAGGAACTCATGGCTCAGATCGCCGCCGATCGGCCCGGTCTCGGCGCGCATCGGGATCGCCGTGAGCCCCATCCGCGTGAAAGTGCGGAGATAGGCGACGAACATCTTGTTGTAGGCGATCCGTGCCGCCGCCTCGTCAATGTCGAAGGAATAGGCGTCCTTCATCAGGAACTCGCGGCCACGCATCACGCCGAAACGCGGCCGCACCTCGTCGCGGAACTTCCACTGGATGTGATAGAGGTTGAGCGGCAGGGCGCGGTACGAGCCGACATAGGCGCGGAAGATCTCCGTCACCATTTCCTCGTTGGTCGGGCCGTAAAGCATATCGCGCTCGTGCCGGTCCTTGATCCTCAGCATCTCCTTGCCGTAGTCGTCGTACCGCCCGCTCTCGCGCCAGAGATCGGCCGGCTGGATGGTCGGCATAAGTATCTCGATGGCCCCGGCCCGATTCTGCTCCTCCCGCACGATCCTTTCGATGTTCGCGAGCACGCGCCTGCCGATCGGGAGCCAGGAATATATGCCGGCCGCCTGCTGACGGATAAGGCCCGCGCGAAGCATCAGCCGGTGGGAGACGATTTCCGCCTCTTTTGGCGTCTCGCGAAGCGTCGGCAGGAAGTAGCGGGAGAGGCGCATAGTGTCAGGACTTTTTTCCGGATACGTGCAGGGAGCCGCGGCAGTCAAACGGCACGGCCATGAAAAGACAAGCCCTTTCGCGACGCCTCTTCGTCGCCATTCGCTCGCGAAGCCGACCGTCCGTGGAATCGGCCGGGAGGATTTTTCTCCGCGCCTTGTCCAGTGCAAAAATTTTGAGCCGCGTTCGCACAAATTGGTGACAAGCCGTTCGAGTTTCGCTAGGGTTTTCACCATAACGGAGGAGATGGAACCGGCCGGCAGCAAAGGCCCGCCATAGCCTCCCGAAAAAAGGCATCGCGGTCTAAGTCTTGGGAGGAAGATCCCTTCTGGCGCGCCGCACGGTCGCAGCCGCCACGCCCTGAGGAAAGCCCGATCAGCCAGTTGGGCTTGGGCAAGGCAGGAAGGGTTAAGACGCGGAACTGATGGAGCAAGGCCGCAAGGCCTTGCTTTTTTTATGGCCGGCCCTCGAGCCAGTCCGCGATCTCGCGGACACCGATTCCATAGTGCCCGAAGAACAGCCAGATCAGGAAGGTGACGAACGCTGCGACCAGCGTCGTTGCGATTGCCTTCCGAACGAGGTGTGGCTTGGCCGGAGCGCTGGGCGTGGTGCCGAGGACGACCTCGCCCTCCTCTTCCTGTGTCCGCACGCCCCACGGCAGGACGGCGAAGAGCACAACCCACCAGACGACGAAGAAGATGGCGATGATGCTGCCGATGGTCATCGCGTCAGGCCTGTTCGAGCTCGATAAGCGTGCCGAGAAAGTCGGCGGGATGGAGGAAGACCACCGGCTTGCCATGAGCGCCAATCCGGGGCTCGCCACCTCCGATCACACGAGCGCCGGCCTTCACCAGCCCCGCTGCCGCCGAGCGAATGTCGGGGACCTCAAAGCAGACATGATGGATGCCGCCCTTGGGATTGCGTTCGAGGAAGGACATGATCGGCGAGGCGTCGCCGAGCGGCTCCATCAGCTCGATCTTGCTGTTGGGCAGCTCGACAAACACGATGGTGACGCCGTGCTCCGCAAGCGGCATCGGCTCGGAAACCGTCGCACCCAGGCGATCACGATAGACCGCCGCGGCGGCGGTAACGTCCGGCACCGCGATCGCAACGTGATTGAGGCGTCCGATCATCGCCCGTGGTCATAGGACCGAGACGAGGACGACGCAAACCGGCTTCTTGCCCCAGGCCGCTGCGACCCCGGCACGGACTGCGCGGCGCACGGCTTCGCGCACCACTTCCGGATCACGCCGCCGCGGGCGCGGGATGGAGTCGAGCGTGCCGGCAACGATCTCCGTCACGCTTTCCTCGAACGCACGACCGGCACCGTCGGCCAGCGGCAGGCCGGTCAACTCGATTTCGGGGTCGGCGACCACATCGCCTCGGTCGTCGAGGACGATCGAAACCGCCACGAGACCGGCAAAGGACATTTTCCGGCGTGCGACAACCCCCATTTCCTCGATGTCGCCGACCAGCAGGCCATCGCGATAGATGCGACCCGCCTCAACCTCGTCCACCTTCTCCGGCGGACCGGGTGCAAGCCGAAGGACATCGCCATTGCCGATCACCTTGACCGAAGGCACGCCCATATCGACCGCGAGCTCGGCATGGGCGACGAGATGCATCGCCTCGCCGTGAACCGGAACGGCGATTGCCGGCCTGATCCATTCGTACATCTGGCGAAGCTCGTCGCGCCGGGGATGGCCCGAAACATGAACCAGACGGTCGCGGTCCGTGACGATACGCACGCCGCGCGCGACAAGCGCGTTGATGATCCGGTTGATCGCGATCTCATTGCCGGGGATCGCCCGCGAAGAGAAGACCAGCGTATCGCCACGCTCCAGAACGAGATTCCGGTGCTCTTCAAGAGCGACACGGGCAAGCGCGGCACGCGGTTCGCCCTGGCTGCCGGTGACCAGGGCCACCACCTTGTTGCGCGGCAGGTACTGGCAGGCCTCCTCTTCCAGGAACGGCGGAAGGCCCTCGAGCATGCCGAGTTCGCCGGCGACATCGAGCACGCGGCGGATGGCCCGGCCGATCACCACGACTTCCCGGCCGGCCGCCTGCGCCGCAAGGGCGATCGAGCGAATGCGACCCACATTGGACGAGAATGTGGTGAAAGCGATGCGGCCGGTCGCGCTCCGAACGATCTCCGCGATCTCGCGGGCGACGTCGGTTTC
>DASSPO010000059.1:0-2388 GCA_035699585.1 Bauldia sp.
GACCGAGGGAGATCAGACGGCGTAGCGGGCGATGACGAATCCGGCGATGACGACGAGGACGAGCCCCGTCGTCACCAGGTTGAGCCGGCGCTCGATGAAGTCCCGTACCGGCTCTCCGAAGTGGCGGAGGAGCTCCGCCACCAGGAAGAACCGGAAGCCTCGGGTGATCAGCGAGAGAATCACGAACAGGAACAGGTCGTAGCCGGCGAAGCCCGAAGCGATCGTCACCAGCTTGTAGGGGATGGGGGTCATTCCCTTGATCAGGATGATGAGGGCGCCCCACTCGGCGTAGGCGGCCCGAAACTCCTCCATCCGCTCGCCGTAGCCGTATGCGCTGATCAGCCAGGCGCCGACCGTGTCATAGAGGAGCGCGCCGATGGCATAGCCGAGCAGGCCGCCAAGCACCGAGGCTATGGTGCAGACCAGCGCGTAGTAACGCGCGCGCCGCGGATTGGCGAGGGCCATCGGCACCAGGATGACGTCGGGCGGTATCGGAAAGAACGAGCTCTCGGCGAACGATACCGCCGCGAGCGCCGGCACCGCGTGGCGGCTGCCGGCCAGACGCATGGTCCAGTCATAGAGGCGGCGAAGCATCCCGCACCTCTATCGCCCGCTTGCGATTCTGCAAGGCGTCCTCGCGCTTGATAAAGACGCACGCGGGTAGCACGGCGCCCGCCCTGGGAAAAGAAGTCAATTTGAACCGCACCCTGCTCATCGCGATAATCAAATTGCAACGGTGTGGGCTTATGAACGGCGCGTCTTCAGCTCGCAGCCTCGGGAGAAAAGCGTCAAAATGAACAGGAGTTCTATCCTTGCCGCCATTTCGGCCGGCCTCGCCACCCTCTTCGTCGCCGCGCCGGCGCTCGCCGTGCCCGGCTATTCCACTGCCCACCTCAACCTTCGTACCGGCCCGGGCACGCAATACCCGGTCGTCGGCGTGATGGAGTACAACACCCAGGCCGACATCACCGGCTGCCTCTCCGACTGGTCCTGGTGCAGCGTCAACGTTGCCGGGCTGAGCGGATGGGCATCGGCCGAGTACCTGGTCATCGACCAGGGCGGTCAGGTTATGCAGATCACCGGTCCCGATTCGGGCATCCCGGTCGTCGAGGCGGCGGGCGTCGCCGAAGTCGTCGCCCCGGCGACGGTTGGCGCCGTGGTCGCAGCCAACGGCAATGTCGCCGCCATCGTGCCGGAGCCGGCGGTGCTCGAATACATCGCCGCCACGCCGGTCAATCCCTTCGCGGTCGAGGGCGAGATCGTGGTCGGAGCCGTGCTGCCCGCAGCCGTGACCCTCTACGAGGTGCCCGGCTCGACCTACGCCTACACCATCGTGAACGGTCTCAAGATCCTGGTCGACCCGAACTCGCGGGCCGTCGTCTACATCTATCGCTCGTAGGCGCTAGCCTTCGCCGGGCCGTCCGTGGCGACGGCCCGGAATGCCGCTGCTCAGATCGTGAAAGGGACCTGCGCGTCGAAAGCCGGGTCCTTGACGCCCACGTGGTAGTGGTTCGGCGTCTGGGTCGGCGGCATGCCGGATACGATCTTCTTGTGGAACCTCGCGTAGTCGCCCTTGAAGCGGCCGCTGTCCCACACCCGGAGCAGTTCCTCGGTGAAGCGGCCGTTGAAGAATCCGTCCATCGACACCTGATTGTCCTGGCATCCGGAGATCAGCCGGATCGAGCACCTTACCGTCGTCGCCTCGGGCCGGAGCGCGCGGTCGTCGGCAAGCACCGTATCGCCATCGCCACCCCGGCCCTTGCCGATCTTCTCATAGAAGGCGCGGTTGTTCTGGAAGGCACGGGCGGCGACCGACAGCGGCAGCATACGGGCCTTGTGCCCATTGCGTGATGAGTCCGGTCCGGTGAAGAGCTCGGGAGCGTTGCGGATCGCGGTTCCCGAATGGCAGCAGTCGAGAATGACGAGAACGCGAACCCCCTCGCGGAAGCGACCCCAGAGGTCGTAGGCCTCGTCATCGAGGAACATGCCGTCGAAGAGGCACCAGGTCTCGTCGAAGTTGTCGGCTTCGTCCTTGTTGAGGTCCGGGAGCTGACTGCCGTGGCCGGCATAGGTGTAGAGGAAGATGTCCCCCGAGCGCAGCTCCTTCGCCGCGTCGTTCATCGCCTTGATCACCGCCGCGCGCTTGCCTTCGGCGTTGGTGTAAAGGCCCATCACGTCAAAGCCGCGCGCTTCGGCGAGCCCCTTCATCGCCTCGGCATCGGCGATGCAGGCGTTGAGCGCGCCGTTCGATCCGTAGTGCCCGGGATCGATCTCGTTCAGCCCGACATGCAGCGATAGCCCGCGCCGCTTCTTGGCGACGGCGGGCTTCTTCACGCCGCGGGGCGCGACCGGGCGCTCCTCCCCCTTGACGGCGAGCGAGGGCCGGAC
>DASSPO010000060.1:0-9591 GCA_035699585.1 Bauldia sp.
GTCCTCGACGAGGCGGCCGAACTCGACTTCCGCCGCCGACCGGTCCGGCATCCGGAGGAGGTAGGACGGATGAACCGTGGCGATCAGTGTCGTTCCGTCCTCCAGACGTAGCGGGCGCCCGCGGAGCGAGGCCACCGTAGCCCCTCGGCCGGTGACCGAACGGAGCGCGGTGGCGCCGAGGGCCACGACGACCGATGGATGCACGAACCGCCTTTCGAGGTCGAGCCACCAGCGGCAGATGTCGATCTCCGCCGGGTCGGGCCGCTTGTGAAGGCGCTTCTTGCCGCGCGGCTCGTTCTTGAAATGCTTGACGCCATTGGTGAGATAGACGGTCTTGCGATCGATGTTCGCCGCCTCAAGCGCCCGGTCGAGGACCTGGCCGGCGGGACCGACGAAGGGATGACCGCGAAGGTCCTCCTGGTCGCCGGGCTGCTCGCCGACGAGCATGATCCGGGCGCTGATCGGGCCTTCGCCGAAGACTGTCTGGGTGGCGTTCTTGTAAAGGTCGCAACGGGTGCAGGTTGCGGCCTGCCTCCGCGCTTCGGCCAGCGATCGCGGTTCCGGCCCGGCCAACCGTTCTTCTGCCGTATCGAACAAGTCGCGCATCGCGGTCACCCCGAGCGCCCTAACGCCGGGCTCCTTGCGCCGTTCCGGGCCGCCGTTACCGGCGAAGGCGGCGGCCGAACCGGGTCAGGCCTTCCTCCAGCGCCTCATTCGATATCCACGGAGGTGGCCTTTCGATGACGATCCACCGCATCACGGCGACGACCAGCAGGGTGATGCCGACGGAGATGAGAACGTCGGAAAGGAAATGGCCGCCGAATGCCACCCGGTTGAGCGACAGGAGGCCGGCATAGATGGCGGCGGCCACGATCGCCGGCACGCGGATGCGCTTGGGAAGGACCAGCGCGACCGCGATCAGCCAGGTGGCCGACGACGCCTCGCCCGAGACGAAGGAGCAGTTCCGGTCGCACCAGTCGGTGATCCGCCAAACCTCGACGTAGGGTGCGTCGCCACCGAACACGTCGACCTCGATCGGGCGCGGCCGGCCCCAGCCGTTCTTGAGGATCACGTTGACGAGGAGAAGCGGGCCGACGACCGCGGTGGAGAGCAGGAACACGATCGCGTTCGGGCGAATGGGACTGGGCTTCTCCGGCCGCGCCAGCTTGATGGCGAGCGAGGCGAGAAGCGCCACCACCGTGAGTGCGATCAACGCATCGTTGGTGCTTCGGAAGACGGAGAGGGCCGCGTTCCGCCGGAGCCAGAACCCGCCCCTTGCGCGATGGAAGAGATCGCTCGCCAGAATGTCGAGCCCGGGCAGGACGAGGAACAGCGCGCTCGCCATCCCGACGAAGAGAAGGCAGGCGACCATCGGGCGGTTCCGGACGAAACCAATGAAGCCGGAACGCCGAGCCTCCCCGGACGCGGCGACCGGAACCCGACCGATGCCGGATGGTAGGTGAGCGACGGACAGGTTCCGCTCGATCATGTCGGCGCCCTCCCGGGTTACTGAGAGGAAGCCGAACGAGGCGCCGCGGCGCGGATCACGCTTTGCCGGGCGATGAGAGTTCGCCACGCACCCACCGCGACCCGTTCCGGCATTTCGTCCCGCCCCAACGACAGTGGCGCCGGCGGCGTCAGCGTGCGCCAGCCCCGGCCCGTCTTCCGCGAAGGGACCGGCCGAATTCCGTCAGGCCGGCCTCCAATGCCTCATTGGTAAGCCACTTCGGTGGCTGTTCGATGACGATGCGGTGCATGACGGCGGCGGAAAGGACGGTGAGGGCGAAGGCAATGACCACGTCGGAGAGAAAATGCCCGCCGAAGGCGATCCGGTTGAACGAGACGAGAAACACGTAGACCAGGGTGAGAAGCGTCGCCGGCACGCGGTACGGCCTGGGGAGCGCCATGGCGACGATGACGAGCCACATCGCCGCTGCCCCCTCCCCGGCGACGAAGGAGCAGTTTTGTTCGCACCAGTCGGTGATGCGCCAGACTTCGACATAGGGAGCGTCGCCGCCGAACATCTCGATCTGGACCGGGCGCGGCCGGCCCCAGTAGGCCTTGAGGATGACATTGACGATCAGAACCGGGCCGAGGAGCGCCGTCGAAATCAGATAGACGACCACGCTCGGCCGAATCGGACTCGGCTTGTCCGGCCGCGCGAGCTTGACGGCGAGCGAGCCGAGCAACACCACGACGACGATCGTGTTGAGGATGTCGTTGCTGCGCCGGAAGAGACCGAGGAAATCGTTCCGCTTCAGCCAGAAGCCGCGCCGCTGGCTGTAGAAAAGGTCGCTGAGGGCGATGTCGACTCCCGGGAAAAGCAGGAAGAATCCGCTCGCCACCGCCACCAGGAGGAGGCTCGTGGCAATCGGATTGGTCTTGACGAAGTTGACGAGCCTCAAGCCGCGAGGCTCCGGGCCGAAGCGCCAAGTCCGTCCGTCGCCAGGAACACGCGCCGATCGGAAAGCGGCGGGAGCATGCCGGCGACGAAGGCAGGATCGGATGTTTCCCGAAACTTGAAACGGGATTCTGCCGGGCTTCCCAGCGCCCGCGGCGCCGCATCCGGCCCCGACCCCGCCGGCCTCTGTCTTTGGTGAATCCGGATTGCCGTTTGCGCTGGAATGAGCGGACGGGGCGAAGCCCGGCCGCACCCATTGCCGCGGCCGTGCATGGTGACGCGATTCATCCCGGTACTCTAGCGGCTGCCCGCGCGAACGGGTAGGGTTAGCCGTCTCTCAGTCCAACATCCGCCATGCTCACCGAATTCGTCCCGGCTCTGCCGGTACTTGCGGCCTATGCCGTCGCCTCGGTCGTTCTCGGTCTCACGCCGGGACCGGACATGACCTTCTTCCTGTCCCGCACCATCGCGCAGTCCCGTGCGGCGGGGTTCGCGGCGCTGTTCGGAGCGAGCACCGGGCTCGTCATCCACACCGTTCTGGTGGCGGCCGGCCTGTCGGTACTTCTCGCGGCCTCGGTGACCGCCTTCACCGTCCTCAAGATCATGGGCGCCCTCTATCTCGCCTGGCTCGCGATCGATGCGATCCGGAACGGCTCGGCGCTGTCGCTAGAGAAGCGCGAGCGCGAGGAGCCGCTTCGCGCGGTCTATCTAAAGGGACTGTTCGTCAACCTCCTCAACCCAAAGGTCATCATCTTCTTCGTGACTTTTCTCCCTCAGTTCGTCTCGCCAGCCGACCCGGATGCCGCGAAGAAGCTCCTGTTTCTGGGCCTGTTCTTCACGGCGATCAACGTGCCCGTCTGCGCCGCGCTCATTTTCTCCGCCGATGGCATCGCGCGGCTCCTCGGCCGCTCGGCGAAGATCACCCGCTTCGTCGACTACCTCTTCGCCGGCGTGCTCGGCGCCTTCGCGGTCAAGCTCATCTTCACGCAGTCGCGGTGATCGGCTACGGCGCCGATCGGCCGTCCGGTCTGACGAATCCTTCGCCGGAGGTCCGGCCTGCAATCAGCCAGTAGGCGAAGCCGCCGACGAAGCCGGCGGCGAGGTGAACGGCGATACCAAAGCCGCCCTCGGCGGTATCGCCAACGAAATCGGAGAGCGCATAGGCTGCCGCACCGATGACGCCGCCCACGGCGAACCAGTAGAATACCGAGCGGAAGCCGAAGCCCTCGGCAAACACCACGGCAATCAGCCAGGGTATGAGAGCGATAGCCCCTGCATAGGCGGCGGCCCAGGCGGCCAACATGATGAGCCAGCCAATGGCGTCCTCATTGGCGCTGGGCCCGACCAGACCGACCGCCACGGTGAGCCCCGCCGCGATCACAGCCAGGACGAAACCGATCGGGACGACGATCAGCAGGCGGAGGATGGCGGACATCGCCAGGGATGTACCATGCTCGGCAACCGCCAACTAGCCGCGCGGCGGCAACTGCTGCACGGCCCAGCGATTGCCGTCGGGGTCGGCGAAGAAGATGAAGCGGCCCCAGGGAAAATCCTGGATCGCGCCGACCTCCAGGCCGCGCGCCGCCAGTTCGGCCTTGGCGGCCTCTATGTCCGCCACGACGAGCTGCAGTCCTTCGACAGAGCCCGGTTTGGCGGTCGTTAGTCCCTTGCCGATGGCGATCGAGCAGCCCGAACCGGGCGGTGTCAGCTGGACGAAGCGGAGGTCCTCGCCAACCGTGTGGTCGTGGTCGGCATTGAAGCCGACCTTCTCCGTGTAGAAGGCCTTCGCCCGGTCGACGTCGGATACCGGCACCGAAACCAGTTCGAGTTTCCAATCCATCAGGAGCCTCCTCTGTCCGAAGCCCCCATCTGGACGACCCCCGCGACGGATTTCGTCAGCAGCTGACGCTCCGTCACCCCGCGATCATCGCCTCGAGCGCCATCCGCTCGCGGATGCGGAGCCGCTCGCTTTCGCTCTTCAGCTGGCCGCAGGCGGCAAGGATGTCGCGGCCGCGCGGGGTACGGATGGGCGAGGCGTAGCCGGCGCGATTGACCACGTCGGCGAAACGCTCGATCTGCTCCCAGTCGGAGCACTCGTAGTCGGTGCCGGGCCAGGGGTTGAACGGAATGAGGTTGATCTTGGCCGGGATGCCTGAGAGGAGCCGGACCAGTTCGCGCGCGTCGGCGAGCGAGTCGTTGACGCCCTTCAGCATCACGTACTCGAAGGTGATGCGGCGGGCGTTGGAAAGGCCGGGATAGGCACGGCAGGCGGCGAGCAGCTCGGCGATCGGGTACTTCCTGTTGAGCGGCACGAGTACGTCGCGGAGCTCGTCGCGGACCGCGTGGAGCGAAATCGCGAGCATCACGCCAATCTCCTCGCCGGCGCGGCCGATCATCGGCGCCACTCCGGAGGTCGAGAGCGTGATCCGGCGTTTGGAGAGGCCGATCCCCTCGCCGTCGGCGGCGACAAGCAGCGCCGCCTTGACGTTGTCGAAATTGTAGAGCGGCTCGCCCATCCCCATCATGACGATGTTGGAGACGAGGCGGCCGGTGGACGGCGCGGCCACGCCTTCCGCCGCGGTCCGGCCGGGATAGTCGCCGAGGCGGTCGCGGGCGAGCAGAATCTGACCGACGATTTCCTCCGATGTGAGGTTCCGGACCAGCTTCTGGGTGCCGGTATGGCAAAAGCTGCAGGAGAGCGTGCAGCCGACCTGACTCGACAGGCAGAGCGTGCCGCGGCCCTCCTCGGGGATATAGACGGTCTCGATCTCGACCGGTCGGCCGGCGCCGCGCGGCGGGAAGCGAAGGAGCCACTTGCGTGTGCCGTCGTCGGAAATCTGCTCCGTCACGATCTCGGGGCGGGTGAGGGCGAAGTGCCGTGCGAGCTCGGCGCGAAGCTCCTTCGATACGTTGGTCATCGCCTCGAAGTCGGTGGCACCGCGGATGTAGAGCCAGTGCCACAGCTGGGCGACGCGCATGCGGACCTGGCGCTCCGGGATGCCGATGCCCTTGAGCGCATCGGCGAGCTCGTCGCGCGTCATGCCGACCAGCGAGGGCTTTTCGCTAGTCGGCGGCACGCCGCCGTTTGTCGATGATGTCCCAAGCATGGCCGTCCTGCGAAATCGATGGGCCGGTTCGGCCCGGCCCGATATGGGGACGGCAAACCTCAGGCGGAACCCCGCCGCCCCGCATTCCTATAGCAGGTATGCGGCGCCTATTGGCACTCCTTGGCGATCGCGTCGAGTGCCGCGCTGATGCCGGAAAGCGAATAGGTGTCGGTGGTGAGCGTGCCCCGGCGCGACTTCCCGACCACGACCATGCGGCTGCCCTTCTGCATCGCCGCGATCAGGTCCGCCTCCTGTGCCGGATTCTCGATCCAGGCGCTGTCTTTGTCGGTGAACATCGTGAACTTGGAGTTGCCGTCGATCTCGACAGTGACCTTCACGTTGTCGGCGAAAGGATAGCCGATGATCGTGCTCGCCTCGTTGCGGATGTTCTTGGCCGGGATGGTGGTCACCATGAAGAACACCGGATCCCGCGAAGAAACGTTGTCGGGCTGATACTTCGAGCTCTGCGGCTGAGAGGCGACGAAGCACATCTTCGAGCCTTGGTCGGTGGAGGTATAGGCGCCCCACTGCTTGAACGTGCCAATGCTGGTCGCGGCTTCCGCAGGCGCTATCGCGGTCGCCGCGGCAATGAGGGGCGCGGCCGTGAAAAGAATGCGTGCCTTCATGTTCGTTTTCACCGGTTCGCTTAAGGTACCCGTGTGCCTTCCCCCGTCTTCCGAGAAGTCTTAGCCAAAACTCGCCGGACAGGGTTACTTTTCTGTAAATTCCCTCCGTGCGAGCACCAAAGGGCAAGCCTCCCTGAACCCTACGAAAAGGCCCAGAAAATCGACAAGAATATGGTGGCGTCGCGTTCGCGAGGGGTGATTCGTAACCGCGCGATCATCGCGCGATCCGAAGCGATTGTCCTGCCTAAAAGGCGCGGATGCCAATGCTTTCGGCTCAGGCCTTGAAGCCCGAGGCCGCCGCTTCGTCGTCCGCAAGCGCCTCTCGCGCCGCCTCGCGGTGGCGCGGGGCTATGTGGGCGCGAACGGCGGAAATGGCCGCGACGAGAATGGTCACGTCGTCGGCAAAACCGGCGCCGGCGAGGATGTCCGGCACGGCGTCGAACGGCAGCACGAAGTAGGCCAGCGCCGCCAGGAGGATCCCCCGGACCCGGTGTGGCGTCTGGGGATCGAGAGCGCAGTAATAGGCGGCGACCAGGTCCTCGGAAAATGGGATAACCCGCGCCGCCCTGCGAAGCGTCGCCCAGAACTTGCTTCTCACGCGCCTTGCCCGGGTTCCGTCGTCGTCAGGCCCCAGGATCTCGCCGTATTTGACCTCGGTCATCCGACCCTTTGCTCCGATCATGCCGGCAGAAGATGGGGGATGGTGGCTCCGGCCGCAATATCCGGCAAGGCCGAGCCGGTTCAGCCGCCGGCGATCCGGTCCATCGCCTCGGCGAGCCTGATGTCGCGCTCGGTGACGCCGCCGGCGTCATGGGAGGCGAGGACCACCGTCACGGTCTTGTAGACATTGGTCCATTCGGGGTGATGGTCCATCTTCTCCGCAACCAGCGCCACCCGCGTCATGAAGCCGAAGGCCTCGCCGAAGTCGGCAAAGGTGAAGGTGCGCGTGATGGCATCGCGGCCGTCGACGTCGCGCCAGGCCGGCACCCTGCTCAGGGCGGCGGCGCGCGCCTCAGAAGTAAGACGGGCTGCCATGGGACCGGGCCTCGCCGTGTGTCTTGTGCGGGCGGAGCGGATATTCCTCCTCGACCACGTAGGGCCCGCCGCCCACCGAGTTCCGCGACGAGAAGATGACGAAGCGGTCGACCGGAAACGGCCCGGCGGAAAAGCCGCCGCGGATCGAGAGATAGTCGGCAACGTCGCGGTTGGTGGCGCCGCGCAGCCGTGCCAACGTGACGTGCGGGATGTATTTCCGCTGTTCGGCCGGAAGACCGATCCGCTGCAGGCGCCGCTCATGCTCCGCCTGGAGTTCGATCAGATCGCGGTTCGGATGGACGCGGGCGACGATCGCATGCGGTTTCTTGGTGCCGAAGGAGGTGAGCCCTTCGATCGACACCTCGAAGCCGGCACGGCTGACGCCGCCGAGCGTGTCGGCGATGTCGCCGGCCACGTCCATGTCGATGTCGCCGACGAAGCGGAGCGTGATGTGGTAGTTCTCCTTGTCGATCCAGCGAGCGCCGGGGAGCCCGCCGCGCAGGAGGGAGAGGCGCTCCCCTATATCGGCGGGGATCTCTATGCCGGTGAACAAGCGCGGCATGGGCACCTCCATTACGAATCGCGCTACAGCATCACGTAGTGAGCGACTCGCGTAAAGCCCGTTGTTTAGTTCGCGGCCGAGGCGCGCGCGATCAGCGCCTCGACCGACGGGACAATTCCATCCACGATGATTGCGACGCCCGCGGCATTGGGATGCATGCCGTCGGACTGGTTGAGATCGGCGCGAGCAGCGACGCCCTCAAGGAAGAACGGGTAGAGGATCGCGCCGTGTTGCTCCGCGAGCTCGGGATAGATCGCATCGAAGGCGGCGGCATAGTCCTGCCCCATGTTGGGCGGCGCGAGCATGCCGGCGAGGAGCACCGGCAGGCCGCGCTCGTAGAGGCGGGCCAGGAGCTTGTCGAGGGCATCGCGGGTGATCGCCGGGTCGACGCCGCGGAGCGCATCGTTTGCGCCGAGCGCCACGATGACTGCGTCGGCATCCGCTTCGACCGACCAGTCGACGCGGGCGAGGCCGTCGCTCGCGGTATCCCCCGAAACGCCCGCGTTGACGATGACCACATCGTGGCCGCGCTTCCTCAGCGCCGCTTCGAGCTGCGCGGGAAAGGCCTCCGCCGACTCGAGCCCGTAGCCGGCCGTCAGGCTGTCGCCGAGGGCGACTATGCGGAGCGGATCGGCATAGGCCGGAGCGGAGGCGAGAAGTGCGATCGCTACGGCGGCCAGGGTCTGGATCGACAAGCGGGCTCCCCCATATGACGGATTTGCT
Source organism: Bauldia sp. (assembly GCA_035699585.1). Classification (GTDB taxonomy): domain Bacteria; phylum Pseudomonadota; class Alphaproteobacteria; order Rhizobiales; family Kaistiaceae; genus Bauldia. The sequence goes on from DASSPO010000060.1 coordinate 8,455, forward strand.
GCCTGAACTGGGCATCATATAGGGGGGCGCCGCATGACCGGACCAGTGATTGTCTGCGAGGACCTCCATGTCCGGCTCGGCACGGGTGCCGTCGAAGTCCATGCCCTCCGCGGCATCGACCTTGAGGTCGAGGCGGGTGAAAGCATCTCCCTAGTGGGGCCGTCGGGAAGCGGAAAATCGACGCTTCTGATGGCGATTGCCGGCCTCGAGCGGCCGACATCCGGCAAGATTCGCGTCAACGGCACGGACCTCGCGGGCCTCGGCGAAGACGCATTGGCGCGGCTGCGCGGGGCCTCGATCGGCATCGTCTTCCAGTCCTTCCACCTCATCCCGAGCATGACCGCGCTCGAGAACGTCGCCGTGCCGCTCGAGCTGGCCCGCGCCCCGGATGCCTTCGAGCGGGCGAAGGCCGAGCTTGTGGCCGTCGGGCTCGGCGACCGCCTCGAGCACTACCCGGCGGAACTGTCGGGGGGAGAGCAGCAGCGGGTGGCCATCGCCCGCGCCCTGGTTCCGGGCCCGTCAATCGTGCTTGCCGACGAGCCGAGCGGCAACCTCGACCAAGGCAATGGCGCGATGATCGCCGATCTCCTGTTCAAGGCGAACCGGGAACGCGGCACCACGCTGGTGCTCGTCACCCATGACGCTGCGCTCGCGGCGCGTTCCGGCCGCGTCGTGCGGCTCAATTCTGGGCGGATCGTGGAGGAGGACATCGTTCCCGTTCCCGGGGACCAAGCTGCCCTCACGCAAGGCACCGAGGGCGTCCGGCTCGGCCGTCTCGCGAGCGGCGCGTCGCTCAGGGAATCCCTCGATCGGTATCGCTAGGCGCTCCCGGGTGACCGCGTATCTCCCCCTCGCCTTTCGCTTCGCGCTTCGCGAACTCCGCGGGGGCTTGCGGGGTTTCGGCATCTTTCTCGCCTGCATCCTGCTCGGCGTCGCCACCATCGCCGGGGTCGGCTCGGTCGCCCGCGCCATGACGCAGGGCCTCGCCGACGAGGGCCGAGCCATCCTCGGCGGCGACATGGCGGTGACGCTGCTCCAGCGCGAGGCGACACCGGAGGAACGGGCCTGGCTCGACGCCAGGGGAACCGTCTCGGCAGTCGCGACGCTCCGCGCCATCGCGCGGCGCGCCGATGGCGA
>DASSPO010000061.1:0-4151 GCA_035699585.1 Bauldia sp.
CCTGGTGGGGCCACCGCGCCCACGGCGCCGTCAGCGACGAGATCGTCGAGCGAGTCGCCGAACGGGTGTGGCAGGGAATGGGCCTTGTCGTCCTCCACTCAGGCCACTTCTCGAAGATCTTCAGGAAACTCATGGGAACGCCTTGTGCCCTCAAATGGCGCGAGGCCGGCGAGAAGGAACGGGTGTGGGTCATCAACCCCGGCCATCCAATCGCGCAGGGACTCGATGCGAGCTTCGTCGTGCCCCAGACCGAGATGTACGGCGAGCCCTTCGTCGTCCCGGAGCCGATGGAAACGGTATTCATCAGCTGGTACGACGGCGGCGAGGTCTTCCGTTCGGGTCTTACCTTCCAGCGTGGAGCCGGGCGAATCTTCTATTTTTCGCCCGGACACGAGGTCTACCCGATCTATCACGACAAGAATGTCCGCCGGGTTCTGAGGAACGCGGTGAAATGGGCCGCCAACCCGGCGCCTGCCTGGACCGGAGTGTCGCAGGCCGCGAACGTTCCGACCGAAAGGGCCCCCGAGCCTCTGACCCAGAAGGGCCCGAAGCTCCACGCCGCCGGCGAGGCCGGGCTCCGGTAGTCAAATGCGCCTCCTCATCCTTGGTACAGGCAGCATGGCGAAGGCGCATGCCCTCGCCTTCGCCACCGAGCCCGATGTTCAGATCGTCGCCGCCGTCGAGCCGAACCCGGAGCGGCTTGCTGCGTTCGCCGCGGAGCACAACATCCCCAATCGCTTTGCGAGCCTCGACGAGGCGATCGCCTGGGGCGAATTCGACGCGGCTGCGAATGTGACGCCCGATGGCGTTCATCACCCCACGACGATGCAGCTCATTGCCGCACGCAAGCACGTCTTCTGTGAGAAGCCGCTTGCCACCGAATACGCACTGGCCAAGGAGATGGCGGACGCCGCCGAGGCCGCCGGCGTCAGGAACATGGTCAATCTCACCTACCGCTCCTCGCCGGCGCTGCAGAAGGCGCGCGAGATCGTCATGTCCGGCGAGATCGGCGTCCTCAAGCACTTCGAGGCCTCTTATCTTCAGAGCTGGCTGGTCGGAAATCACTGGGGCGACTGGAAGACCGAAGACAAGTGGCTGTGGCGCCTTTCGAGCGCCCATGGCAGCAAGGGCGTGGTCGGCGACATCGGCATCCACGTTGTGGACTTCGCCACCTACGCCGCCGCCAGCGACGTCGCTTCGCTCAGCAGCCGCATAAAGACGTTCGACAAGGCGCCCGGTGACCAGATCGGGCAGTACAGGCTCGATGCAAACGATTCGGCCGTAATCACCGTCGAGCTCGCCAATGGCGCGCTCGGACCGATCCAGGCCACGCGTTGGGCGACCGGCAATCTCAACGACATCCGCCTGAGCCTTTTTGGCGACAAGGGTGCCCTTCGCGTCTTCACGGACGGCAGGGTCTCGTCGCTTTCGATCTGCGCCGGCTTGGACGTTCACACCCAGACCTGGCGGGATGTCGACTGCCCGCCGGTGCCAACCAACTATCAGCGATTCGCCGCGGCGGTCCGGTCAGGGGTCAACGGAGATCCTGATTTTCGGCGCGGTGCTGCACTGCAGCAGGTCTTGGACCTCTGTTTTGCCGCGAACGGATCCGGCGTCCTCAACGTCGAACGGGACTCGATTTCTTGAATTTGCGCAACAGTGAGTTGCCCTAACACCACACTCCGCGCAAAACCCGCAAACTGACCGGGCTGTAACCGGTTCGTGGCTTGCCGAGCCTCAGCATATTGGGCAAACACATGGCATGCGTGCGGTCTTCGCGCGACCGCATTGATTCAGGGGCATGCCGATGCGGAAATCGATCCTTGCGGCACTTGGTGTTGCGGTCCTCTCAGTCGCCGCGGCGGCGACAGCCGATGCCGCCGTCAAGGCCTATTGGGACCAGGCAACCGGCAAGTGGATGAAGTACGACACCAATGCCCGCAGGGTCTCTCCCCTGTCGCCTGATGCCGGCAATACCACCAACATGGGCAAGGTGCAGCAGTTCCGCGGCTCGCCGGTCGCGCGCAAGACCATCGATTACGACGGGCCATTCCACCCCAACACGATCGTCATCAACACCGCCGAGCGCCGCCTCTACTACATCATGGGGGATGGCAAGGCGTTGAAGTACGGGGTCGGCGTCGGTCGCGAGGGCTTTCAGTGGTCCGGTGTCGACCGCATCTCGCGCAAGGCCGAGTGGCCGGGATGGACGCCGCCGCCGGAAATGATCGCCCGCGAGCGAAAGAAGGGGCGCATTCTTCCCGCCTACATGAAGGGAGGGCCTGACAATCCGCTCGGCGCCCGCGCCCTTTATATCGGCGGGACTCTCTACCGCATCCACGGCACCAGCGAGCCCTGGACGATTGGCACCGCCGTTTCCTCCGGCTGCATCCGGATGACCAACGACGACATCACGCACCTTTATGAACGGGTGAGGGTCGGAACGCGCGTGGTCGTGCTTCGCGGCGACGAATCGCCGGCGAAGCTTATCGCCCTCGCCAACCCCCCGGTCGAGAAGAAACCGGTCGCCGTTGCCGATGCCCGCGTCAAGGATGACGCCCTCGCCAACATCGGGGTCATGGTCGGCGTCGCCGTGGCCGGCACCATTCCCGCCGAGGAGGCTGGCGCGGTCACGAACACAGCCAGCGTCGCTCCGGCCCCGGCCGAGGCCGCTGCTCCGCCACCGGCCGCCACCGTCCCCGCCGCGAGTTTGCCGGAGGCCCGTTCGAAGGACGACGCAATTGTCCTTCCGGTCGCGGCCATCGCCGAAACTGACGCAGCGGACCCCGCTCCGACGGAAGCTTCCGCGGTCGCCGCCGGCGCTCCGCTCCCCGTCGACGAGTCGGCCAAGGACGACGCCCTTGCCGCTTCCGTTCCTGCGCCCGCGACCGAGACCGTTGCCTCCGAAACTGTTGTCGAACCGGAGCAGGGAGACGGCGCGGCCGCAGTCGAGGCTGACGCGGCTCCGTCGGACGTCTTGCCTGCCGACCCGGCGGCGAAGGACGACGGCCTTGCGACCGATCTCGGCGGCGACTCCGTCCCGATCGACGGACCACCGGCCCTTGACGACAAGGCGGCGGTCAACACCGCGGCTGATGGCGCCGTCGTCGCGAACTGATTTCTGTCCTGACCCCTCCCTGACCTGAGCCGCCCGCTACCGCGTGCGGCTCATTCCTTTGGCTTCGAGGTCCCGTACATAGCCGGCCCAGAGGGCCTCGCGCTCATCGCCGAGCTTCCGGAGATACGGCCACGAGTAGATGCCGCTGTCATGGCGATCCGAAAAGGTGAGCCGGACGGCGTAATTCCCGACCGGATCGACGGCGGCGATGGCCACGTCGATCTTGCCGCCGACCGTTTGGCGCTGTTCAGCGCTGTGGCCCTGCACCTCCGCCGAGGGGCTGAGGACGCGGAGATATTCCGCCGGCAGGTCGTATTCCACCCCGTCATCGAAGCGGACGAGAAGCGATCGCCGGTCTTTCTTCAACCGGATCTCTGAGGGCCACGGGTCCTTCTTTTCCATGCCTCGTCCCTGATGTTGCGCCGATCCGGAAAGTCCGTGGCCCTTTGAAGCACGGCCGCAGTCGGCTATCTATAGCGATATAGCCAGATCGCCAGATCGACAGGAACCGTTCCGTGAACCCCGAACCCCTTGCCCCCGCGCCGCTCGTGGACCCCTTCGGCCGGGCGGTCACCTACCTGAGGGTTTCGGTCACCGATCGCTGTGATTTCCGGTGTGTCTATTGCATGGCGGAGGATATGACGTTCCTCCCCAAGAAGGACGTGCTTTCGCTCGAGGAGCTCGACCGCGTCTGCTCGGCCTTCGTCGCCCGCGGCGTGCGAAAACTCCGCCTCACCGGCGGCGAGCCGCTGGTACGCAAGAACATCATGAGCCTCATCGGCACCCTCTCCCGGCATCTTACGACCGGCGCCCTCGACGAGCTGACCCTCACGACCAACGGATCGCAGCTCTCGCGCTACGCAACCGAGCTCGCGGCCCATGGGGTCCGGCGCATCAACGTTTCGGTCGACACGCTCGATCCCGACAAGTTCCGGTCCATCACCCGCTGGGGCGACCTCGCCAAGGTCATGGAGGGCATCAAGGCGGCCCAGGCCGCCGGCCTCAAGATCAAGATCAACGCCGTCGCGCTCAA
>DASSPO010000062.1:0-18139 GCA_035699585.1 Bauldia sp.
GAGATCTATGTCGCCGACACGCTCGGCGAGCTCGGTCTGTTCTACCGTATCGTGCCGGTTGCCTTCGTCGGCGGCTCGCTGGTGAAACACGGCGGGCAGAACCCGATCGAGGCGATCAATCTCGGTGCCGCCGTGGTCCATGGGCCTTTCGTCCATAACTTCGCCGACGTTTACGAGGCGCTCGATGCGGTGCCCGGCGCACCGAAACCCGTGACCGATGCAACATCCCTGGCGGAGGGCGCCGGGGTGCTCCTTTCCGACTCGGAACTCCGCAACCGGGCGGTCGAAGCGGCGAAGAACGCGCTCAAGCCGTTCACCGGGGCGCTCAACGCGACCTGGACGGCGCTCGCGCCGTATCTCAAAGGGGAGGCGCGCCCACGACGCGCCGCCTCCGCGACGGGTGGATCGTGACGTCGGCACCGCGCTTCTGGTGGCGGCCGGAACGGACCGGCGCGGCGACCGTCCTCTGGCCGGCATCGAAGCTGTGGGGAGCGGCGGCGGCGTGGCGGATGGACCGCCCACCGCGATTTCGCCCGACGGTTCCGGTGGTCTGCATCGGCAATTTCGTCGTGGGCGGGGCGGGAAAGACCCCGACCTGTCTCACGCTTGCCCGCATCGCGCGCGGCCGGGGCCTGAAGCCGGGCTTTCTCACCCGCGGCTACGGGGGCTCGGCAAAGGGGCCGCTCCTCGTCGATCCGAAGTTTCACCGCGCCGACACGGTTGGCGACGAGGCGCTGCTCCTTGCGGCTTCCGCGCCGACGGTGGTGGGCGGCGACCGCGTTGCCGGGGCCAAGGTCCTCCTCGCGCAGGGGGTGGAGCTGATCGTCATGGACGACGGCTTTCAGAATCCCGCGCTTGCGAAGGACCTTTCCCTGGTCTGCGTCGACGCCGAGGTCGGCATCGGCAACGGCATGGTGACGCCCTCCGGACCGCTCCGCGCGCCGCTCGCTCATCAGCTCCGCAAGGCCGATGCGCTGATCATCATCGGCGAAGGAGAACGGGTTGAGCCGCTGATCCGGACGGCGGCGCGCGCCGGACGACCGGTACTTCGCGCCACGCTCAAGCCGGCGAGGGTCAGGGAATGGCGGAAGGAGCCGATCCTTGCCTTCGCCGGGATCGGCCGGCCGGAGAAGTTCTTCGCTTCGCTCGCCGCCGTCGGCGCGGCGGTGAAGCGCACCGTGCCTTTTCCCGACCATCACCGCTTCAGCGAAGCCGATGCGGTGGCGCTGATCGCGCGGGCCGAGAAAGACGGTCTCCGCCTGGTAACGACGGAGAAGGACATGGCCCGGCTGGCGGGGGCCGAGGGCACGCTCGCGAAGCTCCGCGAGATGGCGTCGGCTTTCGCAGTGACCCTCGAGTTCGAGAATCCGACGGCGGTCGCGGAAATGATCCTGGCCGCGGCGCGGAAGGGCCGGTGACGAAGTTCACGTGTCTCCCGGTGCCGGGCCCATCACAGCCCACCGCTGTGCCTCGCGGCACCGCCGGGAGACGCGGGGACCTATGCCGGACCCTTGGGCGGCCGGTGGCGGCTGAGCGACGCGGCGGCGTCGACATAGGGCTCCTGGCGCTCGACGCTCCAGTACTTGAGCTCGTCAAGCGGGATGTCGAGGCCGGTAACGGCGCAGCGGACGAAGCTTCCCGGCGTGAGCACCTGGAAGTCGCCATCGAGATAACGGAGCCGGGCGAGGCCGCCACGGCCGTGTCGTTCGATCCGGTTCATGCGAAGACCATAACCGCCCCGCCCCGGCCGACGCAATTCGGGCCTCCCCTCATTGGCCGATGATGGTGTTGAGGAGGTCCTCGACCCCTTGCGTGCTCGGGTCCTGGTTCTTCTTGTTCTTCTTCTTGCCGCCCTTGTCGTTCTGGCTGGTGTCCTGCTGCTTCTTCTTGCCGCCGCCCTGGTCCTTGTCGCCGCCGAGTCCGAACAGGTCGCCGCCGATGTTCTCGATCTGATCCAGCGCGCCCTCCGGGTTCTGGAGGAGCACCGCCTGGACGTCGGGGAAGATCTTGGGCTTGGCCAGCGGGCCTTGGATGAACACCGGGGCGGCGAAGTCCTGGAGCTTGCCGTTCTTGTTGGCGACCTTGGCGGTGAGCCGGTAGTTGATGGTTTCGGCCGGGAGGTCGATGGTGCCGGCTCCGGCGAGCTGGAACTCGGGGCCGGCGACGGTCAGGTCGTTGTTGGTGACGATGCCCTTGTCGATGGTGAAGGTCGCGCCGACATCGGTGAACTCGGTGCGGTCGTTCGACGGCTGCCAGCCGAGGAGCGACTGAACCGACAGCGTCTGGAGCATCTTCGGGATGTTGATGCCGCGGATGGCGCCGTTCTTGACCGCCAAATGGCCGTTGCCGGCAAGCGAGCTGGTGAGCGCCGACTGGGTATTGCCGCTGGCCTGCAGGTCGAAGGCGAAGGTGCCGGTACCCTCGAGCCGCTTGAAGCCGAGGGCATCGGTGAGGAAGGCGAGCGTGTCGACGCCGTTCAGCCTGAAGCTTGCGCTGACCGCCGGGGTCTTCGAGGCACCGTCGACCGCAATCGCGCCGGTGCCGGTCCCGGAGTAGAGAGCCATCTCGGCGAGGTTGGCGTCGAGCCGGCCGCCGACGATCTTCGCGGTCAGGGCCGAGGGGCCGATCTTGATCGAATTGGCGAGGATCGAATCCGCCTTCAGGTTGAGGTCGGCGTCGAGGGCGCGGAGCCCGGAGAAATCGATCGGCGCGTCGCCGCCGCCCTCGGCGCCGCTGCCCTTCGGGGCGGCGAGATAGGGCGAGAGGTCGAGGACCTCCATGGCGAGGCCGGCGGTTAGCCTCGGCTTGCCGCCGAAGGCGAGCGTGCCGGTGCCGACGCCGCTCGACTTGTCGAGGGTGAAGCTCGCTTTCTCGAAGGAGAAGCTGTCGGCGGCGAGCCTGACATCGCCGTCGATCGAGAAGGCCTTGAGGCCGCGTCCGGCCTCCATCGGCTGGCCGATCCAGGCAAGAAGATCGCGGAGCGACGAGGTCGACAGCGAAACCTTGCCGGCGCCGAGGCCGGCCAGGCCGGCGCTGCCGTTGAAACCGAAATTGACGCGGTCCGACGAAGCGTTGAAAGCGACCGGGACGTCGCTTCCCGCAAGAAGCGCGCGGCCGTCCGCCTTGGCGGCGATGGCGAAACGCGTCCCGCGCCAGCTGACGTTGCCCTTGAGCTCCACCGGCGAGGCGAGCGATGCAAAGGCAGCGGTGACGTCGATGTCCTCAAGGCTGTCGGCAGCCTTGTCGCCGCCGACAAGATCGGCGAGCTGCAGGCCGGTGACGCGACCGTCGCCGAGGGACACTGCGCCGCCCGCCTCGAGGTTGGCAGCGAGGGCGGCGCCGGTCGCGCCGCGGGTGCTGAAGGTGACGTCGAGTGCGACCGTTCCGGTGGCCGGCGCCGTCTGGCCGGCGAGGGCCATGAGGCCGGCGAGATCGAGGCCGCTCATCTTCACGGTGCCTGAGACCGCCGGCTCCGCGTCACGTGCGTCGAGGACGAGCGTGCCGGAGCCGGGCGCGCCGTTGACCTCGACCGAGCGAATGCCGGCTTCGAGCACGCTTCCGGCGAGCTTCAGGTCAAGCCCAAGATTCCGCAGCAGCATGTCAGCGGAGACGATCTCCTCGGCGCTGAAATCGACATTGGCGTCGAACAGCCCGAGGAATGAGAGGTCGATGGCCTCGTCCGTCGAGGTGCCTTCGGTGGCGGCCTCGAACCGGGCGAGGTCGATCCTGCCGGCGACGAGCTTCATGCCGAAGCCGGGTCGCGAGCGGTCGAAGGCGGCGCGCATGCCGCCGCTCACGGGCACGTCGCCGATCGTGCCGGCGAAGGTCTCGGCGAGGAAATCGGAATCCGTGGCGACGAGCTTGCCCTCAAGGGCGAAGGCGCCGAAGCCCGGCGCGTCGGGGAGCATGGTGAAGGCCGCGAGGAAGCGACGGAGGGACTCGCCCTCGGCCTTGAACGTGCCGGCGAAGAGATTGCCGCCATCGAAGGCGACGCCGTCGAAACCGGCGCTGCCGCCGTCGGTCGAAAGGGTGAGCCCGACCGGGATGCGCTCGAAACGCTCGGCATGCTCCCGCTCGCCGATGTCGAGGGCGATCTTGTTCTCCACGCCGAGGTAGCGGAACGTGCCTTCGACCGACCCGGGCCCGGTGATCCTGGGCATGTCCACGACGAGATTGATCGCGTCCGCGGTTTCCTCGATCCCGCTTGCCCGGTCGCGGTAGGTGAAGGTGCCGTCGACGATCGTGACGCGGCCGATCGACAGCTTGTCGAGCCCGGTGACCACCTCGGCCGTCGCCTCGGCGGCCTCCGGTTCGGTGGCGATCAGGTCCTCGATGCTCTCGGCGGCATTGGCGGGCGGCGGGCCGTCCCAGTTGCTCACCCCGGTCTCGTCGACCTCGTAGAGGATGCGCGGCCGTTCGATGGTGAGGGCATTGATCTCGACATTGCCGCCGATGAGCGGCAGCAGGCTCAGCCCAAAGGAGACCGAATCGACGGCAAAGGCTTCGCCCTCGCCGGTCAGCCCGGCGATGCCGACCCCGCCGGCGGAGAGCGAGGCGGTGGGCAGCACGCTGATGTCGATCGGCCCGTCGATCCGGACATCGCGGCCGGTCGCTTCCTCGAGCCGGGCGACCAACTCGGCGCGGACCGTTTCGGACGGGATGAACATCGGCAGCGCGAACAGCGCACCGACGATGAGCACGACGACGGCGGCGAGGCCGATCAGGACTTTCCGCATGGAGCGCGCCTCCGGGCCGGGGAGGAAATCCGAATCACGAATTATTGCAGCCCATTGCAGCGGAGTCGTGGCAGGGAAGCCGCTGCCGGACAAAGCTCGGCTCCGCCGCGCAGGTCCCGCTGCCTCTCCGGACCGGCGGCTCCGTCGCGGTCCTCGCGGTCCGCGACCACAGTCGGCCTACGCCGCCTCTTCCGACTCCTTGTTGCCGCGGGCCGCGCGCCACTTCCGCATCAGCGCCTCGAGCTCGGGATCGGGGCGCTCGGGGAGGACGATCCGTGGGGTGACGAGCAGGTCGCCGCGGCCGCCGGTCGAGACCGGCAGGCCCTTGCCCTTGAGACGGAGAGCGCGGCCACCGGTCGAGCCGGGCGGAATGTTGAGCGAGACTTCGCCGTCAAGCGTCGGCACCCGGACCTTGGCGCCGAGCACCGCTTCGTCGAGGCTGACATTGATGTCGCGGCGGAGCGTTTCGCCCTCCACCCGGAAATGGGGGTGCGGGACGAACTCGATGGTGATGAGCGCGTCGCCCGCCGGCCCGCCTAGGACGCCGGGCTGGCCCTGGCCGCGAAGGCGGATGGTCTGGCCGGCCCTGGTGCCCGGCGGGATGGTGATGTCGAGGGTCTTGCCAGTGGGGAGATCGACGCGGGCCTTCTCGCCGCGGACAAGCTGCTCGAGGGTCACCGCCGCGACGGCCTGAACATCCTCGCCGCGCGCCGGCTGGGGACGCGGTCCGGTGCCGGCACCGCTGCGCGCACCACCCCGCGCGAAGCCGCCCAGAATCTCGCTGAGGATGTCCTCGTTGGCGAAGGGATCGCCGTCCGCCCCGGAAGTGGACCAACGGAAGGTGCGACCGCCACTGCGCGGGCCGCCCTGCGCGAAGCCGCCGGCGCCGCCCGGGCCGAAGCCTTCGAAGCCCTGGAAGCGCGGCTTGCCGTCGGGACCGATCTCGCCCGTGTCGTACTTCGCACGCTTCTCCTTGTCGCCGACGATCTCGTAGGCGTCGTTGATTTCGGAGAAGCGTTCCTTGGCCTTGGGATCCGACTTGTTGCGGTCGGGGTGGTGCTTCTTGGCAAGCTTGCGGAAGGCCGACTTGATCTCGGCCTCGGAGGCGTTCTTGGAGACGCCAAGGACTTCGTATGGGTCGCGCATGATTCTCTAGACAATATCAGGCTGATGCGGGAGGCAAAGCTCGAAGGATATGGGCGAGAAAGGGAGGGGATTCCAGCCTCGCGTGCAGCGCCTGGAGCGCCGAGGACTGTTGCCTTGATCGCCGACATGCCCGGCGAACCGCCGGTAGCCATCGCTTGCGGGCCACCGGCGTCGGGTTACGCCGCCGCGTGCCGCCGCCCCAAGATCACACCGAGGATCACCCCGAGAAGGGCGACGAAGATGAGGATGACGAGGGCGGCGCCTGCGACGAAGAGCCAGGGGGCGGCGGCGAGGATCCACGGCGGCGGGCCCCCGGCGCGAAGCTCCGTGACGGCTGCCGCGTCGACGGCCACGTCAGGGTTGCCGAAGCGGGAGGCGACATGGGTCGCGACGGCGGCGATCTGCGCATCGCTGAGTTCCTCGCCGAAGGTCTGCATGAAGGCATGGCCGTTGGCGCCTTCGCGGTCGACGCCGGTGGCGATGGTCAACACCAGGTTGGCGGGGTTCGTGGCGCCGACGGTCGTGTTGGCGGTGAGCGATGGGAACGCGCCGTCCGGAGTGCCCGCCCCACTGATCCCGTGACAGCTGGCGCAGGCTCCATTGTAGAGGATCGCGCCGTCGAGCGTGCCGGAATCGGCAAGGTCGGCCTGCATCGGGCCGTTGCCGGTCTCGTACTCCGTGACTGCCACCGGCCGCGCCTCGGTCCAGTCGTACGCCGGCCGCGCAAGGCTCGGGTCGGGAATCGGCGGCACGGTCTTGAGGAAGGCGACGATGGCGCGGAGGTCGTCCTCGCTGAGGTAGCGGAGCGAGTGCTCTACCGCTTCGGCCATCGAGCCGGCAGCCACGCCCTTGCCCGCGACGTAGCCGTCGCGGAGGAAGCCGACGATCTCCTCCTCGCTCCAGCCGCCGATGCCGGCGACCGGGTCGGGCGTGAGGTTCGGCGCCACCCAGCCGCCGACGGTGCCGCCGCCGAGGAAGCGGGAACGATCCTCGCCCATCAGCGCATTCCTCGGGCTATGACAGGAACCGCAGTGCCCCAGTGTCTCAACCAGGTATTGACCGCGCCGCACCTCGGCACTCGCGCCAGCGTCGGAAACGAAGCCGCTTTCGCCAAAGAGCAGGTTCCAGCCGATCATCAAGGGCCGGAGGTTGAACGGGAACGGCAGTTCGGTCTCGGGCGGCGAGGTGTGCACCGGCGCCACATCGAGCATGAAATAGGCGTAGAGCGCGGCGATATCCTCGTCGGTGATCCCGGAATAGGCTGGGTACGGCATCGCCGGGTAGAGATGCCTGCCGCCGGGCGCGACGCCAGCGCGGACGGCGCGCGAGAAGTCCTCGAGGCTGTAGCCGCCGATGCCGTGGGACTTCGACGGCGTGATGTTCGCCGAGACGATCGGCCCCATCGGGGATGGGATAGGATAGCCGCCGGCGAAGGGTGGACTGCCCGGCTCCGGGGCGGTGTGGCACGAGGTGCAATCGGCCGCCCTTGCGAGATACGCGCCGCGCTCGACCAGGGCCGGGTCAGGCGCCTGCGCCATTGCCGCCGGCGCGCCAACGGCGGCTGCAAACAGGGCAGCGGCCAGCCGGCGCACGTCAGACCTCCCGCGCGATGATGTCGGCGAGGCGGATCGACAGCGCGACGCCGGTGAGCGTCGGGTTGATCACGCCGGAGGCCGGTATGACCCCGGTGGTGGCGAGGAACAGGTTGGGATGGTCGTAGGTGCGGCAGTCGCCATCGACCACCGAGTCGGCCGGGTCGGCGCCCATGATGACGCTGCCCATGAGGTGGTCGCGGTTCTGCCACCCGGTATCGTCGACCACCAATTCGCCGCCCATGCCGCGGACGAAGTTGCGGAAATCGTTCATCGCGACCGGGAGCGCCGCCTTCACGTAATCGTCGATGTCGTAGTGGACCTTGAGCATCGGGATGCCAAGGGCGTCCTGGCGGTCGTAGTTCGGCTCGACCCGGTTCTCCGGGTGGGGCAGCATCTCGAAGACGGTCGAGATATCGACCCAGCGCGAGGCCTCGTCGCGGAGGCGGCGGTCGAGCTCGGAGCCGAGCACGCCGACCTTGAGCAGGCGCTGGGCGACGGCGGTGTTGGGGACGTAGTTGCTCGGCGCATGCTTGATCGCGGCGTGGCGGGCGCGGAAGGGGCCGTCGCGCCAGTTGAAGATGCCACCCTGCTGAATCTGACCGCGTCCCATCCATACCGGCTCGTCGGCGAGGAACTGGAGGCCGATGCCGGAGTGATCCATCAGATTCCGCCCCACCTGGTCGGACGAGTTGGCGACACCGGAAATGAGGAGGAGCTTCGGCGTTTCTAGGCCGTGGCAGGCGATCACGAAGTAGCGCGCGGTGAGCCGCACGTCGTCGCCCTTGGAGGTGCGGTAGTGGACGGCGGCGATCCTGCCAGCCTCGCCCTTCTCGAGGCGGTAGGCGGTTGCGTCGGTGCGAAGTTCCGCGCCGGCCTTCACGGCATGGTCGACATGGACCACACCGCTGTACATCGCACCGATCGGGCAGACGGGCATGCAGTTGTTGTTGCCGGCGCAGGCGGGGCGGCCGTCATACGGCGCGGTGACGCGCGCATTCGGCTCGTGGATGAAGTTGTACCCCATCTGGCGGAGCCGGGACTGGAGCCGCTGGAACATGTAGGTCTTGCCTTCCGGCGGCAGCGGGTAGGGCGTCGATCGCGGCGGGAACGGCTCGCCGCCCTGGCCGCTCTGGTCCTCGAACTCGGTTCCGGCGACGCCGAGCGCGACCTCGGCGCGGCCATACCACGGCTCAAGATCGTCGTAGTCGATCGGCCAATCCCGCCCGACGCCATAGGTCGATCTAAGCTTCATGTCGTTCGGGATGTAGCGCCAGCAGGCGGCGGCCCAATGCCATGTCGTGCCGCCGACCAGCTTCAGCATGCCGGGCCGGAAGTCGAACGAGCCGGTATTCTCGATGTACTCCGCGTCGTAGGAGGTGTGGGCCCAGGCTTCGTTCGGGTAGGGCGAATTGTAGTTCTGCTTCTTCGACGAGTTGCGGAAGTTCTCGACGATCTTCCAGCGGGGAATGCGGACGCCCGCCTCAAGGACGATCACCGACTTGCCCTGTCGCGCGAGCTCGTAGGCGGCATTGGCGCCGAGCGCTCCGGATCCCACCACGATCACATCGGCGTCGAAGGTCGTCGCCATTTTGCCTATGGCTCCGTGGTCGCCGGCTGCGACCGCCCGGTCTCACCGTCCGGCGCGGCAGGGGCGGTCGCCTGGTCCGGGACGGCAGCCGGTGCCTCCGGGATGGCGCCGACCCCTTGCGGCGATTCCCGGCCCCAGGACCTGATCCCGGCCGGCATGGGCGGCGGGGTCACGAAGGGCGGTGGATCGACCCAGTAGTCGAGGCCGGCCCGGGCGTAGCTCGGGCGAACCGTGGCATCGATCGTCGGCTCGTACATCAGCGCCTTGGTGAAGGTGACGAAGGCGGTGTCGTCCTCGGCGCGGAGCGCGATCGGGGTGCCGGTATAGCCGAGGTACCAGGCGGAGACGATGGTCACGGCCGTCTCGCGAAGGCCAAGGTCACTCGATGCGGGGTGCGCAAGGAAATCGTCGATCGTCGGGGCCTGCGAGGTCCCGACGGCGTCAGCCAGCGCTCCGGCCCGGTCTGGGAAACCGGCGTCGAGCTCGGTGAGCTGACCGAAGGCCCGGGCGGCAAGCTCGGCGTCAAGCCCCGGCGCTCCGGTCAGGAACGCGCTCAGCGCAAGGAACTGGTCAACATTGGCGGGAGCGGCTCCCGCCGAGGCCACGAGCCAGGGCGCGCCGGCAAGCGCGGTGAGCGCGAAGGCGCCGGAGACGACGAAGGCGCGCCGGTCGAGCGCCAGCTCCGGCGCCGTTCCGTGTCCGGACGTCGAGGAATCCCCCGCCACCGACTCGCATCCTCTCTTGAACGTTCCCATGTGGCGAGGTTTCGGGGCGCCCTGTCAACAGGGACGCAACCCGCGATGGGCCGCGACCGGCATGGGAGCTACGGCCCCGAAACCGTCGCGGCGGGGGCCACGGAAGCACGGCGGGTGCGTCAGGCGCTTCCCCGCGCGCGGCGGGCCATTGCCCCGATCCCCTTCCGCATGGCGACCACGCGGAATTGTTGTCCGTCCGGAAGGTCGATCGCGGAGCGATCGGTAGCCTCATATCCGAGCGACTGGTAAAGCGGCACGCCGGTCAGCGTCGCCGTGAGCTGGAGCTGGCGATAACCGGCGAAGGCGGCTTCGCGTTCGGCGAGTTCGACAAGGCGCGTGGCGAGCCCCTGCCGCACGAAACGTGGATCGACGAAGATGCTGCGGATCCACGGCACCAACGGGGCATCGACCGCGTGAGGCGGCTTCAAGGACTTGCCGAAGAGGGGCGTCCGCCGGCTCCAGCCGCCCGAGGCGGCAAGAAAGCCGTCGATCTCCACCATGTAGTAGGTACCTTCATAGAGAAGAAAGTCGTCCATCGTTCCGCGATGGGCGAGGAACGACTCGATTTCGGCGTCGCTGTAGATGCCGCGTCCGAGCACGCGGAAAGACTGCAGCTGCATGCGGCGAATCCGCTCGCGGTCGGCAATCCCGGCACGGCGAATGACGGGTTTGGGATTCTGGTTCTTGGGCATTCGCAAGGTTCCACGTAATCGCGGCCGACCCCGCGCCTGAACCGGGCGCGACAGGGCGACGACCCGGGCGGTGTGTGTGCCGCAGGCGTCGGCGAAAATGACCTGAGGTGACGTGCGTGTGGCCGGCGTTTCGCCGGCAACATCTTCGGCCCGGATGGGAATCCGGCGTTAGCGGAAGGGCTCCGCTACCGTTCGCGCAACAATTTCGATGTCGCTTCGGCGGATGCCGATGTCGGCGAGCAGCCGGTCGTCGAGACGGTGCAACGCACGAGCCGTGTGCCGGGCCCGGCGGCGGGCCTCGCGCGCCGGATCGACGTGACCGCCCGGTGAGCGGCCGGGGAGCCAGCGAAGTGGGGACATGAAATCATCCTTTCGTGCCGCATTCACGTGCCCGCGTCAGGCGGGCTGTTGGCGCGCGATATCGCAACGCAAAGACGGCCGGTCCAATTTGCACTTCAAATGGAACCCATAAGCGAGGCTTGGATCGTTTCCGGATTCGGCTGACAGAACAATAAGTTAGCCTTTCAGCACGGGCGCCGCGGGTTGTGAACGAGGTCACAGCCCGCCCGGCCGTCCGCCCATAAGCAGGGCCTCCCTCTCCTCCCCGGCGAAGACCGATGCGGAACCTCAACCTCGATCAGCTCCAGGCGCTCGTCGAAGTCGTCGAGCTCGGCAGCATCTCGGCTGCGGCCCGCCGGCTGAACCTGACGCAGCCTGCCGTCAGCCTGCAGATCCGCGAGCTCGAAGGCCGGCTCGGAATGCCGCTCCTCAAACGGGTCGGGCGCCAGGCGGTACCGACCTCGGCGGGCCGCGAGCTCGCCGACCACGCGCGCGACATTTTCGAGACGACGCGGCGCGCGCTCACGGTGGTGCGCCGCCACAGGGATGGAAGCCTTGGCCGGGTCCGCATCGGTTCGGGCAACGCGGCGCTCCGTTACCTTCTCCTTCCCGTGCTCCAGCGGCTCCGGGCGGAGCACCCGGCGATCGAGCTTGCGGTCAGCACCGGGAGCACGCCAGACATCGCCGAACGGCTGTCGCGGAACCTGATCGATCTCGGGTTCACGGGGCTGCCGGTTGATGGGGGGCTGTTCGATGCGGCCTACGTGCGAGACATGAACATGGTGGCGATCCTGCCGGCGCGCGGCGTCGACCTGCCCGCCGTCGCCAGCCCGCGCGACATCGAGGGCTGGCCGCTGATCGTCATGCCGCAGCATTCCAATCTCGCCCAGCTCACCCGCGACTGGATGCGGAGCGGCGGCGCCGAGATGCGACCGGCGATGGAGATCGACAACATCGACGTCATCAAGCAGCTGGTCGTGGCGGGCCTCGGGGTGGCGCTTGTGCCCGAAGTGGCGCTGAACCACGAGGAGACTACCGATGGCCTTGCGTGGCGCCCGCTCGATCCGCCGCTTGCCCTGCGGCTCGGCCTGATCCGGCGGCGGAACGTCCCAGACGATCCCGCGCTCAGGATCGTGGGAAGCGCGATCATGGCGCTTGCCGAACCGGGGCCGGCGCCGGCACAGGGCGCCCGGCGCGATTGAGACGGGCTAGGCGCCGTTGAGCCAGGCGTCGGCGACGAGGCCCACGAACAGGATGAGGCCGTAGTCGCGGTTCGAACGAAACACGCGCAGGCAGTTGTCCGCGTCCTCGATGCGAAGTGCCCACACCTGCCAGCCGAGATGGACGGTGCCGAGGGCGAGGGCGATGAAGCCGGCGGGACCGGCCCCGGCCGACCAGAAGGACGCCGCGAAGAAGAGCGTGGCAAGGACATAGAAGCCGGCGAGAAAAGGCTTGGTCCGCGCCCCGAAGAGCTGCGCCGTCGAGCCGATGCCGACCAGCGCGTCGTCCTCCTTGTCCTGATGGGCGTAGATCGTGTCGTAGCCGATGGTCCAGGCGATGCCGCCGAGGTAGAGCAGGACCGGGGCGAGCGACAGGCTCCCGAAGGCGGCCGCCCAGCCCATCAGCGCCCCCCACGAGAAGGCGATGCCCAGGCCGAGCTGCGGCCAGTCGGTGACGCGCTTGAGGAAGGGATAGACCGCGACGGTGGCAAGCGAAGCGATGCCGAGAAGGATGGCGAATCGATTGAATTGCAGAAGCACGATCAAGCCGATCAGCGCCTGCGCGAGCAGGAAGATCTTCGCGTTCCTTACGCTGACCTGACCGCTTGGGATCGGTCGCGCCCGCGTCCGCGCCACCTTGGCATCGATCTCGCGGTCGACGATGTCGTTGTAGGTACAACCGGCGCCGCGCATGACAATGGCGCCAACGAGGAACAGTACGAGATGCCACGGGTCGGGCCAGGGCCGGCCGAGGGCATCGGCGGCAAGCGCCGCCGACCACCAGCAAGGCAGGAGAAGCAGCCACCAGCCGATCGGCCGGTCGAGCCGCGCCATCCGGGCGTAGGGTTTCCACGGTTCCGGCAGGAGGCGGTCGACCCAGTTTCCGCGCGGGGCGTCGGGGAGGGCGGTAGGGTTGGAGGTTGAGTGCCTGGCCATGTCCCTTTATAGCGCCGGACGCATCGCAGGCGACCAAGGATCCATTCGATGAACGTTCTTCTCATCGGCTCTGGCGGTCGCGAGCACGCGCTGGCGTGGAAGCTCGCCCAGTCGCCGAACCTCGGGAAGCTGTACGCCGCACCCGGTAATCCCGGCATTGCCGAGTGTGCGGCCCTGGTCGAGGTGGACATCGCGGATCACGGGGCGGTCGCCGCTTTCTGCCGGGAGCACGGCGTCGACCTCGTCGTGGTCGGCCCGGAGGCGCCGCTGGTCGCGGGCATTGCGGACGACCTTCGGGCGGCCGGGATCGCCGTCTTCGGGCCATCGCGTGAGGCGGCCAAGCTCGAAGGGTCCAAGAGCTACGCCAAGGCGCTCTGCGCGGAGGCGAAGGTGCCGACGGCGGCATGGGCACGCTTCGACGCCGCGGCGGCGGCGCGTGATCATGCGCGCTCGCGGGGGGCGCCGATGGTGGTCAAGGCCGACGGCCTCGCGGCCGGAAAGGGCGTCACCGTGGCGATGACGGTCGCGGCAGCCATCGCGGCGATCGACGATTGTTTCGGGGGCGTCCACGGCGCGGCCGGGACGTCGGTGGTGATCGAGGACTTCCTCGAAGGGGAAGAGGCGAGCTTCTTCGTGCTCGCCGACGGTGCCACGGCGGTGCCGCTCACCACGGCCCAGGATCACAAACGCGCCCATGACGGCGACACCGGACCCAATACCGGCGGCATGGGTGCCTATTCGCCTGCACCGGCGATGACTCCTGCGATGGTTGAGCGCACGATGGCGGAGATCGTCGAGCCGACGCTTCACGCGATGCGCGCCCGCGGCGCGCCGTTCCATGGCGTACTCTACGCCGGGCTGATGCTGACTGGCGAGGGCCCGAAGCTGATCGAGTACAATGTCCGCTTCGGGGATCCGGAATGCCAGGCGCTGATGATGCGTCTCGACAGCGACCTGCTCGAGCTGCTTGCGGCGACGGCGCAAGGCCGCCTCGCGGGCCTGGTGCCGCGCTGGTCGGACGATCCGGCGCTGAGCGTGGTGATGGCGGCGCGCGGCTACCCGGGCGCCTACCGGAAAGGGACCGTCATCCGCGGCATCGAGCGGGCAGACGCGATCCCCGGCGTCAAGGTCTTCCATGCCGGGACCGCGCTTCTCGACGGGGAGATCGTCGCCAAGGGGGGACGCGTGCTGAACGTAACGGCTCGGGGTGCGACGATCGCGGCGGCGCACGCCCGTGCGTACCACGCTGTCGATGCGATCGACTGGCCGGACGGATTCGCCCGGCGCGACATCGGCTGGCGGGCACTAGAGTAGAAAAGGCTTTTACGATTTCGCGCCAGTCGGTTGAACTATGTGCTATAGTAAGGCCCAAGGTGAGAATCTTTTTTCGCCTGGTCCCGAAAAGGAAACCCCAATGAACATGCGACAGGACATCAAGCCGGCCCTGTGGGGCGCGGCAGGCGGAGCGGTTTTGCTCGCGCTGGTCGGATTCGCCTGGGGCGGCTGGCAGACGGCCGCGTCGGCGCGCGGCAAATCCGACGTCAATGCAAATACGGCGGTGGTCGGCGTTCTTGCCCCCATTTGCGCCGTCCAGTTCCGCCAGCAGATCAATGCCGATGCCAAGCTCACCGAACTGAAGGCGCTCAAGTCCTACGAGCAGCCGGGCTTCATCGAGAAAGGCGGCTGGGCGACGATGCCCGGTAGCGAAGGTCCGCTCACCGGCGTGGCAAGCGCATGCGCCACCATTTTGACCGCGGAAGCCTGAACGGCATCGTATCGCGACCGTCGCCGGGCGATCGACATCATCGCGCAACCTTAGTCCGGGGGTCTCAGTCGAGCGGAGCCTTCACCCTGGAGGCCCCGCCCGCCATCTGTTGCTACTGCTTCGCAGCGATGAAGCAGGCGACGCTCGCGCGACCTTCCTCGTGGTCCTGGTAGCAGAACTCGATCTTGTCGCCGAGCACCTCTCCGAACAGGCCGGCTTCATCACCGGCGATCAACATGTGCTCACCGTCGAAGCTAAGTACGCCGACGATCTCCTCCTCGCCGCCCTTCGGCGACTGGGCGACGCCGTGGAAGGCGCGGCCCTGCTGCTCCTTGATCACGATCGTCCACGCATCGGCTGGGGCGCCGACACTCGGCGTGTCGTACTCGGGATGGTGAGCGTTGTCGTCGCCGAGCCGGATCGAGGCATGCGCCTCTCCCGTCGCCTTCCAGGTGCCAACGAGGTCGATCGGATCGGCCGCAAACGCGGCCTGCGCCGCAATCAGCCCGGCGCCGAGCACCGCCAATCTCCTGATGATTCTCATGGGTTGCCTCCTCAGCAAACGATCAGCCAGCAACGTGGCGTCGCGAGACTGCCACAAGCGCACGACAAGGATGCAACGTGCGGATGCAGAGATTGGCGGGATGATGAACGGAATCCAAACGCCGGCGAGCCGCTTCCAACGCTCCCCCGAATCCGACAGAATCGGCAGCGACAGGAGAGCCGATGCCAATCCGCCGTTTGAGCGAGGACGTGGTCAACCGCATCGCCGCCGGCGAGGTGGTCGAGCGGCCGGCAAGCGTCGTCAAGGAACTGGTCGAGAACGCGATCGACGCGGGCGCGCGGCGGATCGAGGTGGTGACCGCAGGCGGCGGCGTCTCCCTCGTCCGGGTTAGCGATGACGGCGCCGGCATCGAACGGGGCGACCTTGAGCTGGCGGTCGAGCGACACTGCACCTCCAAGCTCCTCGGCGGCCTCGATGACATCCGTTCTCTCGGCTTCAGGGGCGAGGCGCTGGCGGCGATCGGCGCAGCGTCCCGGCTTTCGGTCGCATCGCGACGGGCCGGCGCCGAGGAGGCGTGGAGCATCACGGTGGAGGGCGGCCGGGTCGGCGCCATCGAGCCGGCGGCCCTATCGGCGGGAACGCGCGTCGAGGTCCGCGACCTGTTCTTCGCCACGCCGGCGCGGCTCAAGTTCCTGAAATCGGAGCGCGCCGAAGCTTCCGCCGTGACCGACGTGGTGCGGCGGCTCGCGATGGCGCATCCGGAGATCCGCTTTTCGCTCTCGGGGAGCGACCGGACGCCGCTGGAGCTTGCCGCGGTCGAGGGCGAGGATGCGCGGCGCGCGCGGCTTGCCGACGTGATCGGACGGGACTTCCGCGACAACGCGATCCCGATCGAGGCGGTGCGGGAAGGCGCGCGGCTCAGCGGTTTCGCCGCGCTTCCGACCTATAGCCGGGCCAACAGCCTGGGCCAGTTCCTGTTCGTGAACGGCCGCCCGGTCCGCGACAAGCTGCTCCTCGGCGCCCTCCGCGCCGCCTATGCCGATCTCATGAAGCGCGACCGCCACCCGGTCGCTGCCCTGTTCATCGACGTCGAGCCGCACGAGGTCGACGTGAACGTCCACCCGGCCAAAGCCGACGTCCGCTTCCGCGATCCCGGGTTGGTTCGCGGACTCATCATCGGCGCCGTTCGCGAGGCCTTTGCGGCCAGCGGGCCGCGCACCTCGTCAACCGCGGCGAGCGCCACGATCGCCGCCTTCCGTCCTGCCGGCCGGACGCCGCTGAGGCCCATCGCGACATGGCGGGCGACGCGCTACGGAAGTGGCGGCCCGGCCGTGGCCGCGGGCCTTGCCGAGGAGACTCAGGCGGCCTTCGACATCGCGATGCCCGGCGCCGATGTCCCGGCGGCGCCTGCCGCCGCGACCGAGGTGATTTCCCGGCCGCTTGGCGCGGCAATGGCGCAGGTCCACGATACCTATATCGTGGCCCAGACCGAGGACGGGCTGGTCATCGTCGACCAGCATGCCGCCCACGAGCGGCTGGTCTACGAGCGCCTCAAACGCGGCCTCGACGACAACGGCGTCGCGCGCCAGATTCTGCTCATCCCGGAGATCGTCGATCTCCCGCCAGACGACGCGGCGCGGCTCACGGAGCGGGCGGAGGAGTTCGCCGCGCTCGGACTGGTGCTGGAGCCGTTCGGACCCGGCGCGGTAGCCGTTCGCGAGACCCCGTCGATGCTCGGGGCGATCGACTCGGCGGCCCTCATCCGCGACCTCGCCGAGGAGATAGCCGAGTGGGAGCGGGCCGACACGCTCCGCGACCGGCTGGAGCGGGTGGCATCAAGAATGGCCTGTCATGGCTCGGTCCGCGCCGGGCGGCGGCTCAAGCGCGAAGAGATGGATGCGCTCCTCCGCGAAATCGAGGCGACTCCCAACGCCAGCGAATGCAATCACGGCCGCCCGACATTCATCGAATTGAAGCTCGCCGACATCGAACGGCTGTTCGGACGGCGGTAACGCCGGATCAAAGCATTTCCGGGCGGAATTGCGAACGCCGGCTGATGATCCTGCCGGCGACCATGAAGACCCCGTCGCCGGTGTAGTGAAGCGTCTTCGGGTGCCTGGGCGAGGTGCGCGCGCGGGCGTGGACGACCTCGAAGATGAAGAAGTTGTAGCGGTCGACCAGCGTGTCATCATGGAGCCGGCATTCGAAACCGGCGTGGCATTCGCGAATGTGCGGCGCATCGACCGCCGTTGCCTTCTCCGCCGTCAAGCCGAAGCGCTCGAACTTGTCGATATCGGCGCCGGAGGTGTTGCCGATCCCGACGACCGCGTCGGCGAGGGCGGCGGTGGGTAGGTTGATCACGCATTGCCGGCTCCGACGGATCAGCTCGAAGCTGTGATTGGCGCCGGAAATGATGCAGCCGACCAGCGATGGCGCGAACTCCATCACCGTGTGCCAGCCCATGGTCATGATGTTCGCCTTCCCGCGCCAGCGGGAGGAAACGAGAACAATCGGGCCGGGCTCGAGGAAATGACGGACGCGGCCGACGGGAAACGGGGACTTGTCGGTTGTTCGGGCCATAGGTTCGGTTCTCCTGCAAGACGTCCGACGAAAGGGATGGCGACGGGCCGCTCCGCCTCAGCCTAACGCCCCTCGGCGGCGCGACGCAGGCGATCGTTGATCGCCTCTCCCAGCCCTTCGCTGGGGATCGGCATTACCGCGATACGGTCGGCCCTCTCGTCGATGTCGCGGATCGCCGCGAAGAAATTCGCCGCGGCCTCGGTGAGGTTTCCCGAGGGGCTGAGGTTGACGATAGCGACTGCCTTCTCGGCTCCTGGTGGCAGCGACGGGCCGAAGGCGAGC
>DASSPO010000063.1:0-5441 GCA_035699585.1 Bauldia sp.
GGAACGACGTTGCGCGCGTCGAGGCGAAGCCGTGCCGCGGGCGCGTAGTGGCGGGCGAGCATCCCCGGCGATGAGGGCCGCGTCGGGTCCGCTCCGGCGGTGATGAGCGGCGAACCGATGATGCTCTCGATCTCCGCCCGCGACACACCGCCGGGACGGTAGAGGATGGCGCGACCGTCGTCGAACCCGACCACGGTCGATTCGAGACCGATGCCGGTCGGCCCGGCGTCGAGGATCACGGCGACGGCGTCGCCAAGGTCCGCCGCGACGTGCGCGGCGGTCGTCGGGCTGACATGCCCGGAACGGTTGGCGCTCGGTGCGGCAAGCGGCATTGCGGCGGCGTGGAGGAGCGCCTGGGCGACCGGATGCGCCGGAACCCTCACCGCAACCGTGTCGAGGCCGGCGGTGGCGAGGTCGCTGATCCCGCAATCGCCACGCCGCGGCAGGACCAGGGTGAGCGGTCCGGGCCAGAAAGAGCGAGCGAGGCGTCGGGCGGCGGGGGCGAACGCGACAAGTCTTTCGGCGTCGGCAAGCGACGGAACGTGGACGATCAGCGGATTGAAGCGTGGCCGACCCTTGGCCGCAAAGATGCCTGCCACGGCCTGGTCCGAGCGTGCGTCAGCGGCGAGGCCATAGACCGTTTCGGTGGGGATGCCCACCAGCGCGCCACGGCGGAGGGCGGCTTTCGCAGCCGCGATTCCTGCCGCAAGGCCGGCGGGATTGCTCGTCGGGATTATTTCAGGCAAGTCGGACTCGTGGTTGCCGCAAGCGACGTCGGGAGGTCTTGTCGCGGGCCGCCGACGCGCGGTCAAGACGGGAGGGATCCGTGTTCAGAACACCGGTCGCCGACATCAGCCTCGCGCTGCGCGCTGCCGACGGTGACAACGGGGGCGTTCTCGCCGACGTTCCTCTCGACGCGATTCTCGGCGAGGCCGCGCGTTTCACCGGGGAGGTTCTGGCGCCGTTGAATCGGGTCGGGGACCGCGAGGGGGTGCGATTGAAGGACGGCGCGGTGACCACCGCGCCGGGCTGGAAGGAGGCATACCGCCGGTTCGCGGAAGCAGGATGGACCGGCGTCAGCGCGCCAGAACAATACGGCGGCCAGGGCCTGCCGGTCATGGTGGAAATGGCGGTCCAGGAGATGTGGAATGCCGGCGCCGCCGCCTTTGCCGTCGGGCCGATGCTGACGGTCGGTGCGATCGAGGCGCTTGCCGCCCATGGCGCCGCCGAGATCAGGGCCACCTACCTGCCGCGTCTCGTCGCGGGGCGATGGACGGCGACGATGAACCTGACCGAGCCGCAGGCAGGTTCCGACCTCGGCCTCGTCGCAACCCGCGCGACACGCGCCGAAGACGGCACCTACCGCATCTCGGGCCAGAAAATCTTCATCACCTATGGCGAGCACGACCTCGCCGAGAACATCGTGCATCTCGTGCTCGCGCGCCTGCCCGACGCGCCCCCCGGCACGGCGGGCATCTCGATGTTCGTGGTGCCGAAGTTCCTGCCCGATGCGGAGGGTACTCCCCGCGCGCGGAACCGGGTTGTCGCTGCCGGAGTCGAGAACAAGCTCGGCCTCCACGGGTCGCCGACCTGCACCATGGTCTACGATCAGGCAGTGGGTTTCCTTGTCGGCGAGGAGAACCGCGGGCTCGCGTGCATGTTCACCATGATGAACCTCGCCCGCCTCTCGGTCGGCATCCAGGGCGTCGGCGTCGCGGAGCGCGCCTACCAGACGGCGCTTGCCTATGCGCGGGAACGGCGACAGGGGAGAGGGTTCGATGCGGAGCGGGGGCCGAGCCCGATCGTCGCGCACCCCGATGTGCAGATGATGCTTCTCCGCATGGCCGCACTTGTCGCCGCATCGCGCTCGCTCTGTTACGCCTGCGCCCACGCGATCGACATGAGCCGGCGCGGTCCGGCGAACGAACGCGGGGCGTGGGCGGACCGCGCCAGCCTGCTCACGCCGGTCGCCAAGGCGTTCTCGACCGATGCGGCGATCGAGGTCGCTTCGCTCGGCATACAGGTCCACGGAGGCGCCGGCTACATCGAGGAGACCGGCGCCGCGCAGCACCTCCGCGACGCGCGCATCTTTGCGATCTATGAGGGAACCAACGGCATTCAGGCGATCGACCTCGTCACCCGCAAGCTCGGTTTGCGGGATGGTGCTGCGGTGACCGAGTTCACAGCGGAACTTCGGGGGATCGCCGATGCTCTGGCGATGTCCAACCGGCCCGGCATTCACGAGACGGTCGCGCCGCTTCGGGCCGCGATCTCCGAGCTCGAGGCAGCGACGGCATTCATGAGCGAGGCCGCGGCGCGCGACCGCCGTAGTGCGCTTTATGGGGCGAGCGGCTACCTGCGCCTGTTCGGAATCGTCGGCGGTGCGGCGCTGCTCGCCAAAAGTGCGATCGTCGGTGGCGACGACCGCGCCGGTCTCGCCGCGATTGCCAAAGGGCGCTTTTTCGCCCAAACGATGTTGCCCGAGGCGTCGTCGCTCCGGGCGGCGATGATGGGCGCCGGCACCGCGGTGGGGGCGGATGGGGCGGCGCTTCTCGACATGACGTGAGGCCGCGGCAGCGGCAGCGACGGTGAGGCAGGGGTAACACCGTATGAATGATCACATTGCGGTCGACGTGCGCGAAGGGGTGCAAACGATCCGCTTTGACCGCGCGGAGCAGAGCAATGCGCTCACGGCCGAGATGTTCGACATGGCGGCGGACGCCGTCTCCCTCGCCGAGCGCAACACCAGCGTCCGAGCCGTGGTGCTGGCGGGGATGCCGGGCGTCTTCACGGCCGGCCACGACGCGGACGACCTCCGCTCATACGTCGAGCAAGTGAAGTTCGGCGATGCGCCGATCCGCTTCATGAAGACGTTTGCGACGATCGACAAGCCGGTCGTGGCGGCCGTCGACGGAGTGTGCGTCGGGATCGGCACGGTGCTGCTCCTGCACTGCGACTTCGTCGTGGCAAGCGAGTGGTCGCTGTTCTCATCGCCGTGCGCCGACATGGGCGTGCCGCCGGAAGGCGGGGCGAGCCTGCTCGCGCCGGCGATCCTGGGCTATCACCGTGCCTTCGAACTGCTCGTCCTCGGCGAGCAATTCGACACCCAACGCGGCCTCATGTCGGGGCTGATCAACCGCGTCGTGCCCGCGGAGGAAGTGGATGGCGCCGCCTTCGGCTATGCCAGGGCACTCGCCGCGAAACCGCCGGAGGCGGTGCGCATGGCCCGGCGCCTGATGCGCGGCGACCGCCGCGACGTCCTCACCCGCATCAACCAGGAGGCGGCGAGTTTCGTCGATCTCCTGCGCTCCCCGGCGGCGATGGATGCGCTGATCATGTTCATCGACCGCAAGCGGAGATGAGCGGGCACCCCGACGCCGAGGACGGGAACCCCATACCAGGTCCCCGCCTCACGACGACTCGATGAGCCGTTTGAGCTTGGCGAGTGCCGTCTCGGGAGGCTCCTGATAATCGATGGTGCCGGTGAGCGCTCCTTCCTCGTCAAGAAGGTAGACGGCGGCCGTGTGGTCCATGAGGTATGGGCCCTTGTCCTGCTCCACCTTCCGCGCGTAGACGCGATATCCCGACAGGATGCGGTCGATCTCCTCACGGCTGCCGGTGAGCCCGATGAAGCGCGGGTCGAAGGCCGAGAGGTATTCGGCGATCGCCTGCTGCGTGTCCCGTTCGGGGTCGACGGTGACGAAGTAGAACTTGATCCGGTCGGCGTCGGGCCCCAGCTGCTGCATGAGCATGGTCATGTCGTAGAGTGTCGTCGGGCACACGTCCGGGCAGAACGTATAGCCGAAGAACATCGCCGACGGGTGGCCCATGAGCGCGGCCTCGGTGACCGGCGTCCCGTGCTGGTCGATCAGATTGAACGGGCCGCCCTTGATCCCACCGGCAACGAGCGGCGCCTCGCCACTCTCGCGGAAATAGAGGACGGCGGCGACTGCGACGACAAGAACCGCCACGGCGGCCCACAGGACATAGCGGACGATGCGGAGCGTGTTCATTGCGCGTGCCCTCCACCTTGATCGCCGCCGGCATCCTTCGCGCCGATGGCCTTGACGTGAAGGAAGGTCTCGATCGAGCCGGCTTTCTCGAATGTGATCGTCACCGGGAAGTCATCCCCCTCCCTCAGCGGGGCCTTCAGGTCGATGAACATGATGTGGAAACCGCCAGGGGCAAGGGTCACGGTCGCGTTCGGCGGTATTTCGATCCCGCCGTCGACCGGCCGCATGGTCATGACGCCGTCATCGACCCTCATTTCATGAACCCCGCCGGTACCGGCCTGCGGCGAGGAGACGGCAACAAGGCGATCGGGCACGTCACCGGTATTGGTAATGGTCAGGTAGCCGCCGGCGGTCGGTGCGTTGGGCGGCGTGGCCCGGGTCCATAGGTCGGTGAGCTCGAGCGTGCCGACTTTGACCGAGTTGGCGGAAGCCGGATCGACGGCCAGAAACGCCGCCGCAACGGCCAGCAAAGCGAAGCGCATGGGTTACCTCTCGAAAAGCGACGCGAGATCCCTTGGATCGCGCCGACAGGCCTGACGAATGCGGGGTCAGGCGCCGGCAGGGGGACCGCGTGCCGTCGCGCGAAACCCACCCATGCTGTCGAGGACGGCGCCGCTGACAGGAAGCAGGCCGACGCGGAGGATATAGGTCTGGCGCGCGAGCACGG
Organism: Bauldia sp.; assembly: GCA_035699585.1. Taxonomy (GTDB): domain Bacteria; phylum Pseudomonadota; class Alphaproteobacteria; order Rhizobiales; family Kaistiaceae; genus Bauldia. The sequence continues at coordinate 4,681 of DASSPO010000063.1, forward strand.
GTGGGGCAGCGGCCAGAGCGAGGCCGAACGGAGTCGCCCCGGTCATACAGCAGTCGGGCTCGTGTCGCCGGGGCGCCTCCGGACTGTCGCTCGCCCCGGCGGAGGCGCAGTAGGCCGTTCCGCCGTCGTCGGCCGTCGCACCGGTGTTGAGGCCGCCGGCAAACAGGCTGACGAGGACGAGCACGATCAGCGCCCGCGCCAGCGAACGCCCGTCCTTGCCGCGAAGGGCGGAAAAGAGTGTCCGGGAACTCATCGAAGCATCATACCCGTCGGCGCGATCCGGGTTCGCCGCGTCAAGGGGACGCGTCGGGACGGCCCGGCGTGCCGCCATCCTCCCGGGCCGCCGCAGGCCTCGCGCCGTCCGGAACGATGACAAAGCCATCCGCCGGGTCAAGCGGCTCAGGCGGGATGACGGCACCGACCGGCGCGGTGGCCGCGAGGTCGAACTCGGTCTTTTCCGGCACCGTGGGCGCTGCCCGCGACTTCATGCGGGCGATGGCGAAGAGCGCCAGTCCCGACTGGGCAAAGGCGGTGAACAGGAACAGCATGGCGGTCGACGTGCGCTCCATGAGCGCCGCGGCAAGGATCGGGCCGACGATCGCGCCGACGCCATTGGCAAGGAGCAGGCCGGCCGCAGTCGCGACGTAGCCGCCGGGCGGCGCATGGTCGTAGGCATGCGCGGCGGCAACCGCGTAGGTCGGGAGCGTGGTCACGCCGAACAGCACGGCAAGCGGAATCCAGAGGCCGTCGGCGATCGGGAG
>DASSPO010000064.1:0-16754 GCA_035699585.1 Bauldia sp.
ACGATCGGACGGCCGTCCTCATGGACTGGCCACCCGCCAATGTCCCGGCAGTTCTCGACCCGCGCGTCATCTTCCGCGCGCAAGACGTCCGGGCTTTCGTCGCCATCGATCTCGCACTCCGCGACCTGGGCCTCTCGGCGCCCGAAATTCATGCGGCGGACATCGGTGGCGGGCTGCTGCTTCTCGAGGACCTCGGGAGGGAGGGGATTCTCCGCGACGGAGTTCCGGATCCCGAGCGCTACCGCGTTGCCGTAGACGTCCTCGCGATGATCCACGCCGCCCCACGGCCACGTGAGCTGGCGCTTCCCGGAGAAGCGGTCCACCGCCTGCCGGTCTTCACCGCCGAGGCCTTCGCGGCGGAGGTGGCGATGTTCCTCGACTGGTACGTCCCGCACGCCACCGGCTCTAAGGCGTCACCGGCGCTGCGAGACGACTTTATCGCCATCTGGCAGGACATCATCGCCGGCCTTGCAAGCGAGGAATCAGGCTGGGTGCTCCTCGACTACCACTCCCCCAACCTGCTTTGGCTCGCGGAACGGCAGGGACTTGCGCGCCTTGGCATCCTCGACTTCCAGGACCTGATGCTCGGGCCCTCGGCCTACGACGTTGCCTCGCTTTGCCAGGACGCGCGCGCGACGGTGCCCCCAGATCTCGAAGCTGAGCTTTGCGGGCGCTATGTCGCCCGTCGGCGCGCCACCGATCCCGGCTTCGATCCGGAGGCTTTCGGCAGGAGCTACGCGATTCTCTCCGCGCAGCGCGCCACCAAGATTCTAGGGGTCTTTGCGCGACTTGCCGATCACGCCGGAAAACCCGGCTATCTCAAGCACTTCCCAAGACTGCGTGAATATCTCGACCGAAGCCTTGCCCACCCCGCTCTTAGCCGCTACGCGCTCTGGTACAGAAAGCACCTTCCTCCACCATCGCACTGACAGATCTGACGAGAGCGCCCTTGCAGAAAGCCCTGCGTCCGAAACGCGCCATGGTGCTTGCCGCCGGCCTCGGCAAGCGCATGCGCCCGCTTACTGCCACCGTGCCAAAGCCGCTGATCGAGGTCGGCGGCCGCGCCCTCATCGACCACAACCTCGATCGCCTCGAGGCGGCGAGCGTCGAACGGGCGGTGGTCAACATCCACTATCTCCCGCAACTCATGCGCGCCCATCTCGCCCGCCGCCGCAGGCCGCCGGAGATCGTCATCTCGGACGAGACGACCAAACTCCTCGACACCGGAGGCGGCATCAGGAATGCCCTGCCGCTCCTCGGCGATGAGCCCTTCTACCTCCTCAACTCCGATTCATTCTGGATCGAGGGTGCCCGGCCCAACCTCCGCTGGCTCGCCGGCGGCTGGGACGACGCGAAGATGGACGTTCTCCTCCTCCTCGCCCCTACCGTTCGTGCGGTGGGCTACCGCGGCCGCGGCGACTTCCGCATGGACACCAATGGCCGCCTGACTCGCCGTCCCGAGCGCGAGGTCGTCCCGTTCGCCTATGCCGGCGCGGCGATCCTCCACCCGCGCCTGTTCGACGGCGCGCCCGACGGCGCCTTCTCGCTCAACCTTCTGTTCGACAAGGCGGCGGAGGCGGAACGGCTCTTCGGCGTGCGCATGGACGGCCTCTGGCTTCATGTCGGGACGCCGGATGCGATCGGCGAAGCGGAGATGTCGATCGCCGACAGCGCCGCCTGACGGAGACGATGGCTGCGCCCCTCAACGTCTTCTCGATCCCGGCCGGCGCACCGTTCCTTTCCGTTCTCGCCGAGGCCATCCTCGATGGCCGCCTCGGCCCGATTACCGACATCGCAGAAGACCCGCTCGGCCTTGCGCGGGTCACCGTCCTCCTCCCCACCCGGCGCGCGGTGCGCGCCTTTCGCGAGACGCTGATCGGCAAGCTCGGCGGCGACGCTGCGATCCTTCCCACGATACGGCCGATCGGCGACGCCGACGAAGAGGACCATCTTCTCGACTTCGGCGTCGAGCCGGAAGCCGAGCGGCTGGCGCTCCCGCCGGCAATCGGGCGCCTTCCGCGCCAGCTGGCGCTGACCGAGCTGACGCTTGCCTGGGGTCGGAACTTGCGCCGGCAATTGCTGGAGATCGCCGCCGACGAGCCGCTTCACATCCCGGCATCGGCCGCGGACGCCACCCGGCTTGCCGCCGATCTCGCTCGCCTCATAGACGACATGGAGACCGCGGGTATCCCGTGGGATCGCGTCCGCGACCTCGCACCCGACGACCACGCTGCCTTTTTTCAGATCACGCTCGACTTCCTCAAGATCGCCTTCGAGGCTTGGCCGGCACTGCTCGCCGAACGAGGCGCGGTGGACCCGGTCGTTCGCCGCGACTCGCTGATCCTCGCCGAAGCCGAGCGCCTGCGGCGTCGTCCGCCGGCGGGTCCGGTGATTGCCGCCGGCTCGACCGGAACGATTCCTGCGACCGCCGAACTCCTCAAGGCGATCGCCGGTCTGCCGCAGGGTGCGCTCGTCCTTCCCGGCCTCGACCACTATCTCGACGATGACGCCTGGGCCGCGGTCGGCGAGACCGGCGTGGCTTCGGTAGGACATCCGCAGTTCGGCCTGAAGCAGCTCCTCGCCCGCCTCGGCATTTCGCGAGCCGACGTGAGGCCGCTCGGCGCCGTGCCGCCGCCGCTCATCTACCGCGCCCGGCTTGCGGCCGAGGCCCTCCGCCCTGCCGAGACCACGGACGCATGGTCCGGGCTCCGCACCGGCTGGCTCGATCAGCCCGCGCTCGAGGCGGCGCTCGAGGACGTGACCTACCTGCTCGCCCACAACGAGCGGGAAGAGGCGCTCGCTATCGCGATCGCCATCCGCGAGGCGGTCGAGACGCCCGGTACGACGGTCGCGTTGGTCACGCCGGACCGGCCGCTAGCGCGCCGGGTCTCAGCGGAACTGGGGCGCTGGGGCCTCGCCGTCGACGACTCCGCCGGCACGCGTCTCGACCTCCGGCCCGAGGGCGTATTCGCGCGGCTTCTCGCCGAAGGGCTCGCGGAACCCTCCGATCCGGCAAAGCTCCTCGCCCTCCTCAAACACAGGTTCGCCGCCTTCGGAATGGACCCGCGGGATTGCCACAAGGCGGCACGCATCCTCGAGCTTGCGGTCTTCCGTGGGCGGCGTGGCCAAAGTGGAATTGCCGGGCTCCCGGCGGCGCTCGCCGCAGCGGAGGCCGAAACAAAGGCCGAAGGCGCGCGCCATGTACCCCCTGCGCGCCGGCGGCTCGCGCCATATGAATGGGCGCTTGCCGCCCGCCTTGCGACAAGCATCGAGGCGATCCTGGGTCCGGTCGAGGCTCTCTTCCGCGCGCAACCGACCATAGCCGCCGGCGAGGCGGCACGACACCTCCTCGAGGCACTCACCGCCGCCGCAAGCAATCATGAGAAACGCGTCGTCGGCCTGTTCGATGGCGACGGCGGCGAAGCCCTTTTGAAACTCCTCACCGGCCTTATGGAGGAGACGCGGCTGAGCATCGCTCCGGCCGAGTTCCCTGCGTTCCTGTCCGCCTTGATGGCCGATGTCGCGGTCGCGCCGTCCGTAGGCGCCGATCCCCGCATCCACATCTGGGGTACCCTGGAGGCCCGCCTCCAGTCGGCGGATCTCTTGATCCTGGGCGGACTCGACGAGAAGATCTGGCCGGCTGCGACGCGCACCGATCCGTGGCTGTCGCGCACGATGCGAACCGAGATCGGTCTCCCGCCGCCGGAGCGACGAATTGCTCTTGCGGCGCACGACTTCGCTCAAGCCTTTGCCGCTTCGCGCGTCATGCTGACCCGCGCCGAGCGGCGCGCCGGTGCGCCGACGGTCGCCTCACGCTGGTTGCAACGCCTGTTCGCCCTTGCCGGCGAGAACGCAATCGCGCCGGTCAAAAAGCGCGGCGACGTCTATGTCGACCTTGCCCGCGACATCGACCGGCCCCAGGGCCGCCCAGAACCGGTACCGCGGCCGACGCCCGCGCCGGCCATCGAGACGCGGCCGCGGCGTCTGTCGGTCACCGAGATCGAGACGCTGATCCGTGATCCCTATGCCATCTACGCTAAGCACGTCCTCCGCCTGGAGCCGCTTGATCCGATCGGACTGGCGCCGGACTACCTTCTCCGCGGCACGCTGATCCACGAGGCGCTCGGCAAGTTCACCGCCAGCTGGCGCGGTCCGTTCGACGCCGCGGCGGTGACGCATCTCCTCGCGCTTGGCCGGGCCGCACTCGAAAGCGTGCGCGATTTTCCCGACATCCACGCCATCTGGACCAACCGGTTCGGGGCAATCGCCGAATGGCTCATCGACTGGGAGGCGCGCCGAAATGGCTCGATCGCCGAACGCCATCCCGAGGTTCCAGGCAACCTTGCCTTGGCGGCACCGGCCGGCACGTTCACCCTTTCCGGCCGCGCCGACCGCATCGATCTTCGCCACGACGGTCGGATCGAAGTGCTCGACTTCAAGACCGGGACTCCGCCAACCGCGAAGCAGGTGCTGGTCGGTTTCGCCCCGCAGCTCGGCCTCGAGGCGGCGATGGCGCGGGCCGGCGCCTTCGGCGAGAGCTTTGCTGGCCGGAGCATCGCCGCCCTGTTCTGGATCGGTCTCAGCCGCGTCGAGCGTGGCGAGCCGATCGCCAATGCCGTTGAGGATGGCCAGACGGCGGACGGTGTTGCCGACCTCTCCCACGCGCGCCTCGGCGAATTGATCGCCGCCTATGACGACCCGGCGCGCGCCTATGTCTCGCGGGCAAGGCCGATGTTCGAGATGCGCTACGAGAGCCCTTACGACCACCTCGCCCGGGTCAACGAATGGGCGCTGGTCGAGAGCGAGGAGGATCATCCGGAATGGTTCGGTCCGCCCAGGCCGTAGTCGACAAGGCGACGGAGAAGGCGCAGGCCGCGGCCTCGAACCCGCGCGGCTCCGCCTGGGTGTCGGCCAATGCCGGCTCGGGCAAGACCTATGTCCTGGCGCAGCGGGTGATCCGGCTCCTCCTCGCCGGCGCAGACCCGTCGCGCATCCTCTGCCTCACCTTCACGCGCGCGGCGGCGGCCGAAATGGCGAAGCGGGTATTCGACATCCTGAGCAACTGGACCGCCCTCTCCGATACGAGGCTTGCCGGGGAGATCGCGCGGATCGAGGGAAAGCGACCCGATGCCGCGACGCTCGCCCAAGGGCGGCGGCTCTTCGCCCGCGCGCTGGAGACGCCGGGCGGGCTCAAGATCCAGACCATCCATGCTTTCTGCGAGCGGCTTCTGCACCAGTTCCCTTTCGAGGCAAATGTCGCCGGCAACTTCGAGGTCCTTGCCGAGCGCGACCAGGCGGCGCTCGCCGAGACGGCGCGCCGGAGAACGCTTGCCAAGGCGGCAAACGATGGCGATGGCCCGCTCGGCCGGGCCCTCGGTACCGTGCTCGCTGCGGCCAGCGACTTCATGCACGAGCTTGCGGTCAAGGAGTTCATCGACAAGCGCGACCGGGTGCGCGCCTGGATCGCCGCAGCCGGATCGCTCGACGACGCGCTCCTCGAGCTCCGTTCCGCGCTCGGCGTTTCCGACGGCGAGAGCGTGGCGTCGCTCCGCTCGGCGATCCTTGGAGAATGTGCGCTGGCCAGCCAGCTCGCCGCACTGGCGGAAGTCCTGGCCGGCGGTAGCAAGGCAGATCGTCAGGCGGCGGAACGGCTCGCCCGGGTCGCCGATGCACGAAACCAAGACGACCGCATCGATGCCTATCTCGAGTTCTGGATCAGGCGCACCGACGGGGAACTCCGCGTCGCGAGGTCGATGGTCACAAACGCGATGAAGGCAAGGTGGGAGGGCCTCGAGGAATGGCTTGAACTCGAACGCGAGCGCCTCGACGGCCTGCTCCAGCGGCTGCGCGCTGCCGACTGCTATGAGTCCACCGCCGCCATCCTTGTCCTCGCCGACGCCGCGATCGCGGAGTACGATCGCATGAAGACACTGCGCGGCGCCCTCGACTTCGAGGACCTTATCGTCAAGACCGTGGGGCTGCTTTCGCGCATCGATGCCTCGCGCTGGGTGCACTACAAGCTCGACCGCGGTCTCGACCATATTCTCGTGGACGAGGCCCAGGACACGAGCCCGCGGCAGTGGCAGGTGATCAGGGCGCTCGCGGAGGAATTCTTTGCCGGCGACGGCGCCAGCAATGCGGTCAGGACGCTGTTTGCGGTCGGCGACGAGAAGCAGTCGATCTTTTCGTTCCAAGGCGCGGTGCCCGCCTGGTTCTCGCGCATGCGACGCGAGCTTGGCGCGCGTGCCCGCCGGGCGGGCTATCCTTGGGCCGACCCCGAGCTTCACCTCTCCTTCCGCTCGGTGCCGGTGATTCTCGAAGCGGTCGACGCGGTCTTCGCCGAGGAGCGTGCCTGGCGCGGCCTTTCCGGCGAGGGAGGCGCGCCCAGCCACACGGCACAGCGCCAGGGCGAACCAGGCCGCGTCATTCTCTGGCCCATGATTCCGGCGCCGGAACGGTCCGACCCGCCGGACTGGACAACTCCCGTCGACCACCTCGGGGCGAAGAGCCCGGAGGTGAGGCTCGCCGAGCGTATCGCCTCGACCATCGACGGCTGGATCAAGCGGGCCGAACCGCTTGAGTCGACGAGCAAACCGATCCGCCCGCGCGACATCCTCATCCTGTCGCGGACGCGCGGCGCGCAGACCGACGCGATCAACCGGGCCCTCAAGAGCCGCGGAGTGCCGATCGCCGGCGCCGACCGGCTCAAGCTCACCGAGCACATCGCGGTCATGGACCTGATGGCGCTTAGCCGCGTCATGCTCCTGCCGGAGGACGACTTGTCGCTTGCGGCGCTGCTCAAGAGCCCGCTGGTCGGCCTCGACGAGGACCAGCTCTTCGCCATCGCGCAGGGCCGCGGAAGGACGACGTTATGGTGGGCCCTCGGCGAGGCGGCGGTGACCCGGGGGGGCGCCTTCGCCCAAGCCAGGCGGCGCCTCGACGAGTGGCGCATCCGCGCCGGCAGGCTCGATCCTTACGCCTTCTATGCCGGCGTTCTCGGCGCCGATGGCGGCAGGCACGCGACGCTTCGCCGCCTCGGTCCCGAGGCCGAGGACGTGCTCGACGAGTTCCTTGCCCAGGCGCTTGCCTACGAGGAAACCAACGCGCCGTCGCTTCAAGGCTTCCTCGCCTGGCTCGAGGCGGCCGACACCGACATCCGCCGCGACACCGAGTCGACCCGCGACGAGGTGCGGGTGATGACTGTGCACGGCGCCAAAGGCCTCGAAGCCGACATCGTCTTCCTGGTCGATACCGGCGCGCTTCCCGTCCATCCCAACCACGACCCCCGCATCGTGGCGCTCCGCGAGGATCGGGACGGGACTCCCGCGCCGCTCGTCTGGATGCGTCGCTACCGGTCGATGCCGCTTTCGGTCAAACGTCGCGTCGATGCATTGCGCGCCGAGGCGGAGGAGGAGTATCGCCGGCTTCTCTATGTCGGGCTCACGCGCGCCCGCGACCGCCTCTACATTTGCGGCACGGAGAAGCAGATCAGCGAGCGCGACAAGCCCAAACGGTGGCACAACCTGGTGACGGCTGCGCTGGGCGGCGAGTGCGTGCGGCGCGAAGACGCCGGCGGCGAAATCCTCGAGTGGCGCCCCGGACCGCCGGCGGCGGTGATCGCCAAGGGCAGGCAGGAGGCGATGTCGTTCACACCGCCGCGGCCGGATTGGCTGGCGCGTCGTGCACCGCCGCCGCCTCCCGCCGTCAGGCGGATCACACCCTCGACGGCGCTTGCCCCCGACACCACCGCAGCATCCGTGCGGACGTCCCTCCTTCTCGCTGGCGCCGACGTCCGCCAGGCGGCCGAACGCGGACGGCTGATCCACCGCCTTCTCGAGTCGCTCCCGGAGATGGAGCCCTCGCTGCGACGGGAACGCGCGCGCTCCTATCTCGATGCGGTGGCACCGGAATGGGAGGCGACGGAGCGGGCCGCGGTCGTCGACAACGTCATCGCTGTCCTCGAGCATCCCGATTTCGCCGCGGTTTTCGCCCCGGGAAGCCGCGCGGAGGTCGAAATCTCGGGTCGGATCGGAAGCAGCGTCCTCTCGGGCCGTCTCGACCGACTGGCGATCGCCGCGGATCGGGTCTTGATCGTCGACTACAAGACCAACCGTCCGGCTCCGGCGACCCCGGCCGAGGCCCCACACGATTACGTGATGCAGCTCGCGCTCTACCGGGCGGTGCTCCGCCGGCTCTATCCTCACAAACCCGTGTCGGCCGCAATCCTCTGGACGGACCGCCCGGCGATCATGGAAATTCCTTCCGCGGTGCTGGATGCCGCCGAAAGCGAAGCCGTCGATGCTACGCACCAAATGCAAGGCTCATCGGCGTTGGGCGACGGGTTGTCGCCTTGACGCTCCCTCCCCCCAATCCTACGTTCTGCGCCAACCAACCCTGCCGAATCCTCAGAGAAACGAGGTCTTGCATGGCTCCCGTCAAGGTGACCGACGCCAACTTCGACACCGACGTGCTCGGCGCCGAGAAGCCGGTTGTGGTCGATTTCTGGGCCGAGTGGTGCGGCCCCTGCCGATTCATCGCACCGGCGCTCGAGGAGATCGCCGCGGAGATGGACGGCAAGGTCACCATCGCCAAGCTTAATGTCGACGAGAACCCCGACATCATGATGCGCTACGGCGTCCGCTCGATCCCGACGCTGATCATGTTCAAGAACGGCGAACCGACCGCAATGCAGGTCGGCGCCGTGCCGAAGCAGCGCCTGTCCGACTGGATTTCCCAGTCGATCTGACGCGCGGGTAGGCCACTATCGGGAGGGCCGCGGACGATCGCGGCCCTTTCTCTGTTCTCCACCATCGCAATCGCGCGTCGACTTCGTCGACAGGTCCAAGAAGACCCTCGCAAGAGGAAGGCGCGAGCTATTCCGGCGGGGTGCCGTTCTCGGCCAGTACCGCGCCCGCGAGGTAGAGCGAGCCGCAGATCAGGATGCGCGGCGGGCCGAGTGCATTGACCTCGCTCCCGATGGCGTCGATCGCTTCGGCAACGCTTCCGGCGACTGCCGTGGGAAGTCCGACATCCGCCGCGATGGAGGCAAGTTCGACCGGGTCACGGGCGGCCGGGGAGTGCGGCACGGGCACGGCATGGACGCGCCTGACCAGGCCGGCGAACGGCCTGAAAAATCCGACTGGGTCCTTGGTGTTGAGCATGCCGGTGATGAGATGGAGCGGCCGGGGAGACCGCTCTTCGAGGTCGGCCATAGCTTCGGCAATCACCACCCCGGCACCGGGATTGTGGCCGCCGTCCAGCCAGATTTCGGCATTGGCCGGAGCGCCAGCCACCAGCGTCCCGGCGGTCAGCCGCTGAAGACGCGCCGGCCAGTCGACGTTGACCAGCCCGGCCTCGATCGCCTCGCTCGGCAGTCCCATCCCGGCGCGGCGAAGCGTGGCGATCGCCGTGCCGGCATTGGTGAACTGGTGCCGCCCGGCGAGCTTCGGGCTGGGCAGGTCAAGGAGGCCGTCGTCGTCCTGGTAGACGAGGCGGCCACGCTCGGCAAAGGCAACCCAATCGCGATTGGCGACGAAAAGAGGAGCGCCATGCCGCGCCGCCACGTCCTCGATCACCGACAGCGCGGGCTCAGCCTGGGGCGCTATGATCCCGGGCCGGCCACGCTTGAGGATGCCGGCCTTCTCGGCAGCGATCGCGGGCAGCGTGTCGCCCAGGAACTTTTCGTGGTCGATCGACACCGCGGTGATCACCGCCGCCAGGGGATCGACCACGTTGGTGGCATCGAGTCGGCCCCCCAGACCGACCTCCAGGAGAAGCACGTCGGCTGGATGGCGGGCGAAGACGTCGAAAGCCGCGGCGGTAGTGATCTCGAACTGCGTGATCGGCCGCCCGTCATTGATCTTCTCGACGGCGAGCAGCACATCGGCGAGCTCGTCCTCGTCGATGAAGCGGCCGCCGCCCTCGGCCCCGAGCCGGATGCGCTCGTGAAAACGGACAAGATGCGGCGAGGTGTAAACGTGAACGCTTCGTCCATTGGCCTCGAGCATCGCGCGCATGAACGCGGTGGTCGATCCCTTGCCGTTGGTGCCGGCGACGTGAATGACGGGTGGCAGACGCTTCTCCGGATGACCGAGATCGGCCATCAGCGCGGCGATCCGGTCGAGCGACAGGTCGATCTCGCGCGGGTGGAGGTGGAGCAGGCGCTCCAGAATGGCGTTGGACCGTTCCATGAAACGTGGCCTAGACCGGCTCGGCCTCGATGACCTTAGGCTCTGGCGAGACCTCGGGACCGGCCTCCGCGCCGAGCAGGCGGCACAGGCGCGCGATGGTCGGGCGAAGCTGATGCCGGTGGACCACCATGTCGATCATGCCGTGCTCGAGAAGGTACTCGGCGCGCTGAAAGCCCTCGGGCAGCTTCTCGCGGATCGTCTGCTCGATGACGCGCGGGCCGGCAAAACCGATCAGTGCGCCAGGCTCGGCGAGGTGCACATCGCCGAGCATGGCGTAAGAGGCCGTGACGCCGCCGGTGGTCGGATGGGTCAGCACGACGATGTAGGGGAGCTTCACCTCGCGGAAGGCCTCGACCGCGACAGTGGTGCGCGGAAGCTGCATCAGCGCGAGCACGCCCTCCTGCATCCGGGCGCCGCCTGATGCGGCGAAGAGAATGAATGGCTTGCGGCGCTCGCGGGCGGTCATCAGGCCGGTGATCACCGCCTCCCCGGCGGCCATGCCGAGGGAGCCGCCCATGAAGTCGAAATCCTGGACCGCGACGACGACGGGCACGTTCTCGATGGTGCCGGCCCCGAGGTGCACGGAATCGACGGATCCGGTCTTTGACCGCGCGTCGCGAAGCCGGTCTGTATAGCGTCGCTCGTCGCGAAACTTCAGCGGATCCATCGGCACGTCGGGGAAGGGAATCGTCTCCCATTCGGAATTGTCGAACAAGTGCTCGAAGCGCTGCTTGGCCGTCATCCGCATGTGATAGCCGGAGCCGGGAATGACGAAATGATTCGCTTCCAGGTCCCGGTGAAAGACCATCTCGCCGGTCTCCGGACACTTTATCCAGAGGTTCTGCGGAACCTCGCGCTTGGCGAGGAAATTCCGGATCTTGGGACGGACGACGTTGCTGATCCAGCTCACGACACAACTCCTACTCGGCGGCTTCGGCGCGCGCCGCCCGCACTCCGCCGGCAAGATCGGCGACAAGGTCGGTGACGGCCTTGACCGTGCCGGCCGTCGCGCGGCCATCCCGGTCCAGCGACCCGGCCACGGCACCGACCAGCGCCGAACCGACAACCACGCCGTCCGCGGCACGCCCGATCTGGGCCGCCTGCGCCGCGGTCTTGACGCCGAAGCCGACCACGACCGGCAATATGGTGTGCCGCTTGATCCTTGTCACCGCTTCCGAAACCCGGACCGAGTCAGGCGAGGCTGTTCCGGTTATCCCCAGGATCGAGACGTAATAGACGAAGCCCGAGGTATTGGCGAGCACGGCAGGGAGCCGCTTGTCATCGGTTGTAGGGGTCGCCAAGCGGACAAAGGACAGGCCCCGCTTCATCGCAGGCAGGCAGAGCTCGTCGTCAGCTTCTGGTGGTAGGTCGACCACGATCAGCCCATCGACGCCCGCAGCTTTCGCCTCTTCAAGGAAACGGGCGTTGCCCATGGAATAGATCGGATTGTAGTAGCCCATGAGCACTACCGGCGTGTCGGCGTCGCTCTCGCGGAAAGCGCGTACCATTGCGAGCGTCTTGCGAAGCGTCTCCCCGCCCCTCAACGCCCGCTGGCCCGAGGCCTGGATCGCCGGGCCGTCGGCCATCGGGTCGGAGAACGGCATGCCGATCTCGATCAGGTCGGCGCCGGCTCCCGGCAGCGCCTTGATGATCGAAAGCGACGTGTCATGGTCGGGGTCCCCGGCCATGACGAAGGTGACAAGGGCCGGCCGGCCTTCATGTCGGAGCGCCGCGAAACGGCGATCGATGCGGGTCTCGGTCATGGGGTTCCGGTAACACAAGGTGATGCGGTGGGGAATGGGAGAGGCCTTCGGGACAAAGATTGCCACGAACGCCGCGCCGTCATCGGTGGCCGGAGCGGCTTTGAGAAAAAGCGAAACGACACTGCGGCTTGGCCGGATTTCCGCGCCGGTGCCCCGCCCTGGATGACTCCTAAGACCCGGACTCGCGGCGACCGAGAGAACATTCGGCCGGCAAGATCGCGCTGGAAGTGGAGCAGGCCACGTGGTCAGCGCGGCCAGGTCACCGCTTCGACATCTGGTGCGTCTCGCGATCGATCCAGGCGAGGTACTTCGCGTTCGCCGTCATCGGCCGGTGCACGACGATTCCCGGCGTGTCGTAGGAATGCGACCGGACGATGAAGTCCATGAGGTCATGGACCTTGCCCTCGGAGGTCTTGAAGACGACCGGCACTTCCTCGCCGGCCCGTACCTCCTGCTCCCACCAGTAGAAGGACCGGATCGGGGCATGGATATTGGCGCAGGCGGCGAGCCGCTTCTCGACGGCATGGCGAGCGACGCGCGACGCCTCCTCGGCGTTCCCGAAGTTTACATGCACCTCGAGCATCAGCCGATGTCCATGCCGAGATGGCCGGCGACGGCAAACACATCCTTGTCGCCGCGACCGCAGAGATTCATGACGATGATCTTGTCCTTGCCCATCGTCGGCGCGAGCTTGATGACGTGGGCGAGAGCGTGCGCCGGCTCGAGCGCCGGGATAATGCCTTCGATCCGGGTGAGGAGCTGGAACGCGTCGAGCGCCTCGCGGTCGGTTGCCGGCACATAGGTGACGCGTCCCGTGTCGCGGAGCCAGGAATGCTCTGGCCCGACACCGGGATAGTCGAGACCGGCCGAAATCGAATGACCTTCGAGGATCTGCCCGTCGTCGTCCTGAAGCAGGTAAGTGCGGTTGCCGTGGAGCACCCCGGGCCGTCCCCCGTTCATCGACGCCGCATGTCCGTTTGCCACGGCGAGGCCATGGCCGCCGGCTTCGACGCCGTAGATGGCGACCTGGCGGTCGTCGAGGAAGGGATGAAACAGCCCGATGGCGTTCGACCCACCCCCGATGCAGGCCACCAGCGCGTCAGGCAGGCGGCCTTCCATCGCCATGATCTGCTCCCGCGTCTCCTTGCCGATCACCGACTGGAAGTCGCGCACCAGCTCCGGATAGGGGTGCGGCCCGGCGGCGGTGCCGATCAGGTAGTAGGTGGACTCGACATTGGTCACCCAGTCGCGGAGCGCCTCGTTCATGGCGTCCTTCAAGGTGCCGTTGCCGGCGGTCACCGGCTTGAGCTCGGCGCCGAGGAGCCGCATGCGGAAGACGTTGGGCTTCTGCCGCGCGATGTCGGTCGCGCCCATATAGACGACGCACGGCAGTCCGAAGCGCGCCGCCACGGTGGCCACCGCTACGCCATGCTGCCCGGCACCGGTCTCGGCAATGATCCTGGTCTTACCCATGCGGCGGGCAAGCAGAATCTGGCCGAGGCAGTTGTTGATCTTGTGGCTGCCGGTGTGGTTCAGCTCGTCGCGCTTGAAATACACCTTCGCGCCGCCGAGATGCTCGGTCAGCCGCTCGGCGAAGTAGAGGGGACTCGGCCGGCCCGCATAGTGGGTGTTGAGGTTCTCTAGCTCGGCATGGAAAGCCGGATCTTTCTTGGCGGCGTCATAGGCCGCCTCGAGTTCGAGAATCAATGGCATCAGCGTCTCGGCGACGAAACGGCCGCCATAGTTGCCGAAGAAGCCGCGCTCGTCGGGGCCGGCGCGGAATGTGTTGGGCTGGATGGTCATGAGCGGCGATTTGGCACGAAACGGCTGACGAGTCCAATGCGTCGCCAAACACACCGGCGCGACGAACGCTTGCCCTCGTTCTTGATCCTAACCGCGCTCCGCCGCTCGCGCCGCGGCAACGAAGGCCGCGATCAGATTGACATCCTTCTTCCCGGGTGCCGTCTCAACGCCTGAGGAAACGTCTACCCCGGTCGGGCGCGCACGTCGCACCGCTTCGCCGACGTTGCCGGGGTCGAGCCCGCCCGACAGCATCCACGGCATGCCGGGGTCGAAACCGTCGAGGATCGCCCAGTCGAAGGCGAGAGCATTGCCACCCGGCCGGGTCGCGCCCTTGGGCGGCTTCGCGTCGAGGAGAAGGCGGTCGGCAAGGCCGCGATACGCCTCCGCCTGAGCCAGGTCGGCGGCGTCGCGGATGCCGATGGCCTTCATCACCGGAAGGCCGAAGCGCCGCTTCAGCGCCAGCACCTGCTCGGGCGGCTCATGGCCGTGGAGCTGGAGCCAATCCGGCCGTACTGCCTCGATGATTCTGGCGATACCATCCTCGTCGACGTCGACGCTGAGCGCCGTCACCTTGCCCCGACCGCGCGCATGTTCGGCAAGCGCCGCGGCTTGCGCGAGCGTGAGATAGCGCGGGCTCGGCGGGAAGAACACCAACCCGATCATGTCGGCGCCGGCGCCGAGTGCGGCGTCCACGGCTTCGGGAGTCGACAGCCCGCAGATTTTCACGATGAGGCCCATCGCGGCGGGATGTGGCACGAACGGAGGTGGTGCGCAACGACATCGCCTCCTTCCGCTCGAGGTTGACCAGGCCGCACCCCGCCCCTAGCTTCGGCTTCCTGCCCGCAAGGAACAGCCCGCCCATGGAACTTCGCCCGCTCGGCCCGTCCGGACTCAGGGTTTCGCTCGTCGGCCTCGGCTGCAATAATTTCGGCGGCCGCATCGACCTTGCGGCGACACGGAGAGTGATCGACGCGGCGCTCGCGCTCGGCGTCAATCACCTCGATACTGCGGACATCTACGGCGGCGGCGGGAAGTCGGAGGACTTCATCGGCCAATGTCTCGGAACGCGGCGGAACGGCGTGGTCCTCGCCACCAAGTTCGGGAAACCGATGGCCGACAACCCCTCCGACCGGCGCGGCACGCGCGCATATATCATGTCGGCGGTCGAGGCGAGCCTCCGGCGGCTTCGAACCGACTGGATCGACCTTCTTTACATGCACGAGCCGGACCCCGGCACGCCGATCGAGGAGACGCTCCGCGCCGGCGAAGAACTCGTCAAGTCGGGCAAGGTGCGTGCGCTGGCCGCTTCGAACTTCTCGGCCGGCGAGATCGGTGACGCGGTCGAGGCCGCCAGGAAAGTCGGGGTCGCTGGGTTCGTCGCGACGCAGGACGAGTACAGCCTGCTCGAGCGCGGGATCGAGGACGCCCTCCTCCCGGTGTTGGAGACCCATCGTCTCAGCCTCGTACCCTACTTCCCGCTCGCCGGCGGCGCGCTCACCGGCAAGTACCGCAAGGGCAGGCCCATGCCCGCAGGGTCTCGCCTTGCCAACGCGCCGAGCGGCGCCGAACGCTTTCTCGGTCGAGGCCGGGATGAAATCGTCGAGCGGCTGGTCGCCTTCGCGGACGCCCGCGGACGGACGCTCCTTGAACTGGCCCTGTCGTGGCTCGCGGCACGCCCTCAAGTCGCCTCGATCATCACCGGCGCGACGAAGCCCGAGCAGATCGAGGCCAACGTCAAGGCGGTTGGCTGGAAGCTCGGCGCGGAGGAGTTGGCCGAGATCGACAGGATCACGCGGCAAGGATAGGGGTACGCCGGCTTGGCCGAGCGCGTCGGTTTCTACAAGTCGACCTACGGCAACTTCGGGGCCGAGGTGCTGGCGGCGGTCCGCGCCGAAACCTATGGCCGCGACATTGGCCAGAACAGCTGGCTCACCGCGGACGAGCAGGAGCGGTTCGGGAGCTTCTTGAACCTCGCGCCCGGCAGGCGCCTGCTTGAAGTGGCCTGCGGCTCGGGTGGACCGGCACTCTTCCTCGCCGAAACCTTCGGCGTAAGCGTCGAGGGAATCGATGTGAGCGAACCCGGCGTTGCCGCCGCCAACGCCGCCGCAATGGAACGAGGGTTGACGGGCATTGCCCGGTTCGGCGTCGCCGATGCGACGCGCCCGCTTCCTTTCCCCGATGCGAGCTTCGACGCGATCCAATGCATCGACGCCGTCAACCACCTCCGCGACCGCGCCGCCGTGCTCGCCGAGTGGCGGCGCGTCCTTCGCCCCGACGGCCTCCTGCTCTACACCGATCCGATCGTGGTCACCGGCGTCCTGACCAGCGACGAGATTGCGACGCGAAGCTCCATCGGGTTGTTCCTGTTCGTCCCCGACGGCGAGAACCAGCGTCTCCTTCGCGATGCAGGTTTCCGGCTTGTCCGCCATGAAGACGTCACGGACAACGAGGTTCTGACGTCCGCGCGCTGGATCGCAGCGCGCGAACGGCATCGCGACGATCTGATCGCGATCGAGGGCGCCGATACCTACATGGGGACGCAGGACTTCCTCCAAACCGTCCACGCCCTGTCCGCGAGTCGGCGGCTTTCCCGCCACCTCTTCGTCGCGCAACGCAGCAGCGAGGGAGCACGGTGAGTAGGTCCAGTCGCCTTCAACGTGTTGGAGGCACTTTCTTCCCCGAGCTCGTCTTGGCGCCAGGTGGAGCGCCGAAGGGCATGCCCGCACGCTTCAAGCGCCGTCGCGGTTGCGATGGTCCGATTCGCATCGTCGCTGGAGCCCTGACCTAGACCCGATGCTCGCCTTCACCGCCACCGAGGCCGCGCGCCAGGCCATGGCTGCAGCAGGCCGAACCGAGGACGTGAAGTTCTCACCAGACGATCGCCGTTTGGCGATCGCCTGTTACACGGCGGCCAAGTGCCTCCTGATAGACGTCCACCTTGATTTCGCGGCGGGCCGCAGGTCGATAGTGCTCGGGAATGCTCTTGAGATCCACTCTC
>DASSPO010000065.1:0-10062 GCA_035699585.1 Bauldia sp.
CGAAGCCTTCATCGTTCTCGATGCAGCCCACACCCACCGCGCCAGTGCCGCCATCGCCGCCGCCGGCGGCAACCGGGATGCCGGCAGGCAGACCGAGCCGCGCGGCGACCTCGTGACGGAGGTGGCCGCTCACCTCGGTGCCCTCGTGAAGATACGGCATGGCCGACGGCGCAAGGCCGACGGCGTCGACCAGCCGGGAAGACCAGCGCCGGGCGGCCTGATCGAAGAGCTGGGTGCCTGCGGCGTCGGACATGTCGGAGGCCACCTCGCCCGTGAGGCGAAGACGGACGTAGTCCTTGGCGAGAAGGAGGTGCGCGATACGAGCGAAGATCTCGGGCTCGTGGTTTCGCACCCACAGGAGCTTGGCGGCGGTGAATCCGGGCATCGGCTGGACGCCGGTGATCATCGCGAGTTCCGGAACCTCGCGCGCCAGCGCCTCGCATTCGGCGCGGCCCCGGGCGTCGTTCCACAGCATCGCCGGGCGGAGCACGGCCATGTCGCTTCCGAGCAACACGGGCGAGTGCATCTGGCCGGAAAGACCGATCGCCGCCACGGCCGCCACCGCGGCCGGCTTCTCGGCGCGAAGCGCACCAATCGCACCTTCGACCGCGTCGATCCAGTCCTGCGGTTCTTGCTCGCTCCAGCCCGGGGCGGGCCGCGAAATCGGGTAGGGCCGCGACGCATGCGCGATGACGCGCTGCTCGGCATCGACGAGAAGCGCCTTCACCGCCGAGGTGCCGACATCAAGACCGAGATACAAACGGGCCCCCATCTCTGCCGCGGAAACACCGGGCTTCTGCCATTCCGTTCGACCCTATGGCGCCGGGACAATCGTTGTCGACCTGTGGTGCGACTCTACTTTTGTAGTATGATGAATACAAAAGTCGTTTGACCATGACACGGACCGCCGGCAATAGTCGCCGATGGCCAGAACGAGGCGGAGGCACAAAGACGATGTCGGTGAAGCTGGTAGTCCCCTCACTCGGTACCGAGGTGACCGAGGGCATCGTCGTCGAATGGCTGAGGAAGGCGGGCGAGATCGTCAAGGCGGGCGAACCTGTCGTGGTGGTCGGCACGCCGAAGCTCAATCTTGAGGTCGAGGCGCCCGTGACCGGAGTATTGTCCGAAACCAGCGCCGAGGTTGATGACATCGTCGAGGTCGGCGCGACGCTTGGCATCATCGACGAGGGCGGGGCTGGTGCATGAACGGCGCCGCCGGTGTGGACGCCTTCAGCGTCACGGTCGAGGGGCGTCGCGTCCATTGCCTCAAGCAGGGCACAGGCGACCAGGTCTTCGTTCTGATTCCCGGCTACGCCGCCGACCACACGACATGGCTGTTCACCCAACCGGCACTCGCCGCGCAGGGCAGGGTTTACGCCCCGGATCTGCCTGGCACGGGGCTCTCGAGCCTTGACGTGGGTGGCGGAGACATCGCGTTCTTCGCCCGGATCGTCCTTTCGCTGATGGACCATCAAGGGATCGCCAGCGCCCATCTCGTGGGGCATTCGATGGGCGCCTCCATCGCGGTTGAACTCGCCACCGCAGCGCGCGAGCGGGTGTCGGCGCTGACGTTGATCGGACCCGGCGGCATCGACCCGTGGATCAACATGACTTTCATCTCGGGATTTCCGCGCGTGCGGAGCATCTCCGACGCCCGCACCATGATGGAAATGCTCGTCGCCAATCCGAAGTTGATCAGCCCGGAAGCGCTGCGGCTTGTGGTCGCCTACACCACGACGCCGGGCGTGCCCGAGGCGCTCGACACCATCGCCGCGGCCTCGTTCCCCGGGCGCCAGGCGTACCTTTACAGGGAGCGCATCGCGGAGCTCGGTGTGCCGACGCGCATCGTCTGGGGCGCCGAGGATGCGATCGTCCGCCCGATCGCGACCGGGTTTCCGCCGGACGTCCCGGTGCACGTGATCCCGAAGGCCGGGCACCTCGTCCACCTCGAACAGGCGCCGGCCGTGAACCGGCTGATCCTTGCGCGACGAGAGGCTCACGTCAGCCAGAGCCGCGCATAGGGCGGCAGCAGGATCATCCCGTCCTCGGGGACAACCGAGTGGCCGGTGAGCCGGTCGACGAAGTCGCGCGCGCCGTTCGATCCAGCGAAGCCCTGCGGCACCGCCCGCCAGGCTTCGGTGAAGTTGAAGAAGGCGAGGAGCGCGCCGAGCGGGCTCGCGCGGCGGAACACGAACACGCCCTCGGCGGCGCCGTCGAGAATCTCGGTCGGATTGTCGGCACGTAGATGCGGCGTCGTCTTCCTCCGCCGCATGATCTCGACGATACCGGACTGGATGCGCGCCTCGAGCGTGCCCGCGATCAGTCGGCGCTGGGCCTTGGCCCAGTCCATGGCGGGGCGGTGCATCCAGCGGCTGTCATGCGCCTTGTCGGGATCAGCGAGATACGTGCGGTCGTTCAAGAGGCCGATCTCGTCGCCCATATAGAGGAGCGGGATGCCCCCAAAGGACGCGATCAGCGCGTGGCCCATCAGGATGCGGTGGATGGCGCTCTCGATGCCGGCGAGATCGTTCTCGGCGAGCGCCTTTTCGAGCCCGCAGAGCGACGCCGTCGTGCCGCTCGACCGCCTGTCCCCCGTCTGCGGGTTCGACTGGAACGGTGCGCCGCGCGCGAAGGAGCCGGGAAAGGCGCCTTCGTAGAAGTCGGCAAGGAAGGCGCGGTGCGCAGGCCCTGAAATGCCGAGCGCCGCGGCGTCCTCATCGGTGACCGCCCAGCCGATGTCATCGTGGCAGCGGAGATAGGTGGCCCAGGTCGCGTTCCGAAAGCCGGTCGGGAAATGCGTGCGCAGGACGTATGTCATCAGCCGCGTATCGCGCGCGGCCAGCGCCGACCAGAACTGGACCATGAGCGAATTGTGGTACGCGAGGTTGCCCTCGCGGCCGGCGTGGCTGCCGGCGCCGAGATAGGGGACGAGATCGCGCGGGGAAACGATCGCTTCCTCCTTGTGGATCACCGCCGGTGCCGCGATCCGGCTCGCGGCGCGAAGCGCCTGGAGGACGTCATGGACCTCCGGCTCGTTCTGGCAACGCGTGCCCATCCGCTTCCACAGGAACGCCACCGCATCGAGGCGGAACACCTCGACGCCCTTGTTGGCGAGAAACAGCATCAGCGCCACGATCTCGAGGAAGACCCGCGGGTTGGCCCAGTTCAGATCCCACTGGTGTTCGTTGAAGGTGGTCCATACCCACTTGCCGAAGTCGGGATACCAGGTGAAGTTGCCCGGCGCGTGGGCCGGAAACACCTCGGTCAGCGTCGTCTCGTAGCGGTCGGGAAGCGTGCGGTTGTCGAACATCCAGTAGAAGGCCTGATACGCCGGATCGCCGGCGCGTGCCTTTGCTGCCCACTCATGCTCCTTGGCGGTGTGGTTGAGGACGAGATCGACGCAAAGGCTCATGCCCCGCATGCGGAGGGCGCGCGCGGCAGCTTCGAGGTCGTCCATCGTGCCGAAGCGCGGGTCGACCGCGCGGTAGTCCATGACCGAGTAGCCGCCGTCGCTGTCGCCCGGCCTGGGCCTGAGGCAGGGCATGAAGTGGAGGTAGGTGACCCCGAGCTCCTCGAGGTAGTCGAGCCGATCGACGACGTCCGGGATCGTGCCGGCGAAACGGTCGATGTAAAGGACGTAACCCACCATCCTCTCGTGCAGGAACCAGTCCGGCTCGAGGTCGCGCTGGAGGTCCAGACGGCGGAGCTCGGCGAGGCGCTCCGCCCAGCCCTCGGCAAGGACGCCGACAAGGTCCTCGGCGAAGGCTGCATACTCGGGCAGATGGCCGTAGAGGCGAGCGAGCGGGCCGAGCAGGTCCTCCCGGCTTCGCCCAAGCCGCATCGCGAAGATCTCGCGCTCGTGACGAGCGAGGCCCTTGAGCGCCGCGACGGCGCGAGCGGATAGGCCGTCGTCAGGCCGGAATTCGCTTCGCCTGGGAGATTTCACGCGCCGAAGTGGCATCGGCACGTCCTCCGGTCACGCCGGATGTCTGGTGGAGCCGAGGGGAATCGAACCCCTGACCTCTGCAGTGCGATTGCAGCGCTCTCCCATCTGAGCTACGGCCCCATTGGACCGGGCATTTCGTCGCCGGTCCAGGACGCGCGCCATTTAGGGTTTGCCTCTCCTCCCTGTCAAGGCAAGCGCCCGGGCGCGGGGAATCGTCACGCAGTTCGGTCAGCGGCGAGGGGCTTCGCGCCATGCCGCTTCCATTCGGCGGGTTGCGACCCTTTCCGCGCAACGCTACATGAGCGTAACCTTTTCACCCGGAAATCGGCGGGCCAATCATCATGCTGGAGCTACTGTGGTTCATTTCCTACGTCCTCCAGCTTTACATCTATGTGCTGATCGCCGCGGCGGTCCTGTCCTGGCTGATCGCATTCAACGTGGTCAACATGCGGAACCAGTTCGTCGCCGGCCTCGCCCAGGTGCTCTACGCCGTGACCGAACCGGTGCTGCGGCCGATCCGCAACCTCCTCCCGAACCTCGGCGGTATCGACATCTCGCCGGTGATCCTCATCCTGATCATCATTTTCATCCAGACCGTGATCCTGCCGAACCTCGCCCGCCTGTTCATCTGAGGCGCCGATGGCGGCGCCGGGCTCCCCTTACCGGCGCGAGGCGGGCGGCGTCGTTCTAACCGTTCGCGTGACACCCCGTGCCGGACGCGACGCCATCGACGGGATCGGCCGCCTGTCCGACGGCCGGGCGGCGGCTCTCGTGCGGGTTCGGGCTCTGCCGACCGAGGGGGAAGCCAACGATGCCCTTGTCGCGCTTCTTGCAAAGCGCTTGCGCGTGCCGAAATCGGCGCTCACCATCTCCGGAGGCCATCGCGCCCGGCTCAAGCAGGTGAGGATCGCCGGCGAACCGGATGCGCTCGGACGGGAGATCGACGCATGGGGAAGCGCCAATGCGCCACCATCGGACTGAGTCTCGCGCTGACCGTCCTTGTGGCCACGCCGGCGGCAGCCGCGAACAGTAGCGCCTATACGAAAATCAACCTCGCCGCTTGTCGCCCGATACCGCCGGCGCCTGACGACCCGCTGCAATCGGGCGCATGGTGGTGCGACGGCTACGGCGGGATTTCCGTTTATGTCTCGGAGGGGGACCTCCGATTCTTCGTCTCCTATGGCGACAGCGCGCCGAACGAGCCAGCGGCCAGGACCACCCTGCCCTCATTCAACCGTATCGGTGAGACGATCGAGTGGCGGCTCGGCCCTGACGGCAAACCATTTGCCACGATTCTTCGTTTCTACACGTCATCCGGCGACGGCGCGCCGGAGGGGCAGGTGCTTGTGATCACCAAGCTCGGCGGGCCCGGTCAGGTCTGCCATCTCGGCTACGTCGACGCTCGCACCAACCCCGACGCAAACGCGATCGCCCGCGAGGTGGCCGATAACGCCGCGGCCGACTTTGATTGCAGCCGGGAAAACGCCCCGCACTACGGGCTCAGCGGCGACGAAGTGCCGGAGCGGTTCTGACGAGCGCGCTAGGCGCCCCGTCCCCAGGCGAAAGCGATCTTGGTAAGCTGAACCTCGCCGAAGCGCTCGCTCGCCCGCGCTACCTTGCGCCCACCGGCGTTCCTATAGAACTGGCAGGCGTTGTCGTTGTCGGCGAGCGCCCAGACCACCACGCTGTCGAACCCGAAACGGCCGAGCTCGCGCCGGGCGGCGAGGAAGAGCCGCGTGCCAAGACCGATGCCCTGGTACTCGGGAAGCAGATAAATCTCGTAAATCTCGCCCTTTTGCACCAGGTTCCGCGCCCGGTTCGGACCGAAGGTCGCGTAGCCGCAGATCGTCCCCCCGACCTCGATCACCAGGATCGCAGTACCCTTCCTGATCGCCCTGTCCCACCAGCGCGGCCCACGCCGGGCGATGATCCGGGCCAGTTCCCGCGGCGGGATGATGCCGTCATAGGCATAGCGCCAGGAGGCGTCATGGACCTTGGTTATCGCCTCCGCGTCGCCGCTCTCGGCCCGCCGGACGCCGATGGTGAAGGTGTTGCTCATGGGGGAAGCTTATGACCAGTCGGGAGGTCTGCAAAGAGGGCGCGCGCTCACGGCGCGATAAATTTTCGTACACTGTTGCAAGGAGGCTGCGAGGCAACGATAGTGGCGCGGTTGGGCGCTCGCGGCGCGCCGATCAACTCCGAATCGCGTCGGCGGCGATGTTGATGAGGAGGGCGAGAACCGCAACGTTGAACCAGAATGCGACGATCGCATGCACGGTCACCGTTCGCCGAAGGCGTCGGCCGGTGACGGCGACGTCTGACACCTGCGCGCTCATCCCGATGACCAGCGAGAAATAGGCGAAGTCCCAGTAGTCGGGCTCGTCGCGGCCGCCCGGGAACGTAAGCCCGCCTCCCTCGCCGCGCGCCGAACCGTAATATTCATGGGCGTAGTGGACCGCGAACATCGACTGGACGAAGAACCATGAGAGGACGATCGTGACCACGCCGAGGGCAAGCCTCCAGTCGGCGATCGCCCCCTCCCCGGCGCGGCTCACCTCGGCGTAGATCGCGACCACGCTCGCCAGGGCGGCGAGTGCGCTGAGTGTGAGCACGACGAACTGACCGACATCCTGCCGCGCGGCGTGGCGGCGGATTTCCGCCGTATCGGCAGTGATCATCAGCTCGGCCAAGGTCGCGAAGAAGACGATCAGTCCGATATCCCAGCCGACGAGGGCCGCGGTGGTCGGCAGGGCGCCGAACGAGAGGCTCGCAAGCGTGACGGCGACGCCCACGCCGGCGGCGATGAAAAGCCTCGGCCAGCCGGTGACCACCCGGCCGATCCTGGCAATCCATCCCAGGCGCGTCCCCGATTCCATGCCGCCATCCCAGCCCGACGGCGCGAGAAGCTCAAGCCCGCGATGATGGCCGGGACGGGCGAAGGCCGTCAGGCCGTCACCACCTCGGCCTTGCCGCGTTCGGCGCGCTTCCTTGCATGAGGGTCTAGGATCGCCTTCCTGAGGCGAATCGACTTGGGCGTCACCTCGACCAGCTCGTCCTCCTCGATATAGGCGAGCGCCGCCTCCAAGGACAGCCGCTTCGGCGGCGTGAGAATCCTGTTCTCCTCCTTGCCGGCGGCGCGCACGTTGGAGAGCTGCTTGCCGCGCAGCACGTTCACTTCAAGGTCGTTGCCGCGGGAGTGCTCGCCGACGATCATCCCTTCATAGACACGGGTGCCCGGCTCGATCATCAGCACCCCGCGCTCCTCGAGATACCAGAGCGCATAGGTGGTCGATTCTCCCTGGGCATTGGAGATGAGCACACCGTTCCGCCGGCCGGGAATGTCGCCCTTGTAGGGGGCGTACTCGTGGAAGAGGCGGTTGCACACGGCGGTGCCGCGGGTGTCGGACAAGAGCTCCGACTGGTATCCGATCAGGCCGCGGGTCGGGGCGTGGAACACGAGCCGGGTGCGGCCGCCGCCCGAGGGCCGCATCTCGAGAAGGTCGGCACGGCGCTCGGAGAGCTTCTGGACGACGATTCCCGAATGCTCCGAATCGACGTCGATGATGACTTCCTCGATCGGCTCGAGCAGCGTTCCGTCGTCGTCGGTACGGAAGACCACGCGTGGCTTGCCGATGGTGAGCTCGAAGCCCTCGCGACGCATGGTCTCGATCAGGATGCCGAGCTGCAGTTCGCCGCGGCCGGCGACCTCGAACGAATCCGCGTCCGGAGTGGTGGTGACGCGGAGCGCGACGTTACCCTCCGCCTCGCGAAGCAGGCGTTCGCGGATCACCCGGCTCTGGACCTTGTCGCCCTCCTGGCCCGCGAGCGGCCCGTCGTTGATGCGGAAGGTCATGGACAGCGTCGGCGGGTCGATCGGCTGTGCCGGCAGCGGTTCGGTTACCTCGGGCGCCGCGATCGTGTCGGCGACGGTCGCCCTGGTGAGACCGGCGATGGCCACGATGTCGCCCGCTTCCGCTTCCTCGATCGACTGGCGCTCGAGACCGCGGAAGGCCAATACCTTGGAAATACGGCCGTCCTCGACGACCTTGCCGTCGCGGGAAAGGGCCCGAACCGTCATGTTGGGGCGGATGGTCCCGGAGGTGATGCGGCCGGTAAGGATGCGGCCAAGATAGGGATTGGCCTCGAGCGTGGTGGCCAGCAGGCGAAGAGGGCCGTCCTCCACCACCGGCGGCGGAACATGCGAGAGGACGAGATCGAAAAGCGGCGCGGTCGACTCGTGCGGGCCGTCCGGCGAAGCCGACATCCAGCCCTGCTTGGCCGAACCATAGAGAACCGGGAAGTCGAGCTGCTCCTCGGTCGCGTCGAGGGCGGCGAAGAGATCGAAGACCTCGTTCAGCACCTGCTGGTGGCGCTCGTCCGGGCGGTCGATCTTGTTGATCGCCACGATCGGGCGCAGGCCCCGCTTCAACGCCTTCTGGAGGACGAACTTGGTTTGCGGCATCGGGCCTTCGGCCGCGTCGACCAGCACGATCGCGCCGTCGACCATGTTGAGAATGCGCTCGACCTCGCCGCCGAAGTCGGCGTGGCCGGGGGTATCGACGATGTTGATGCGGGCGTCCTTCCAGACCAGCGAGGTGACCTTGGCGAGAATGGTGATGCCGCGCTCGCGCTCGAGATCGTTGGAATCCATCGCCCGCTCGGCGACCTTCTGATTGTCGCGGAAGGCGCCGGACTGCCTGAGCAGCACGTCGATCAGCGTCGTCTTCCCATGGTCGACATGGGCGATGATGGCAATGTTGCGGAGGGACATGGAATCCTTGGCGGCCGGTCGATTTTGGGGCCGCGCTGCATATAAGCGATCGAATGGCGAAAAGGAAGTTGTTGCGGTGCAATATGGTTGTCAGCCCGATCTCAGGTGAGCGGCGACGATCGCCGACAGCCGCTTGGCCGCCGGGGCGATCTCCTCGACCCGCGGAAGCGCAAACCCAAGGAACAGGCCCTTGCCGCCGGCTTTCACCGACAGGACCGAGAGCGGCCGCGTATTGATTCCGGCGGCATCGAGCCGCGCACAGATGGTTGCGTCGTCGGCGGTCTCGGGTAGACGGACGAGGAGCTGGAGGCCGCCGCGGGGGCTCGGCACGGTGCAACCCTCCGGCAGGTGCTCGCGAAGCGTCTCGGCGAGGATCCGGCTCTTCTCTGCATAGAGGGGCCGCATCCGCCCGACATGGGCCGCGAGGTAGCCCTCGTTGATGAAATCGGCGAGCGCCGACTGGACCGGCCCGGAAACGATCTGGCCGATGGCCGGCGCGGCCAATGCGACGGTCTCGGCGATCGATTCGGGGAGGACGAGATAGGCGACGCGAATCCCCGGCGCGAGAGACTTCGAGAACGTGCCGAGATAGATGACGTTCCGGCCGCCATCGAGGCCCTGGAGGGAGGCGATGGGGCGCTCGGCATAGCGGAACTCGCTGTCGTAATCGTCCTCCAGTACGAAGGCGCCGCGCGAGGAGACGAGATCGAGAAGGCGTAGGCGCCGCTCGAGACTCATGGTGACGCCGGTCGGGTATTGGTGCGATGGCGTCACCGCGACCATCCGAAAACCGGGTACGGCGGCCAGCGCCACAACGTCGATGCCCTCGTCGTCCACCGGCACGGGGGCGACCGCCGCGCCCGCGCCTATGAAGACGGTGCGGGCGTTGTGGTAGCCCGGGTCCTCCATGGCGATGACCTCGCCCGGCTCGGCGAGGCAGAACGCGGCGGTGGCAAACCCGGCCTGGGACGACGGGACCACGACGACCTGATGCGGCCCGGCGACCACTCCCCGGGCGCGATTGAGATAGCTCGCGATCGCCTCGCGGAGAATCGGCAGGCCGGCGGCGCTTTCGTAAGTCATGTCGGCGGCGCGGAGGGTCCGGGCTCTCGCGGCAAGACAGCGCGACCATTCCTTCCGCGGGAAATCGTCGATCGAGGGCATGCCGGGCTGGAAGCAGCGCGGCTCCAGGCCGCCGCGCGTCCGCGCCCGGGCGAAGTCGGCTGCCCGTCTCGATGTCGACGGCACCCGGCGTGACTTTCCGACGGCTTCGCCCGGCGCTTTCAGGAGTTCCTCCGGCAGCGCCGCGACCGCCGTTCCTCTTCCCGTACGCGCTTCGAGGTAG
>DASSPO010000066.1:0-13636 GCA_035699585.1 Bauldia sp.
CCATGCGCCGCCGGCGAGGAAGTCAAAGAAAAGAGCCCGGCCTGGGCCGGGCTCTTCAGGGCATTCCCGAAGCGGCAGGCGGCAACCTGCCGCCCGGGCGCTTACGACTCGTGGTAGGCAGCCTCGCCATGGGAGGCTAGGTCGAGGCCCTCGCGCTCGACTTCCTGGCTGACGCGGAGGCCGATGATGAGGTCCACGATCTTGTATAGGATGGCGCTGCCAATGCCCGACCAGAGGAGCGTGACGACGACGCCCTTGAGCTGGTTCCACACCTGCGCCCCCGTGCCCGGGTAGACTGCGGCGAGATCCGGGCTCAGATAGTCGACGATGCCCGCCCCGCCGAGGGCCGGGTTGACCAGAATTCCGGTCCCGAGCGCGCCGACAATGCCGCCGATGCAGTGGATGCCGAACACATCCAGGCTGTCGTCATACTTGAGGGCGTTCTTCACCACCGCGACGAAGAAGTAGCAGAAGCAGGTGGCCACGATGCCGAGGACGATCGAGCCCATCAGTCCGGCGAAACCGGCTGCGGGGGTCACCGCGACGAGACCGACCACCGCCCCGGAAACCGCGCCGAGCATCGACGCCTTGCCGCGGGTGAAGGACTCGATGATGATCCAGGTGACCGCCGCCGCGGCCGTGGCGACGAAGGTGTTCGCCATGGCGAGCACCGCATAGGCGTTGGCCTCGAGGTTGGATCCGGCATTGAAACCGAACCAGCCCACCCACAGAAGCGAGGCACCGACCATGGTGAGCGCCATCGAGTTCGGCGCCATGATGTCTTTCATGTAGCCGATCCGCTTGCCGATCATCAGGGCGCCGACAAGGCCCGCGATGCCCGCGTTGATGTGGACCACGGTGCCGCCGGCGAAGTCGATGGCTCCGAAACCGAAGATGAGCCCGCTCGGCGCGTCTGCAGCGCTCGGACCACCCCAGAACCACACCATGTGCGCGATCGGAAAGTAGACGAACGTCACCCAGAGGATCGCGAACAGGATCACCGCCGAGAATTTGGCGCGTTCGGCAAAGGCGCCGACGATGAGGCAAGGTGTGATCGCCGCAAAGGTCATCTGGAAAAGGACGAAGACGAGCTCGGGGATGACCACGCCCTTCGAGAAGGTCTCGACGGTCGTCGTCACGTCGACACCGGCGAGGAAGGCTTTCGACAGGCCGCCGACGTAGCTGTTCATCGAGCCGCCGTCGGTGAAGGTGAGGCTGTAGCCGTAGACCACCCACACGATCATCACCACCGCCGTGATGGTGAAGACCTGCATCAATACCGACAGCATGTTCTTCGACCGGACCAGGCCGCCGTAGAACAACGCCAGCCCAGGGATGGTCATCAGAAGGACGAGAGCGGTCGATAAGAGCATCCAGGTCGTGTCGCCCTTGTCGGGCACGGGAGGCGCCACGGCTTCCGGCGCCACCGCGTCCTGCCCCAGAGCGGGCAACGCGGCGAGCGCAACCAGCGGCGCCGCAGCTAGGAGCACTTTGGTCAACTTCATCAGCTTTCCCCTTACGTCTTCGGCACGCGGCCCCGTTTTCACTGCATGCACGGCAATTGGGCGACCACGGCCGCCGCTTACCGGCTGGTAGCAATCGCCGTGCCATGCCGCGTGCGCCGCACAAATGTCGGGCGGGGGCGCGGCCCCGTGCGGGGAACTTCTCCACCGGAGGTGGTGGAGGAAACCGAAATTGCCCAATTGTTGGGCACTGCCGCCTTGCGGGCTCAGCCGAGAATGTCGGCTTCCGGGTTGGCCGAGATCTTGTGGATCGAAAGGTCGGCCCCGCGCCGCTCCTGATCGGGCGAAAGACGCAATCCGAGCGTCATGTCGACCACGGCATAGACGATCAGCCCGCCGACGAAGGCGTAGGCGGCGCCGAGGACCGAGCCGACGAGTTGGGCCTGGAACGTGACACCGCCAAGCCCGCCCAGAGCCTCGAGGCCGAAGATGCCGGCGGCGATGCCGCCCCAAAGGCCGCACAGGCCGTGAAGCGGCCAGACACCGAGCACATCGTCGATCCTCAGACGGTTCTGGCAGATCTCGAAGCCCTTGACGAAGATGATCCCGGCCAGCGCACCCACGATGAAGCTGCCGGCGGGATGCATGACGTTCGATCCGGCGCAGACGGCAACCAAGCCCGCAAGCGCGCCGTTATGGACGAAGCCGGGATCGCCGCGGCCGACGATCGCGGCGGCCAGGATGCCACCGACCATGGCCATCAGCGAGTTCGCGGCGATCAGCCCGGTGACGGCGGAAAGCGACCCGGCGGTCATGACGTTGAACCCGAACCAGCCGATGCAGAGGAGCCACGAGCCAAGTGCGAGCCACGGGATGCTCGATGGCGGAAAGCTGGCCGTCGCGCCGCGCTCGTAGCGGCCAAGGCGCGGGCCCAGGCGAAGCACGGCCGCGAGCGCCACCCAGCCGCCGACGGCGTGGACGACAATCGAGCCGGCGAAATCGTTGAACCGGGCGCCGAGCGTCGATTCGAACCAGCCCTGTATGCCGTAGTTGCCCGCCCAGGCGATGCCTTCGAAGAAGGGATAGAGGAACGCGACCAGGAGCGCCGTGGCGACACACTGCGGCAGGAACTTCATGCGCTCGGCGATACCGCCGGAGACGATCGCCGGCACCGCCGCCGCGAAGGTGATCAGAAAAAAAAGGCGGACCAGCGTGATCCCTTGCGGTCCGTAGCCCTCGCCACCGACGAGCTGACTTGCGGGAACAAAGAAGCCAAGGCCGTAGGCGATCGCGTAGCCCACCAGAAAATAGACCGTGGTCGAGATGGCGAAATCGACCAGGATCTTGACCAGAGCATTGACCTGATTCTTGCGCCTGACCGTGCCCACTTCGAGGAAAGCGAAGCCGCCGTGCATGGCGAAGACAAGGATCGCCCCCATCAGAACGAAGAAAAGATCGCCGCCGGCCGACTGGTCGCTCATTGCGCCCTCCCCATGTTGCGGGGCGCAAAACGGCCACCGCCCTCATTTAGGGCGAGAGCCCATTCAATCGGCATGCCAATCGAGGCAAACGCCACGAAATCAGGCATCCCCGCCCTAGCGGCGGGAATTACGCTCGGCCACTCAGCCACTAGAATAGGCAACTGCCGCCGAGAGCGGCAGAAGGTCTACCCACGTCGTTGCGCTTTCCCCTTCCTAGAGAGCATCCACGTCGGTCTCGCCGGTGCGGATGCGAATGGCGTGCTCGATGGCGAACACGAAAATCTTGCCGTCGCCGATCTGGCCGGTCTTGGCGGAGGTCGAAATCGCCTCAACCACCTTGTCGACCTGGTCGCTCGCCACCGCGATCTCGATCTTGAGCTTGGGCAGGAAGCTCACAGCGTATTCGGTCCCCCGATAGATCTCCGTGTGGCCTTTCTGACGCCCGTAGCCCTTGACCTCGGTGACCGTCAGCCCCTGGATGCCGACTGCCGTAAGTGCGTCGCGCACTTCGTCGAGTTTGAACGGCTTGATGATGGCCATCACGATCTTCATGACGTGGTCCCTGTTTCCGTCCGCCGGCAATGTGTGCCACGCGGAACCCGATGAATCCTGCCGGAGCGGGCGGCACGGCCGCCGACATCGACCGGCCAGCAACAATCAAGGTCTGTGCCAAGTCGCCGCACACCGGCGATGCGGCATGCGGATCAGGGGGTTGGGCGATCGCGCTTCAAACGGCTGCGCGACAGGGCGGATGCCTGGCTAGAATTTAGGCACCACGTAGGTGGCATCGGTCGTGGAGCGGCGCAGCCGGATCAGACCTTCCTGCGCCACCGAGGCAACCAGCCGACCGTCCCGGCTGAACAGGCTGCCCCGGTTGAATCCGCGCCCGCCGGAGGCCGATGGACTGTCCTCGGCATAGAGGAGCCATTCATCCGCCCGGAACGGCCGGTGGAACCAGAGGGCGTGGTCGAGGCTCGCGACCTGGAGGTCGCGGTCGAATATCGAACGCCCATGGTAGAACAGCGAGGTGTCGAGAAGGGTCATGTCCGACGCATAGGCGAGAACGCAGCGGTGGATGTCGGGATCGTCGGGGAGGGACCCGGTCGCCCTGATCCACACCTGCTGGGTCGGATCGAGCGCATCGCGGCTCATGTAGTGACGGAAGTCGACAGGTCGGATCTCGATCGGCCGCTCGCGCTCCCAGTAGCGCCGCACCGGCTCTGGCGCCTCGTTGAGGAACAGGGTCTTGAGTTCCGCTTCGGACGGAAGCTCCTCGGGAGGCGGTACCGCGGGCATGGGGATCTGGTGGTCCAGTCCCTCCTCCGGCACCTGAAACGAGCAGGACATGGAGAAGATCGCCTTGCCGTGCTGAACGGCGACGACCCGGCGGGTGGCGAAGCTGTTGCCGTCGCGGATGCGGTCGACCTGGTAGACGATGGGGATCGACGGGTCGCCCGGCAGCATGAAATAGCAGTGGAGCGAGTGGGCGACCCGCTCCTCGACCGTGCGCGCCGCGGCGACCAGCGCCTGGCCGATCACCTGTCCCCCGAACACCCGCTGCCAGCCCACTTGCGGGCTTCGGCCCCGGTAGAGATTCTCCTCCAGCTTCTCGAGGTCGAGAACGGAAAGGAGCGTTTCGATGGCGCTTCCCATGTCAGGCGACCTTCATCCGCCGCGAATCTGACGGACCGGCGCCGGCCCTGGCCGCGCGTTGGAGACTCCTGCCCGCATGGGCGGTCTTCCACGCTTCGCCGTGCCGCCCTGGAATGCGCGCCCCATCGGGAATCCCGGGCATGGCCACCCGCCGGTCGCTGTTCCAGAATGCCGCAGACTGTTCGTCAATGATCTTGGCTACGTCTCTGCTAGTGTCTCTTTCGGCGTCAGGCATGGCGGCCTCGATTGGAGCGAACACGGTGCGGAGTCTGATAGCAGATGGCGTCGAGGGTTAGAGGCGTGAAAACGAAGCAGACGCCGAATGCCGACGTGCTGATCGCCGGCGGCGGGCACGTCGGACTGTCGCTTGCCCTCGCCCTCCGCCGCGCCGAGCCCGGACTTGCGGTCACGGTCGTCGACGCCACCCCTCCCGAGGCGATCCTCCGCGACAACCGCGCCTCCGCGGTCGCCGCCGCGGGCAGGCGGATGCTCAAGAGCCTCGGCGTGTGGGAGGAGATCGAAGCGAACGCCCAGCCGATCACCGAGATGGTTATCACCGACAGCCGAACCGGCGATGCGGTCAGGCCGGTCTTCCTCACTTTCGATGGCCGGGCGGAGGACGGGGAGGCCTTTGCCCACATGGTGATGAACGCCGACATGGTCGGTGCGATCCGCGACAAGGCGATGGCCGCCGGGGCCGCGATCGTCGCGCCCGACAGCGTCGAGGACTTCGACGTCGGCGGCAGCAGCGTCACGTGCCGGCTGGGCTCCGGTCGGCCGGTCGCGGCTCGGCTGCTCGTTGCCGCTGACGGCGGCCGTTCCCGGCTCCGCACGCTTGCCGGCATCGGCACGGTGTCATGGCCCTACCGCCAGTCGGGGATCGTGGTGACGGTGGAGCACGAACGGCCGCATCATGGCCGTGCGGTCGAACATTTCCTGCCCGGCGGGCCTTTCGCCATCCTGCCGCTCAAGGGCAACCGCTCATCCCTGGTGTGGAGCGAGCGCGAGGATATCGCCAGGCGGATTGTCGCCGGCGACGAGGATGTGTTCCGCTTCGAACTCGAACGCCGCTTCGGCCGCCAGCTGGGCGCGATCACGCCGGTGGGCCGCCCACGCGCCTTCCCCCTCGGCCTGACGCTGGCACGCGCCTTCGTCGCCGAGCGCTTTGCGCTTGCCGGAGACGCCGCGCACGGCATTCACCCCATCGCCGGCCAGGGCCTCAACCTCGGTTTCCGCGACGTTGCGGCGCTTGCCGAGACGATCGTCGAGGCATACCGGCTCGGACTCGACATCGGATCGATCGCGGTCCTGGAGCGCTACCAGATCTGGCGCCGCTTCGATTCGTTCGAGATGGGCGCGGTGACCGATGTGCTCAACCGGCTCTTCTCCAACGACAATCCCGTACTCCGCCTGATCCGGGATGTCGGTCTCGGGCTGGTCGATCGCCTGCCCGGAATGAAGCGGATGTTCATCAGCGAGGCCGCCGGCGAAGGGGGCGAGCTACCGCGGCTTCTCCGCGGCGAGGCGATCTGAGCCGCGGGGCGGCCCGGTCGCCCTCGCCCGCCCCACGCGGACCAGCAAAGATCGAGGGACGTCTGCGGGCCGTGTCGATTCGCCGCCGCTCTGTTCGTCGTCGCGGTGACGGAGGGAGGGAGACGCTGCCGATCCGGCAGCAATCCCCACAGAAGCGCGGAGCGACGGCGATGCGAAGACTTGTCGTGAACACTTTTCTCACCCTCGACGGCGTGATGCAGGCGCCCGGCGGCCCGGAGGAAGATCCCACCGGCGGCTTCGCCTATGGCGGATGGTCGGTCGAGTACTGGGACGAGACGATGAGCGAGATCATAACGAAGGCGATGGAGGCGCCCTTCGACCTCGTGCTCGGCCGCAAGACCTACGAAATCTTCGCCGCGCACTGGCCCTATACCGGCGACCATCGCGTACCGAGCGGCGACCAGAGCGCGCTGGACGACACCGCCCTCGGGCTCGCGGGAAGGATGAACGCAGCGACGAAGTACGTGGCATCGCGGACCCTCGACCGCGTGACCTGGCAGAACTCGAGGCTGATAGCCGGCGACGTCGCCATCGAGGTCGCCCGCCTGAAGAACGAGGACGGACCCGAGCTGCAGGTCCATGGCAGCAGCGACCTGCTCCAGACCCTGATCACCGCCGGGCTGATCG
This sequence comes from Bauldia sp., assembly GCA_035699585.1. GTDB lineage: Bacteria > Pseudomonadota > Alphaproteobacteria > Rhizobiales > Kaistiaceae > Bauldia. Next base: position 6,779 of record DASSPO010000066.1, read on the forward strand.
ACGAGTTCAGGTTATGGATCTTTCCCGTGGTGACCGGCAGGGGCAAGCGACTGTTCGGCAGCGGCACCGTGCCTTCGAGCCTGACGCTGGTCGACCACCGGACCTCGACCACCGGCGTCTCGATCGGCGTCTACCGGCCGGCCGGGGCAATCCGCACCGGCTCCTTCGCCCTCCCCGAGCCGACCGAAGCCGAGCTCGAGCGGCGCCGGAGGATGGCGGCGGAGGACCGAGCGGCGGAAGGCTAGCGGAACCCTCAGCCGTCGAGCGGCCGCGCCTCGTCGGGCAGCATGATCGGGATCCCGTCGCGGATCGGATAGGCCAGCTTCGCCGCGCGACTGACCAGCTCCTGACGCAAGGGATCGTACTCGAGGGTCGTCTTGGTGACCGGGCAGACCAGGATCTCGAGGAGCTTCGGGTCGATCTGGCTGGCGGGGCGTTCGGCTTCAACCATGGCTATTGCAGCGACCGTCGCGGGCCGCTGCCGTCGCGGGCGAGCGACATCTCGGTGAGGGCGACCAGCGTCTCGGCGCGGGCGCGAAGGTCCGGCGCCTCGAGGAGGGCCTGCTTCTCCGCCGTCCCGAAGGGGGCCATCATGGCGAGCGCGTTGATCAGCGTTTCGTTCGAGGCGCGGCCGACGCTGTCCCAATCGGCCTCGAGGTTGTGCGCGTCGAGATAGTCGCGGAAGGTCTTGAGGACCGAGCCTCGATCGACCTGCGATTCGTCGGTGGTGGGGGCGAAGTCGGCGACGAATGGTGCGGCGCTGATCCGGCATTGGCGGAAGAGCGTCTTGGCGACCAGTTCCTCGACGACCACAAAGCGGGCGATGCCGGTGAGGGTGACCATGTATCGGCCGTCCCCGGTCTCGGCGAAGGACGTGATCCGCCCCGCGCACCCAACCTTGCAGAGGCTCGGTCCGAGCGAGCATGGGCCCTTGGCCTCGTCGGGCTGGATCATGCCAACGATCCGATCGCCGGCGAGCGCCGCATCGATCATGGCGACGTAACGCGGCTCGAAGATGTTGAGCGGGAGTTCGGAGCGAGGCAAGAGCAGCGCCGCCGGCAGCGGGAAGACGGGGATGACGGCGGGCACATCGTCCGGACTGCGATATGAGCAGTTGCCAGCCTTCACGGCCAAACCTCAGGCGAACAGAAGCGACGACAGTTGACGCCGGCCAGCCAGGGTCGCCTCGTCCGTCGGGCCCCAGGCCTCGAAGAACTGAAGCAGCTGCTTGCGGGCCTTCTCGTCCTCCCAACTACGGTTCTTGCGGACAATTTCAAGGAGGCGGTCGACCGCGCCTTCGCGATCGCCCTCGGCATTGAGAAGGAGGGCGAGATCGAAACGCGCCTGCAGGTCGCCGGGGTCGGCCGCGATCTTCGCTTCAAGCGCGGCCTTGTCGCCAAGGCCGGCGGTCCGCGCCTTCAGGTCGACCTGGGCGCGGGCGGCGACAACCCGCGGATCCTTGGCGGCCGATGCCGGCAGCATGTCGAGGGTCTGGCGGGCGCGATCGATCTCGCCGGTGGCGAGCATCGCCCGGGCGAGGCCAGCGACGGCGGCTATCGACTCGGGCTCCGACTTCAGCGCCGCCGCAAACCGCTCCGCCGCACCGGCGGCGTCCCCGGCCGCAAGCCGCGCCTCGCCCTCGCCAACCAGGGCCTCGGCATCGGAGGGACCGACCGGGCCCGCCAGGCGGGCGATGAACGCCTTCACCTGGCTTTCGGGGAGCGCCCCGACGAAACCGTCGACCGGCTGCCCTTTGACGAAGGCGATGACGGCGGGGATCGACTGGATGCCGAGCTGGCCCGCGACCGCGGGGTGCTCGTCGATGTTCATCTTGACCAGACGAACCGCCCCCTTCGCCGCCCGCACCGCCTTTTCGATCACCGGGCTCAGCGTCTTGCAGGGCCCGCACCAGGGGGCCCAGAAATCGACCAGAACCGGGCGGCGCCGAGATTCCTCGAGGACGTCCCTGGCGAAGGTCTGCGTGGTCGTGTCGACGACGAGATCGTCAGCGGGGCCTTTGGCGGCAGTATCGGTCGAGAAGACGGCGCTCATGGGTTACTCGCGTTTCCTCAGGCCGGCCGTTGGGCCGGAGGGGTTGGTCTTGAGCCGCTAAAATGGCGACTTCGACCCGCTTTTACAATCGGTTGCGACCTTCGGCCTGATCAAGGGCAAGAATCCGGGGCTCATGGCCGCCGGCACGAACGAAGGCGAGAAGGTCGGCAGTGGCGATCGTGGTGGTGGCGGTATTGACCAGCGGATGGCAGTTGATCCTCTCGTGGGCAACCAACGCGGCATCAAGGACCACCTGAACGCTCGGCGGCCGGTCGTTGATGAGGCCGAAAGGCGTCACGGCTCCCGGCACCACGCCGAGCTTCTCGGCCAGGAGTTCCGGCTTCCCGAACGAAAGGCGCCCGGAGGCGCCGATCTTGTGATGGAGTTGCTTGAGGTCGATCTCGGCATCCTCGAGCGCGGTCACCAGGAAGATCGCGTCCTTCTTGTCCTTGAGGAACAGGTTCTTGGTGTGCGCGCCCGGGATCTCGCCGCGAAGCGCCCGGCTGTCCTCGACGGTGAACAGCGGCGGATGGGTGACGGTGGTCGTGGCAATCCCGAGGCGGTCGAGAAAGGCCATGAGATCGTCGAAGTTTGCCGGCACGACGGGCTCCTCTGCTGCGGCGGAGGATTAGTGGCCGCGACGGCTGCAAACAAGTGCCAGAACAAGGTTGCAAGTCGGGGGCGAGGAACGATATAAGCCCGGCGACCGGCCGTAAGGCCGCGGGATGCGGGTGTAGCTCAGGGGTAGAGCACAACCTTGCCAAGGTTGGGGTCGTGGGTTCGAATCCCATCGCCCGCTCCATTCTCCCGATCTTGCGAAAATGGCGGAAAGCCCGGCGGTTCGCGTCCTTACCTCCGCCCCGTTGCGCGGTCGGAAGGACCCGACTCTCACCCGCCAGCGCTCACCGCCGGCCTTCCGTGCCATTCCCGCTTCACCGCAAAGGCCCCGTCGGGCAGGCCAATCCGGCGCAAGATACCCTAAAGAACCTAGCCGACCGGACTTGAGCCTGAATTTCATTCTTGGGCGGAGAGGAACAGCAGGCCGCAGCGCCGCGCGTGCGGCAATCGGGGATCAGTGCGACCAGAACAGGCGCGAACCGATGGCTGCCCCTTCGGCCAATGCCGCGAGCTTTGCCCACACCACGTCGGCGTCGACGGCACTCTGTCCGACCCAGGTGCCGTAGCCGCAATCGCTCCCTGCAATCACGTTCTCACGACCGACGAGGTTGGCATAGCGGCCGATACGCTGCGCGATCAATTCGGGATGTTCGATGAAGTTCGACTTTGATTCGATCACGCCAGGAATGAGCACCTTCCCTTCGGGGAGCTTCACCTCCTCGAACAGCTTCCACTCGTGGCCGTGCCGAGGGTTGGCAGCCTCGAAGGAGATTGCACTCGGGCGTGCCGAGAAGACGATGTCGATGATATCGGCGAGGGGCACATCGCAATGATGCGGGCCCTCGTAGTTGCCCCAGCAGAGATGCATGCGGAGTCGCTCGGGCGGGATGTTGGCGAGCGCATGGTTGAGCGCCTCGACGTGGAGCCTCGCCCGTTTCCGGAACTCGTCGAGGCTCAGATCGGCGTACTGGATATGCCGTCCCATGGCGAGGTCGGGGCAGTCGATCTGGAGGATGATGCCGGCCTTCGCCACGGTCTCGTATTCGTGGCGCATGGCATCGGCAATGGCGAAAAGATACTCCTCCTGGTTCGGATAGTGTTGGTTCCGGAAGAAGAGCGAGATCACCCCCGGCGAGGCGGCGCTCATGAAGGTCGCTGCGGCTCCTTTCCCGGCGACCGCGGCCCTGAGGTTGTCGACGTCGGTCTCCACCGCTTCGGGACGGCTCACGGCGATCGGGCCGTTGCATGCGGGCGTCTTCCGGCGCGACCGGCCAGGGTCGCCGAACACGCGCTCGGCGAGCCGCGGGAAGCCGACGAGATCCTGGTAGACGAAGGTGTTACCCTCGCCGCCAAAGCCGGAAAGCCGGTCCTTGATGTAGGTGGCGTAGCTCGGCTTCGACATCTCGCCGTCATTGACGATGTCGATGCCAGCGCGGCGCTGCTTCTCGACCACCTCGGCCACCGCCGAGCGGATCCGCTCCGCGAGTGGCCGCGGCTCGACCGGAATACCCTCCTCCTTGGCATACATGATGCGGATAAGGTCGTCGGGCCGCGGCAGGCTGCCGGTGTGGGTGGTCAGGAAGCGGTCGGTGCTGCGCAGGGGGCCTTCCATCGGAACCTCGCTGTTTCGGCCGTCGGGGAAACCCGATGAAAGGGCCGATTGAGCCAAACGGGATTGCATACAGGGTTCGATCCTGTGTATACGAAAAATCGATTTTGCGACAGCGGACGGACGGCCGTGCCGGTACAGCGGTGGCGATTGCGCGACGTGCTTGAAGAGGAAATCGCCGAAGGATTCTTTGTACCCGGCGAACGGCTGGATGAATCCGCGCTTGCGGCGCGCTACGGAGTGTCGCGAACCCCGATCCGCGAGGCGCTGATGGAGCTCGCCGGGATCGGGCTGGTGATCTCTCGTCCGCGCCGAGGAACGGTGGTGGCGAGCCTCGACGCGCCGCAGTTGGTCGAGATGTTCGAAGTGATGGCGGAGCTCGAGGGCATGGCCGGGCGGCTCGCAGCGCGGCGCGCCACATCCGCGGACCGGGATCGCCTGGCCAACTGCCACGAGGCGTGCCGGCCAGCGGCCGATTCAGGTGACAGCGACGCCTATTACTACGAGAACGAGCGCTTCCACCACGCCATCTATGCGGCTAGCCACAACGTCTTCCTGCAGGACCAGTGCGCGGCGCTTCACCGGAGGCTCAAGCCGTATCGCAGGCTCCAGCTCCGGGTCGCCGGGCGGATCGCGACTTCATTCCGGGAACACGCTGCGATCGTCGAGGCGATCCTCAGCGGCGAAGCCAACCGTGCCCAGCGACTTCTCCGCGAGCACGTCGTGGTCCAGGGCGACCGCTTCGCCGACCTCATCGCCTCGCTCGGCGAGTTCCGCAAGCGCGGCGACGGCGCCGCGGCGCGGCGGGGGTGAAACCGACCATGGGACGTCTCGACGGCAAGGTCGCGATCATCACCGGCGGCGGCTCGGGATTCGGCCGGGGCGCATGCCGGCTTTTCGCCGAAGAGGGGGCGAAGGTGGCGATTGCCGACATCGATCGAGAAGCCGGGAACGCCGTCGAGGAGGAAGTGCGGAAGGCTGGCGGCGAGGCGATATTCGTCGAAGCCGACGTCTCGAGCGCGGTGGACTCGAAGGCGCTGGTCGAGCAGACGGTGGCGACGTTCGGCCGGCTCGACATACTCTACAACAATGCCGGCATCCTCGGCCCGCGCGGCGTTCACCTCGCCGATTTCGACGATGCCGACGCCGAGCGGTTGCTCCGCGTCAACTTCATGGGTGTCTACCACCCGACCAAGCAGGCGATCCCGGCAATGATCCGCGGCGGTGGCGGGTCGATTATCTCGACCGGGTCGGAAAGCGCCTTCCAAGGCAATACCGGCTTCTCTGTCTACGGCCCGACCAAGGCGGCGATCATCTCATTCGCCAAGGTTGTGGCAATGGAGTATGTCGCCCACGGAATCCGCTCCAATACGGTCAGCCCTGGCGCGGGTCGCACGCCGATGCACAACGACCTGCTCCGCGGAAACATTGCCTTGTTCCGCGAGGTCGAGAATCTGATCCCGATGAAGCGCGCCGCGGAGCCCGACGACGTTGCCCGCGCCGCGCTCTTCTTTGCCTCCGACGACTCCAGATACGTAACCGGCGCCAACCTGATGGTCGATGGTGGCTGGACGGCACGGGGCTACTTCTGATCCGCGCGATCGCTCGCGCGAACTGTTTGGGCTCGCCAATGTGAGCTCATGCACTGGGAGGAGTGAGAAAAATGAAAACGAGCGTGGCAGCGCTCCTTGTGGCGCTAGTGGTTCCGTCGGCGGTTCTCGCACAGGGCGACGGCCGTCCGAGCTTTATACCCGAGGAAGAATGGACGAAGATCAAGACGCTAATCGATCCCGCCCGTGTCTCGTGGAAGCCTTATACCGGCCTCGCCGTCAAAGAGGACGGCTCGCCCTACCGGGTCCTCGATCTTAGGCTCTGGATGGGCGACGATTACCAGGTTGTGGCGCACCATCTCGCCAAGACAATGCTGGAGGATGCCGGAGCCGAGTACACGTTGCTTTCCTCAGAGTTCGACGCACCCGCCCAGCAGCGCATGCTGGAGGATGCGATCGCCACCAAGGCTTATGACGCTGTGATCCTCCATCCGATGGACCCGGGTGCCATGGCGGTGACAGTCGAGAAGGCGACGGCAGCCGGAATCGACGTCTACAACTGGGTTATTGAAGTGCCAACCGACAAGGTTACGGCCTTCGCCGGTTACAAGGCCGACCAAATCGACGCCAACGGCAAGATCGGCAAGAAGTTCGTCGAACTGGCCAACGCTGCCGGCGCGACCAAGGAAAATCCCTATCGCGTTCTCGAGATTTGGGGCTTCCGCTCGGCGCCGATCTGCGTCGACCGCCACGAAGGCTTGATGATGGGGATCGGCGACGCAGAAAATGTCGAGGTCATCGAGTCCGTCGACACTGCCGGCCAGCCCGAAGCGTTGATCAAGGCGATCCAAGATGCGTTCGCCCGCTACCCCGACATCAAGGGCATCTACCCGCAGTTCGGAGATACCGGGGCAATCATCGAAGCGCTCCGCTCGATCGACAAGCTCGCCCCGCAGGGCGACCCCAATCACGTCGCGGTGATCCTGCAGGACATCGACAAGGCGATGCTAACGCCGCTGCGCGAAGGCA
>DASSPO010000067.1:0-5810 GCA_035699585.1 Bauldia sp.
GGGGCGCCGGGCCAGAAGGGCGATGAGCCCCGAAGGCATTGTCCCGGATCTGATCCGGGACCCGGCGAGGCCGGGTACGGGCAAGTGCCCCGTGCCCCACGCCGCCACCCCGTACCGGAAGCGCGGAGGTCGAGGTTGAAAAACGCCGCGGCGGGCGCCGGCGACGGTGCCTGAGAAAACGTAAACGTGAGCGGTGCCTTCCCGGCGCCCGCCACCCCCTTCGCTTGCGACGAAGGGCAGGAAGTACGTGGAGCGGGGTCATCACCCGGCCGCGACCGGCGGCGCGGGAAGGAGGAGTCGCGCCCTGATGCGACCGGAGAGGCCAGCGCCGCGCCCGCCGGCATCCAGCGTTCCCGACGCCGGCGGATGGGGAGCGGGCCTGTCCGGATCGGGGCGCAATGGATCGCGGCGGAAGCCCGGCCTTCGTGCCGTCACCCGAAACTCCGCCGGAACTCGCGCGGCGTCATGCCCTTGGCGGCGCGGAACTGGCGGTTGAAGTTGGCGAGGCTCCGGTAGCCGACCTCGTCGGCGATGGTGGCGATCGGCCGGTCGCTGTTGATGAGCAGCGAGCACGCCTGGCCGATCCGGAGCTCGGCCACGTAGTCGGAGGCGGTGAGCTTGGTGTGCCGGCGGAACAGGCGGTGGAAGCCGCTCGGGCTGAGGCAGGCGAGCGCGGCGAGCGTCTCGACCGCGATCGGCTCGCGGTAATGGGCGTGGATGTGGTCGAGCACGCGCTCGATCCGCGCCTTGTCCGGCGAGTGCGCCCGCACCCGGTTCGAGCCGGGCCCGGCGATCGGCTTCGCCTCCCCGTCCTCGGCCAGGGCGGCGAGCACCCCGATCAGGGCGATGAGCCGCTGCGTCGGCGCCTCGCCCGGGATCGCCTCGATCGCCGGCCTCACCCTTGCCGCCGCCTGGCGCGAGAAGGCGATGCCGCGGCCGGCCCGGGCGAGCATCGCCGCCACGGCGCGCATCTCGGCGAGCGGCGTGGTGAGGCTGTCGGCCCACTGCTCGGTGAACCACATCACCAGCGCGTGGTGCGGCCTCCCCTCCCTGACCCGCTCGGCCGAGCACCAGGTGTGCGGCAGGTTGGGGCCGAGGAGCACGAGGTCGCCGTCGTCGTAGGCGGCGATCGAATCGCCGATGTAGCGCTGGCCGCGGCTGTTCAAGGTCAGCGTCAGCTCGTATTCGGGATGGTAGTGCCACTGGAAGGGGATGCCGTCGTCGAGCCGGCGGTCAAGGAGCGCCCAGCTCGCTCCCTCCGGCACCGTCACCTTCTCGTAGAGGGGACGCATCTGACGCTCCACGGGCCTCGACTGGCATGATCAACGCCATTCCAGTATCAGAATTTGCTTCAAGCGGCCAACATCGATCCCTCCCCGCGGGCTATGAATGGATCATCCGCCAGGGAGGAACTTGATGATGATTGAGGCCGGTACCCTCGAAAAGAATCCGTTCGACGTCCGCGACCAGGTGGTTGCCTTCAAGCGGTCGATGGCCCCGCGCCGGGCCGCCCTCCACAAGGCCTTCGGCGAGGTCGCCGACCACGTCAAGCGCGAGGCCGACCGCATCCAGGCCGACGCCGCGGCCGGCCGTCCCGTGGTGCCTGAGGTTCGCTACGCCGACATCCGCGACGGCAAGGTCTCCGAGGCGGCGAAGGCCGCCATCCGCCGCACCGGCTGCGCCGTGGTGCGCGGCGTCTACCCCGAGAGCCTGGCGAGCGACTGGTTCGCCGAGGTGGGCGCCTATCTCGACGAGAACCGCTACGAGGAGAAGGAGATCGAGAAGCGCAGCCTCGACAAATATTTTTCCGCGCTCAAGGCCGGCAAGCCGCAGATCTTCAACGTCTACTGGTCGAAGCCGCAGGTCAACGCGCGGCAGGGCGAGAGCCTCGCCGCCACCCGTTCCTTCCTCGACCGCCTGTGGAAGTACGAGGGCGTCTTCGATCCCGATCTCCAGTGCACCTATGCCGACCGCGTCCGCCGCCGCCAGCCCGGCGACAAGACCCTCGGCCTCTCGCCGCACATGGATGCCGGCACGGTCGAGCGCTGGATCGACCCAGGCTACCAGCGCGTCTACGAGCGCGTCTTTCTCGGCGACTGGCGCGGCTACGATCCCTTCGACGCCCGTCACCGTCTCGAGACCGAGGAGATCCCCTCGCCGGCGGTGGCCTCCGTCTTCCGGACCTATCAGGGCTGGACGGCGCTGACCCGTCAGGGCCCGAAGGACGGCACGCTCCGCCTCATCCCCATCGCCGAGGGCATCTCCTACGTCCTCCTCCGCGCCCTCGAAGACGATGTCGCCGAGGACGATCTCTGCGGCGCCGCTCCCGGGCGCGCGCTCGGCGTCCACCCCGACTGGCACGCGGATCTGCTCGCGGCGCAGGTCTCGATCCCGGAAGTCATGCCGGGCGATACCGTGTGGTGGCACACCGACATCTGCCACGCGGTGGCCGACGAGCATGCCGGGAAGGAATATGCGAGCGTGATCTATATCGGCTCGGCGCCGGACTGTCCGAAGAACCGGGCCTATCTTCCGCGTCAGAAGGAGGCGTTCCTGTCCGGCCGCTCGGCGCCCGACTTCGCGCCGATGGACTTCGAGGTCGACTTCAAGGGCCGGGCCACGCTCGACGACCTCACGCCCCTCGGCCGGAGGCAGATGGGGTTCTGAGGCCGGGGCCGAAAAGCCGAAGGGCCGCCCCGGTCGGGACGGCCCTTCCATTGTCGAACCGCGATCTCTGCGGCTTGACCAAACCTGCCCCTTATCAGGAGGCGCGGCCCTCGCTAGAGGCGAGGATCCAGGTCACGGCCGCCATGCGCGGCGAAAGACAATGAGACACTGGATCACCTCCTTTCGTTTGTTGCGGGAAACGGCAATATGGAGCCTCGGCCGCGCAGCGACAAGGGCATTGCGGACGGGTTTTTGAATCGGCCTGAGACGATGGCGGCGGTGTTTGGGTTGAGGCCGCGGCGCGGGCTATAGTGCCCGGCCATGCCGAGTCCCGCCGCCGAAATCGACGTGCTCACCCGCCCTGCTGCCGGGGCGAAGCGGCGCGCCGCCGTCACCGCGTTGAAGCTCACCGGCTACCGCAACTATGAGTCCCTCGCTCTCCCGCTCGCCGGGCGATCGGTGGTTCTGACCGGCCCGAACGGCGCCGGCAAGACCAACCTGCTCGAGGCGGTGTCTCTGCTGTCGCCCGGCCGTGGCATTCGCGGCGCCCGCCTCGACGAGATCGCCATGAAAGGCGGCAACGGTACTTTTGCGGTGGCGGCGCGGGTCGCCAATTCCGCCGGAGAAGTCGATCTCGGCACCGGCGTGGTGGCCGGACCCGAAGGCCCCGAATCGAGGCGCCGCGTTCACGTCAACCATGCTCCCGCGGGTTCGTCCGAGGCATTTCTCGATCACCTCCGCGTCCTCTGGCTGACGCCGGCGATGGACGGCCTCTTCACCGGTCCCCCGGCCGACCGCCGCCGCTATCTCGACCGCGCGGTGCTGTCGATCGACAAGGCGCACGGCGCCCGCGCCAATGCGTTCGAAAGGGCGATGCGGGGCCGCAATCGGCTTCTTGCCGAGCCGTCGCCGGACCCCTTCTGGCTCGATGCCATCGAGACCGAGATGGCGGAACTCGGCGTCGCCATCGCCGCGGCGCGCCGCGAGTGGGCGGCGCTCGCCGTCGCCATGATCGACGTTGCCGGCCGCCACACGCCCTTTCCGACCGCCGAGGTCGCCTTGTCGGGCACTCTTGAAGGCGACCTCGACGGGTTTGCCGCCCGCGAGGTCGAGGAACGCTATCGCAGGCTTCTCCGCGAGGATCGCGAACGCGATGCCGTCGCCGGGCGAACGCTGGTCGGCCCGCATCGCTCGGACCTCCTTGTTCGCCACGGGCCGAAGGATATGCCCGCCGAGTCCTGCTCGACCGGCGAACAGAAGGCCCTCCTCGTCGGACTCGTGCTGGCCCAGGCCCGCCTGGTCGCGAACCTCGCCGGCGAGACCCCGGTGATCCTTCTTGACGAGATCGCCGCCCATCTCGACGAGAGCCGCCGGGAGGCGCTGTTCGATGTCCTCGACGACCTCGGCGCGCAGACCTTCATGACCGGCACCGACGAGTCGGTGTTCGCCCCGCTCGGCGGGAGCGCGCAGCGCGGCCACGCCCGCGACGGCCGGATCGAGCTCGAGCCCGCATGACCGCGGTTCCGGTCGACGGCACGGCGCGGACGGGCGTCGCCGCAAGGCTGATTGCCTTCCTTACCGTCTATTTCGTGCTTCAGGCGGTGCTTCGCCTGCTTGCCGTCTCTTCGCTCGGACTCGACGATGCGGAAATGGTGGTGATCACCCAGGCGCTGGCGCCGGGATACGGGTCGCAGCCGCCGCTTTACAATTGGCTGCAGATCGGGGCTTTCGCCGTTCTCGGATTCGGCGCTCCGGCGATCGTCGTCCTGCATTTCGTGTTGCTCTGGGCGGTCTACGTGCTGGTGTTTCTCTCCGCCCGGATCGTGCTCGACGACGAGGTCAAGGCGGCGGGTGTCTCGCTTGCCCTTTTCGCCATCCCCCAGATCGGTTGGGAGGCGCTTCACTCCCACACCCATACGCTCCTCTCGCTGACGCTTGCCGCCGCGACGCTACTTGCGATGCTGCGAGTGCTCGCGGACGGCCGCTGGCTCGACTATCTCGTTCTTGGCGTCTGTTTCGCACTCGGCACCCTCGCGAAGTACAGTTACGTCCCTTTCGCCGCGGCGCTTGTGATCGCCGCCGCGACCGTCCCCGGCCTTCGGCAGCGCATCTTTTCGCCCCGCATGGTCGCGGCGATTGTCCTCGCCCTCATCCTGCTCGCACCCCACCTCGATTGGGTCTCCGCCCATATGAGCGAAACCCTGTCGCGGACTTCAAAGTTCGGGATCGACGGCGATGCCGGCCTCGCGGCGGCCTGGCTTCGTGGCCTTGCGGCGATGGCGATCGGGGTCCTGGGCTATGTGGCGCTGTCGCTCGCCGTCTTTGCTGCGGCAACCTTCTTGCCGCTTCGCGGCGGCGGTCGGTCCGGCGCGCCTGAACGGGCCTCATCCGGTCTGCCGAATGGGCGCACCTTCGTGCTTCGCGTGCTTATGGTCGCGCTCGCCCTCGTCCTCATTGCGGTGCTTGCGACCCGGGCCACCGAGGTCAAGGAACGCTGGCTTCAGCCGGTCCTGTTTCTGCTGCCGCTCGCCCTGATGATCATTGCCGAGCCGCGGCTCGACCGCGTTCGCGAGCGGCTCCTGATCGCGCTCTCCGCCGGCATCGGCGCGATGTTCATGGTCGCGCTCTCGGTCGCATATTTCTTCCCCGACCTTCATGGCGGCCCGCTTCGGGCGAGCGCTCCCTTCGGCGCGCTGGCGCACGACATCCGTAAGCTCGGATTCGAGAAGGGCTACGTGCTCGCAGAGAACCACTACATCGCCGGCAACCTCCTCCTGCACCTGCAGGGGATGACGGTCGCGGAGCCCGAGTACGGCCTTTGGCCGCTGGCCGAAGGTGGGAGTAGGGAGCCGGTGCTTCTGGTCTGGTCCGGGCGTCGCGACCGTCCGCCGAAGGCGCTCCGAGCTTTGTTCGGCGAGCTTTGCGGCCGGGATGCCCTCGGCGAGCCGGAACCTGTCCGCCTGTCCGCGCCCTACGAGCATGCAACCAAGAGGCACTACGAACTAAAGGTTGCAGTCGTCCAGGACTGCCCCGCCGGGCCGTGACCCGTTACCGCAGCGCACAAAATCCCCGTAAAATCTTGGGAAAAGGGGCGAAATCAGCCTCGGGAAGTGCTATATGTCGATCATGATTCCAGGCCGATT
>DASSPO010000068.1:0-6816 GCA_035699585.1 Bauldia sp.
TCGTTCTCCGCATCGCGGCCGATCCAGCGGGCGGCGCGGTCGTCGGAGTCTGCCAGGCGTTCCGCGGTCAGTCGCGCTCGAGGCGCGCGATGAGGCTTGAGGTGTCCCATCGCTTGCCGCCCATCGCCTGAACCTCAGCGTAGAACTGGTCGACCAGCGCCGCGACAGGAAGCTTCGCGCCTTTCGCCCTTGCTTCCGCGATTGCGATGGCAAGATCCTTCCGCATCCACTCGACCGCGAAGCCGAAGTCGAACCTGCCCGCGTTCATCGTCCGCCAGCGGTTCTCCATCTGCCAGGACTGCGCGGCACCTTTGGAGATGACTTCGATCACTCTCTCGACGTCGAGGCCTGAGCGCTTGGCAAAGTGGATGCCTTCGGCAAGCCCCTGGACGAGACCGGCGATGCATATCTGGTTGACCATCTTCGTGAGCTGGCCCGAACCCGCGGGCCCCATCAGTCCGACCATCTTCGCATAAGCGTCGATCACCGGCTTCGCCCTGTCGAAGGTGGCCTGGTCGCCGCCAACCATTACCGTGAGCTGACCGTTCTCGGCCCCCGCCTGGCCACCGGATACCGGCGCATCGAGAAAGCCGCAGCCTTTGGCCTTTGCCGCCGCATCGAGCTCTCGGGCGACGATGGCGGAGGCGGTGGTGTTGTCGATGAGGATCGCACCCGACCCCATGCCTGCCAAAGCGCCATCGGGACCGAGGATCACGGCCCTGAGGTCGTCGTCGTTGCCGACGCAAGTGAACACGAAATCGGCGTTCTCAGCGGCGGCTCTCGGTGTCGCGGCGGATCTCCCGCCATGGGCAGCGACCCACTTCTCGGCCTTTTCGGCAGTGCGGTTGTAAACGGTGACGTCGTGGCCGCCGCGTTCCTTGAGGTGGCGGGCCATGGGATAGCCCATGACGCCGAGGCCGATGAAGCCAATCTTCGCCATTCCGGTACTCCGTGATGCTGGTTCTGTGCTGCTGCCGCGCCCTTCTAACCCATCGGAGCCCTGCCCGTCAGGCTCTCACACCGGCGACCGCAAGGTGGGTGGTGAGCTTCCGCTCGAGGAAATTCCACAGCCGGGAAAGGAGCCCGACCAAGATCAGGTAAAGCACGGCCGCCCACAGGTATACCGACAGATCGAAGGAGCGGGCAAAGGCGAGGTCTGCGACACCCATGATATCGAACACGGTGACAATCGAGGCGACGGCGGATCCCTTGATCATCAGGATCACCTCGTTGCCGAGCGGCCGGAGCGCGACGATCAGGGCCTGCGGCAGGATCACCTTGAACAGAACCACCGGACCTCGCAGTCCCAACGCCATGGCCGCCTCGCGCTGGCCGCGCGGCACGGACGCCATTGCGCCGCGGAGAATCTCGGCCTGATAGGCCGCCGTGTTGAGGGTGAACGTCAGGAGGCAGCAGTAGAACGCGTCTCGAAAGAACCACCAGAGACCGATCGACTCGAAGACGTGACGAAACTGGCCGCTGCCGTAGTAGACGAGAAAAAGCTGTGCGAGCAGCGGGGTGCCGCGGAAGAAATAGACGTACCCGAAGGAGAAGCCGCGAAGCGCAAGGTTCGGTGACAGCCGCGCCAACGCGATCGGCAGCGCCAGGATCGCCCCAAGCGTCACCGAGATCAGCACGAGTTCGACGGTGACGAGCAGACCCTCGAGCATGCGAACGCCATAACGCTCGAGAAGCTCCGCGCTCATGACCGGGACGTCCCCCGTTCCGACCAGCGCTCGATGCGGGCGGTGCCGACCGAAGAGATCATCGACATTGCGAGGTAGACCAGGCAGGCGACCAGGTAGAAGAAGAACGGCTCCTTGGTCGCGCGCACCGCCACCGACGTTTCGCGAAGGAGGTCGTTCAAGGCGATCACCGACACGAGCGAGGTGTCCTTGAGGAGGACCAGCCAGAGATTGGCAAGCCCCGGCAGCGCTAGCCGAACGAGTTGCGGCAAGATGATGAGACGCAGGACGGTGAATGGCCTGAGGCCCAGGGCGTAGCCCGCCTCGTACTGGCCGCGGCTTATGGCGCGGAGCGCGCCCAGGAAGACTTCGCTGGCGTAAGCCGAGAAGACGAGGCCAAGGGCGACGATGCCGGCAACGAAAGCGCTTACCTCAATCGCGGTACCTGCGATGCCGCTGAGCAGAGCCTGGCCGCCGTAGTACACAAGAAGCAGAGTCAGAAGCTCCGGCAGCGCCCTGAACAGCGTGCCGAAGACGACGCCCGCAATCCTGAGCGCCGGCCGGTAGGAGTTTCTCGCGAGCGCAGCAACGAAACCGAGGGCGATGCCGAAGGGCAGCGTGGCGAGGGCGAGGCGGATCGTCAGCCACGCGCCGGATGCGATCTCGTCGCCCCAGCCGTCGGGGCCGAAACTGAGCAGCCGAAGAAGCTCCCCCAATCGTCAGTGCCCCCAGAACGGCGAGCCCCGCTGCGTCAGCGATCGACGCTGCGGGGCCTACCGGCTCAATAGATCGAGAACGGGAAGTATTTCTCGTTGATCTTCTCGTACGTTCCGTCCGCGATGATCTCGGCAAGAGCCTTGTTGAACATCTCCTTGAGATCCGTGTCTTCCTTGCGGACCGCGATGCCGATCGCATCGTCCTTGACCACCGCCTCGCCGACAAAGGCGCAGCACTGGCCATCCTCGCCGGCGAGCCAAAGGTTCGACGGACCGACATCGGCGAGCACGGCATCGACCCTGCCTGACGCGAGATCGAGATAGGCGTCGTCCTGCGTCGGATAGAGCTTGATGTCCGAGTCGCCGTATTTGTCCTCGAGGAACTGGGCCGACACCGTCGAACTCTGGGCGCCGAGCATCTTGCCGGCGAGCCCCTGTGGTGAGACGTCGGTGATATCGGTGTCCTTGGGCGCCACGAAGGTCAGCGCGTTGGTATAGTACTTGTCTGTGAAGTCGACGACCTGCTTCCGCTCGTCGGTGATCGACATCGACGCGACGATTGCGTCATATTTTCCTGCCGTCAGCGCCGGGATGATACCGTCCCAATCCTGCGCGACGAAGGTGCATTCGACCTTCATTTTCTCGCAGAGCGCCTTGGCGATATCGACGTCGAAGCCCTGGAGCTCGCCATTGGAGTCGATGAAATTGAACGGCGGATATGCACCCTCGGTGCCGATCCGCACCGTTGTCCATTCCTTGGCGGATGCAAGTCCGGTCAACACTGCAAGCGCGACCGCACTTGCGATAATTGTCCTCATCGTACGCATGATCTGTGCACTCCCATTGATCCGATTCTCCTGTCTCATCCGAAGGGTCCGCTGAACATGCTCAGCGGGCGACCTGACGCATTCTCCCATCAAGTCCGGGAAACGCGCAACCGGCGGTGCATCTCCTCGGCGCGGGCGAGGTCGGCGGGCGTGTTGAGGTTGAAGAACGGATCGAACCCGTCCGCCGCGATGGGAAAGTGAACTTCGCGGACACCACGGCGCCCAAGCCAGTCGCCAACCCTGAGCGAAGCGCCGCTCGTGATGAATGCGCGGAGGTCGTCGGCCGCGGATACGGGAACCAAAGCGAAGACCGGATGCGGACGCCCCGCGCTGAAAGCCATGGCGGTTCCGTTCGGGCCTGCGGCCGAAGACAGGCGCTCAACGAGGTCGGTCGGGAAAAAGGGCGTGTCGACGGCGGCCGTCACAACGTGGGTCGCCGACGGCTCGTTGGCTTGAGCCCACAGGAAACCGGCCAGGAGTCCGGCAAGCGGACCGGCACGGTCGGGGATCGTATCGGCAATGATCGGCACGCCCAGGGAAGCGTATTGCTCAGGCGGCCCGTTAGCGCTGACGACCAGCACGCTGACCTGCGGCAGAAGCCGGCTGACGACGTGCTCGACCAACGGCCGACCGGCGAGCTTGGCGAATGACTTGTCGCCACCCTTCATCCTCCGCGACCGTCCGCCCGCGAGCACGATGCCGACGACGCGCATGGCTACGCCCGCCGACGTCGGCCGGTCCATCTATTGCCCGACCACCAGCGTCTTCCGGATCGCGTCGAACTCCGCGATCAGCGCATTGCGGTCGAACTGCGTGACCGTTCCCGGATCGAAGTTGTCGATATTGGCGGAGTGGACAAAATAGCGAACAGCCAGGCAGGGTGAAGTGCCGAGCAGCGCGTAGACGGTGGTATCGAAGACGTTGCCCGCTCCCGCCTCGGAGCTTTCGGCCACCGAATAGTCGGTGTTGTTCTCGGTCAGGATCCTGACGTTCTCGGCGGGTCCGGGGATGAAGGCGGTGGCGACGCACGCCGGCGCGTTGGGCATCGTCTCAACCGACAGCCTGGTGTCGGCGGCCAGGTTCGTCCCGGTGGTCATAGCCTCGGGAATGGTGAACGCAACGCCCGCGATGTCCCGACCCGGACCGAAGCCGTCGAACACGTAGCCCCCATCGACGGCATATCCGGGCGGATAGCGAAGCGAGAAGCCGAGTTCCGAGCTGGCGAAGGCAAGCCAGTCAGGATCCGGCACCATATCGCTGACCACGATACAGCCGGAATAGGTGTCGACGGCCGGATCGCCTTCGGTGATGAAGGCGGTGTTTCCCTTGTTCCAGAAGACGATCGACTCATCGGCAGTCGCGTATCGAGCGCCTGAACCCGATAGCGCCTGCGGCAGCCTCATGCTTCTACCGTCGCTCAACTGCAGCTGCACGAAGTCGGAATAGAAATGGGCCTCGATGGTCTTGCCCAGATTGCAGGTGAAGCTCGCACGTGCCGTGAGATCGGCGGCGTGACCGTTCGCCGCCCATGCCCCGACGATGAGGAGTGGTACGACAGGAACCACGCGCATGATTGGCCTCCATTCGATTGAGCCCCCGCTCCAATGCCCGCCATGTCGCGATCGTGCATTCCGGGATCGTCTCCCTTGCTGTGTCGTCGGTCGCTGGCGCGGTGTCGAATTCGCTCCGAAAGAGAAACGCCGGTCGGCAACATTATAGTGCTGCGAGCGATCGAGCCGAGCAACCCCACACGGCGGCGATTGCCATCGCCACGCGTGATCGTCGCGTACCCCGATACGATATGCGCAAGCAGACGAACGATCTCTCCGCTCACTTCGCGCGCGTTGAAGTCATTCATCATGGCACCCGGCATCATAGCATCCCGGGACGCTCGTCCTTCGCATGTCGCGGGTCACACTCACGACATGCTTTCCCAACGGTTCATGGCGCGATGGATAGGGACGTGATGCGGGATAAAGCCGATCGCGGCTGCGACAAGAAATAGCGCAGATTCAAACACTTATGGAAAGCATAACGAAGCGGTGCTTCGCGCTGGCACGCATCGGAACCAAGGTCGACGCGACCTTGTCACACGACCGAAATCTCGGGAGGGTAAGTCTCGAAACAAATCGGGGCATCTCTTGTTGGGAGGATGCCCCTGTTAGACTTCGCTCCGGTCGCCGCGCGACCGCTCGTGCGAGAGTCGATCGCGACGGCGAGCGGGAGCGAGAATGCTCAGTCCGGCGCCCGGACTACTTCTTCTTTGCCGGCGCCTTCTTGGTGGTGCTCTTCTTCGCAGCCGGCTTCTTCGCCGGAGCTTTCTTCGCTGCGGGCTTCTTCGCCGGAGCCTTCTTAGCGGCCGGCTTGCGCGTTGCAGTCTTAGCCAAGGTAGTTCTCCTCTCATTGCCGGATCGCGAATCGACCCGCGGCAACATTGTAATTCAGATTGCCGGTTAATATCGCGCTAATTGACAGTGAAACGACAACGTCGCCTCGGACTATTCGCGATGCATCACACGCAGAGACGAGGCAACGGCGATCATCGCCGAGATGACGTTGCGCAATGACGTCACTCGACTGTGGTGGTTGGCGTGAACTCGCGTCATCGCGACGATCTCTCACCAATGATCAAGTCGTCGGCTCGCCACACAACACCGATGCTGTCCGACGGGCAGCAACACCGGCGATCGACTTCGTCTTGTCAATGCGCAGGGCATGTCGAGCAGTCGTCGCGCGAAACGCACCTCGCACTCGGTGTCTCGCTTCACGACCGAAGCGACAAGCAGTCAAAGTCCGCGCGGATTCCTGCCGCCTATCCGCTGAAGCCGAACCAGACGCCCCAGGAGGGCCCTGGACGCCAATAGCGCGGATATCCGTAAGGGTAGTAGTACGGGCGGGGGTAGTAGTAGACCGGCGGTGGTGGCGGCGGCCGATAGATGTAGCGCGGCGGATAGTAGTAGCGCGGCCCACCATCCGAAATGTAGCTCGCCGACATCCAGCCCGCGATGCCGCGGTAATTCACCTTGCACCAACTGCCGCCGCAGTTGCGGACGCGGACGAAGGCGCCAGGGGGCGCTGTGGTGATGACCGGATACCGGGTGCCAGGGCCGGCGCGAAGGTTGACCGCCCCGGTGGTGTATGCGGCCTCGGCAGCGGCGGCGGTCAGCAAGCCTGCTGCCAACGCCGTCAGGATAGCGATTCGACGAAACGACATGGGACGAACCTCCGTGTCTATGCCGGAGAGTGGCACCATCGCCGCCCACCCGGCCTCCTCCCGGCCGAACCATCCCCTCGTTCGTGGATTACCTGCCAAATCGGCGGCGAAAGTTTGTCGGAGGCGGGGCGCCTTGACAAGAAGAGAGAGCCGCCCGAGGGCGGCTCCCTCCCCCGGTCGCGCGGAGGTCAGTTGAGGGCTTCCTTGAGGAAACCCACGGTGCGCGACCAAGCAAGCGTCGCCGCCTCCTTGTCGTATCGCGCTTCGGAGGTGTCGTTGTTGAAGGCGTGGTTCACGCCCTCGTAGACATAGATCGTGTAGTCGATGCCGGCCTCCTTGAGGGCAGCCTCGTAGGCCGGGATGCCGGCATTCAC